>CAYLND010000027.1:0-32193 GCA_964384905.1 uncultured Acidobacteriota bacterium
GTAAACGGCCCCCAGATGGGGACGGAGTTGGGGCGCGGGGCGCTGGCCCGGGCGGCCCGCCGCGGCGGCCGGCGGTTCGGCTCCTTCCAGTTCGGGGGGAGGTCCACGGACCGGCCGGGGCCCGCGGAGATGACGCCGGAGCCGGGCCACCTCACGCTGTTCGTGACGGGACGCGAGGCGCTGGCCGCGGCGCTCGCACGGACGCGCCGGGAGAAGAACGCCGCCGGCGACGGCCTGTCGCCGCGCGCGCGGGCGCGTCTTGCGACCTGGATGATCCAGCCGGGGGACCGGATGTGACGGCGCCCGGTCGACCGGCCCCGGCGCTCTCCGCCGGCGTCCTGCGCCGGCGCGTGGTGGCGGCGCTGGGGTGCGGCCTTCTCCTTCTGGCTCTGCTCGGGACCGCCCCGTTCGCGGGGCCGATCTACGCCGGTCTGTACCTCCTGGCCAACTTCATGCTGTTCGCCGATCTGTTCGACCTGATCGTCCGACGCGTCCTGCTCAGCCGGCACACGGGACGGCTCGCCGACGCCTGCCCGACGTCCGTGCCGCTCTCCGTCGGCACGTTCACGGACGACCAGATCCGGCTGCATCTGAAGCCGTACGCGTTCCTGGTGGCGGTCCACGACCTGGGCGACGACGTCGAGGATTTCATCGACGCGATGCAGCCGCTGCGGGACAGGATCTGGGTCATCGACGACGCGTCGACCGACTCGACGGCGCCGACGCTCCTCCGGGCCGGCTTTCGCTGCGTCCGGGGGACGGTGAACCAGAAGAAGCCGGGCGCCATCCGGCAGCTGCTGCGGCAGGTCGATCCGAGGATCCGCACCATCGTCGTCATGGATCCCGACTGCCGGCTGGCGGACGAGGTCGTCCTGCTCGGCGGGCTGGAGCGCCGCATCTTCGAGTTCCAGAGGAGCGGCATGGCGGCGCTCACGCCGCGCGTCCGCATCGGCGAGGCGGGCCTCCTGGCCACCCTGCAGGCGTTCGAGTACGGCCTGACGTTTTCCGTCCTGCGCAAGAGCCTGGGCGACCACTGCGTCACGTCGGGGGTGTCGATCTATCGGCGGGACGCTCTCGAGGCGGCTCTCGAGAATCACCATCTGTCGGTGTACGCGGAGGATCTCGAGAACGCCGTCATCCTGCTCTCCGAGGGGGAGCGCATCTATTACGACGAGAGGCTGATCTTCGAGACGGTGCCGAAGCGCTCGTGGAAGGAGCTGTTCTCGCAGCGCGTCGGCTGGTCCTTCGGGCTCCTGCACGTCTACGCCTCCCAGCGGGAGCGTCTCCGGTCGTTCTGGCGCCGGGACGCCTCGACGACCTATCACTTTCTGGTCTACGCGGGCGGCCTGTCGATGCTCCTGCACCCGCTCCGCCTCGTCATGGTGCTGGTGCTTCTGCTCAGCACGCTGAACGGGATCGATGTCCTCCTGGGGCTCGATCTCGTCCCGGACACGCCGATGACCGACCCCTCCCGCTTCGTGGTCGCCTACGTCCAGTACACGATCTTGATGACCGTCCTGCTGCTGACCGCGATCCGGCGCTCGGAACGCGCCCGTCTCGGTCCGGCCGTGCCGATCTACTTCTTCTACGCGCTCCTTCTCGTCGTCCCCACGACGCTCGGCTACCTCAACTGGCTCAGCCTGCGCCTGCGCGGGCGCCGCGTGTACGACGATCACTACGACCGTCCCGGCTCCCGGGACTCGGTGCTGTCGAGCCCATGACCAGATCGCCGTCCGGAACGTTCGCGGAGTACTGGGAGAACCGGGCCCGAGCCTTCGCCGGGACCGGGCGCGGTCTCGCCGCCGTCTGCTCGTACGGGATGCCGGCCCTCTACAACGCGCTCATTCACCAGAGCCAGCGCCTGGCGCTCCGTCCCTGGCTGCGCGTCCCCGCGGGCGGCACCGTGCTGGACGCGGGCTGCGGCGTGGGGCGCTGGAGCCGGATGCTGGCCGGCCGGGGGGCGCTGGTGACCGGGGTCGACCTGTCTCCCACCATGATCGAGGAGGCGATGCGGCGCGCCCGGCGCGAGGGGGTCGGCGATCGCTGCCGCTTCCGGGTGGTCGATCTGGCGTCCTTGCGTCTCGATCGGACCTTCGATCGGATCCTGGTCGTGACCGTCCTGCAGCACATCGTCGACGAGGCGGCTGCCGGCGAGGCGATCCGCCGGCTGGCGGCGCACCTGGCCCCGGAGGGCCGGCTGATCGTCCTGGAGGCCGCGCCGACGAGCGAGGTGCGCGCCTACGACCACGTCGCTTTCAGGGCGCGCACTGCGAAACAGTATCTGTCGCTGTTCTCGGGAGCCGGGCTGCGCTGCGTCCAGGTGGCGGGTGTCGACCCGGCGCGCTTCAAGCTGCCTGCCGTCGCCCTGTATCAACGGCTCCCCAGGCTTCTCGGCTGGATTCTCCTGGGGCTGACCGCGGTTCTCGCCGTCCCGATCGATCTCGTCGCCGGACGGCGTCTGGTCACTCAATCCTGGCACAAGGTGTTCGTGCTGGCGCACGCGAGGGGAGGTGCTGTGTGAGACTCGAGGGACGCACGAAGGCCGTCCTGGTGCTCCTGCTGGTCGTCGGGGTGGTCGGACTGTCGACCCGCTGGTCGGCCGGAGCGGGCGAGCTCGGGCCCGACACCGGGGCGTCGCATCTGATCCTGGTGACACACGGCGACGACGTCGGGGTCGGCAGCCTGCGTCAGGCGATCTTCGACGCCAATCTGGTGAAGGGCACCGCCCACATCCAGATCCAGACGGGCAGCATCACCGTGCGCTCCCCCCTGCCGCCGATCGTGAGCCCGGGCGGGGTGCTGATCGACGGGCGGGGGACCGCCTCCATCCGCGCCGATCAGACGAAGGAAGGACCGCTGTTCGACCTGTCCAGCCCGCGCGTGTCGATCTCCGGCCTGAAGCTGGCCAACGTGAAGGGACCGGCAATCCTGATCCGGCGCGGCTCGGTGGCGATCACGAACGTGGGGTTCTCGGCCTGCGACATCGGTCTGCAGGCGGGCGGCGACATCCACGATCTGATCGTGGACGGCGCGCGCTTCGAGGACAACGGGACGGGCGTCCAGCTCTCCACCACCGGCGCGGTCACCGTGCAGAAGAGCGTCTTCGCGCGGCAGGTGTCGGCGGGTCTCTGGGCCACGGGTCCGGCCGACGCCAGCCCGGGCGAGCCGCGTCTGGTCGTGCGGGACAATCAGTTCCTCGAGAACCGCATCGGCGTGGGCGTCGTCAACGTCGGCGTGCTGGTGTCCAACAACACGTTCACGAAATCGCGCGAGACGGCGCTGTTCCTGAGCGGCCGCGGTGCCCTGATCCAGCACAACCGCGTCAGCTCGGGCGCCATCGGCGTGCAGGCCGAGGAGACGCAAGGCCTGTCGATGACCGACAACGAGATCGATCACAACACCAGCATGGGCCTCCTGCTGCGCTCCTCGTCCAGCGCGATGGTCCGGGCCAACAAGGTCCACGCGAACGGTTACGGCATCGCGGTGATCCTCGGGGCGACGGGCACGCCGAACCTGATCGTGGACAACGACGTGCTCGGCCAGACGGTCGACGGTCTGTTCGTCCTGGGCAGCTCGCCGATCCTGCGGAACAACCGGGTCCTGAGCAGCAGCGCGGCCGGCGTCCGGGTCCTGACCTACGTGCTCCCGGAGGGGCGGCGGGTTGCGTCCAGCCCGTCGCTGCAGGACAACACGCTCCAGGGCAATCTGCTGGACGGTCCGGTGACGGGCGATTACAAGGTCGCCCCGGCGAAGAGCCAGAAGCCGTGACCGGTCCGGGACGTCTGCGCGCCGTTCGGGTCCGTCTGGACTGCGTCGTCCTGATCACGACGACGGTGACGTTCGTCCTGGCGAGCGTGACGTCCCTGTGGCGCCTCGTCCGCCTGCCGATCGGCGCTCTGGCGTCGACCGTGGCCTGCTTCGGCCTGGCGTACTGGGGCGGCGCCGTGCTTCTGGATCGCGCCGCCGACCGGAGGCTCGCGATCGCCGGCACGGTGGGGCTGCAGGTCCTGGCGGTCGCCACCTTCGGCGCGGTCTGGCACCTGGCCGGCGGTGTCGACAACCCCGCCTTCCTGTGGGCGTTCGCGCCGATCCTGCTGGCGAACGCCCTGCTGCTCCCCGGATGGACCGCCTACGGCCTCGCCGCGGCGTCCTGGGTCGCGGCGACGGGCGTGGCCCTGGCGGAATCGGAGGGCCTGCGCTGGCTGGCGTTCCGGTTCGGCCTGCCGCTGGCCGACCTCGGCGATTTCCTGCGTCTGCCGCGCGATGGGGAGGCGTTCGCGGGGCTGTCGACCACGCCCTCCCAGACCGCCGTGACGCTGATCCTGTTCGCCGGCGCCTCCCTGACGCTGGTCCTGGTCGCGGACGCACTGTCACGACGGGGCGGATTCGCCCGGCCGGTGTCCGCCACGGACGCTCTCGACGCGGCCGCGGCGACCCTGTTCCGCCAGGCGGTCGAAGCGGATCCTCTGCCGCGGGTGATCGTGCAGCCGGACGACGGGGACATCGTGCACATGAGCGACAGCTTCCGCAGGCAGATGCTGGTGGACGGGCCGCGTGCCAATCTGTTCGACGTCGTCCGGTTCGCCGAGGCCGACGACCCGCGCTGCCTCCTGGCCGGGGACGAGGCCGAGGTGCAGCGCTGCCGGTACGGGATCGGACCCGAGAACCGGGTCGCACGCCTGCGCGCGCACCGGATCCTGCGGGGCATCGAGCCGCTGGTGGTGATGACGTTCGAGGAGCTGCTGTCGGCCCAGCCGGGGCCGGCCGTCCCGGCGGAGGCCGCCGAGGCCGGTGAGCCCCCGTGCTAGAGATCCGCCAGCGCGCCCGGCCCGCCGGCCTGCTGTTGATCGCGGCGGTGGCCGCCGGCGTGGCCTTCGCCGCGGACGGGGCGTTCGCCGCCGACGGCAGCCTCGTGCTCAACGCCGATCTCTACGAGGGGACCGAGGAGGTCGAGGGCTGGGGCGCCGGCGCGCTCCGCATCGGCGCCACGCGCCACGGCGAGCCGTTCCGCTACGGCGCCGCGGGCGTCTCGCTTCCGGACGCTCACTGGGTGTACCTCACCGGCGGCCGCATGTTCCAGGCCGGCACGCGCGTCCGCTTCGACGCCTCCGCCCGCCTCGGACGAGCCAGCCTTCCCGGGGAATCCGCCGACTTCGACGAGGTCGCGGCGGTCCTCTACGCCGGCGGCTCGCCGGGGCGGCTCACCCTGGTCCTCGGAGACAGCTGGCTCGACATCGGCGACAGCGAGGGACACCTCGCCCAGGGTGGATTCGATCTCAACGCCACGCGCCGCTGGAGCGCCGGGATGCGGCTGTACGCGGGAATCAGCGGGGACCTCGACGACAGGTTCGCGACCGGCAGCGTCACCCTGCGGGGCGCGACCGCGACCTGGACGTTCGGGGTCGCCGCGGGCCGGACGGTGCCGTTCCGGGGCGCGCCGCGCAGCGAGACCCAGAGCTCGACGGAGATCTACCTGACCGTGGCGCTCCCCGTCGGGACGCACCGGATGAGCCTCGCCGCCTCGCGCTTCCAGGGAGAGAGCGTCGAGCGCCGCACCCTGTCGACGGCCTGGTTCATCCCCCTGTCCGGTCGCCCGGCCCCGGCGGGAGCGAAGACCCCCGATGACCACTAGAGGGGCCTCGACACGCGCCCTGATCGCCTCCCTGGCCGCGATGCTGTGCGGGGCGGCCTTCCTGCGCGCCACGACCGTGCGCGAGATCGAGACGCGCCGCGATCGGGCGCGCGAGATCGGCGCCGCCTTCAGCCACCGTCTGGAGACCGGGTTCGCGCGCCTGGGCGCGATGAGCGAGACCCTGGCGCTTCTGGCCGACGACACGGAGTGCGAGGCGCTGCGGCCCCTGTTCAGGCGTCTCGTCAAGGACCACGACTCGGTCCTGGGTGTCTGGCAGGCGCGCGGCGCCGGAACCTGCGCGCTCCTGGACCCGGCCCGCTTTCCGGATCGCGACACGCGGTTCTGGCAGGCCCGCATCGCGGCCGCCGCGGGCGGCGATCCGACGACGGCGTACGGGCCGTACGTGTCCGCGAACGGCAGCCGGATCGTCCTGATGGTGCACCGGACCGCCGGCGGCCCCGGGCATCCTCCGACCACGACCGCCCTGGTGGTCGACCTGCTGCCCGTGCTGGCGGCGAGCGGGCTGGACCTCCTCGGCCACGCGGGATACCAGTTCGCGCTGCGGCGATCGGGCGACGCGCCGGACGCCGGTCCCCCGTTTCTCGGGGCCCCCAGTCTGTCCGGGAGCACGGTCGACTTCGACCTGGCCCTTCCCGGCGCCGGGTGGCGGCTGGCTCTCGTCGGGGCGGGCGGCTGGTACGCGACCGGAACCCTGGCCGCCGGGATCGCCCTGGTCCTCGCCATCTCCGCCGGCTTCGGTCTGTCGACCTACGGCCTGCTGCGCCAGCCGGAGCTGCTCAAGAAGGAGGTCGAGCGGCGCAAGGAGCGCCTGTCCCGGGCGCGCGAGGAGATCAACCGCGAAGCGGCCGAGAGGGCGGTCGTGGAGCAGAGGCTGGAGCGCGAGTCGACGCGCGATCCGCTCACGGGCCTGTACAACCGCCGCGCGTTCGCCGAGCACCTGAGGCGCGCCCTGGGCGAGGCGGGAGCGCGGTCCGGTTCGCCGCTAGCGGTCCTGACGCTCGACCTCGACGGATTCACCCGCTTCAACAACACTCTCGGGCACGCCTTCGGCGATCGCTTCATCCGCCACGTGGCGGACCGGCTGCGCGCGACGCTGCGCGAGGAGCACGCCGCGGCCCGGATCGGCCCGGACGAGTTCGCGGTCCTGATCGGCGATTGCAAGAGCGCCGAGATCGTCGGCCGCTTCGCCAGCCAGCTGCAGGGCGACCTGAGCGCTCCGTTCCGCGCCGAAGGGGAGGAGGCCTCGCTCACCGCCAGCATCGGCATCGCGATCAGCGGCGGCGAGTCGGACCAGGCGGCGGACCTGCTGCGCGACGCCGGGATCGCCATGGTCCAGGCCCGCGACCATGGAGGGGCGCGCCACGTCGTGTTCGAGCGCGCGATGCACTCGGTGGCGCTGAACGCGCTGCGCTTGGAGAAGGAGCTGCGCTCGGGGATCGGCCGGGGCGAGCTGCGCACCTTCTACCAGCCGATCATCGACCTCGAGACGTCGGGCATCGTCGGCTTCGAGGCGCTGATCCGATGGATGCATCCCCAGCGCGGGCTGATTCCTCCGGTGGAGTTCCTTCCCATGGCGGAGAAGACCGGTCTGATCATCGACGTCGATCGCTGGTGCATGAAGGACGCCCTGGGATGGCTCCACGACATGCACGCGCGCTATCGGTCGCCGTCACCGCTCCTGATGAACGTCAACCTGTCGGGCAAGGAGCTCAGCCAGGCGGACATCGTCGAGGTGGTCGAGGCCGTCCTGAAGTCGACGGGCGTCCCGCCCGCGTGCGTCAGCCTGGAGGTCACCGAGAGCGTCATGATGGAGGATCCGGAGAAGGCGATCGCCATCCTCACCGGTCTGAAGACCCTGGGCGTCAAGCTGTCCCTCGACGACTTCGGAACGGGCTACTCCTCCCTGAGCTATCTCCACCGCTTTCCACTGGACTCGGTGAAGATCGATCGCTCCTTCGTCTGGAACATGTCCACCAGCCGCAAGAACCTCGAGATCGTCCGGACGGTGCTCCGCCTGGCGGAGACGCTCGGCATGCGCGTGGTCGCGGAGGGGATCGAGACCAAGGAGCAGATGCTGCAGCTCCGCAGGCTCGGCTGCCGCTACGGCCAGGGGTTCATGTTCTCCAAGCCGGTGGACGCGCCGGAAGCCGAGCGCCAGCTGGGCGCCGGCCGTGAGCGCCGGGACGATCCGGCGCGGCTCTCCTCCTCCACGGGATAGGGGTCTTCCTCCCGGGGCGGGCCGCGCGCGGCCGCCTCGTTGACTTGGCGCGGCCGCTCCACCACAATCTGCCGGCGCGGGGCGGCCACGGACGCCGCGCAGGAGGCGGCGGGGGTGAAGAGGAGGCGCGACGCTCGAGAGCGTTCGACCCGGCGGCGTCTCCGTCTCCTCCTGGTCGCCGGGGCGCGCCCGAACTTCATGAAGATCGCGCCGCTCCTGCGCGAGCTCCGCGCCCGGCCCGACCGGTTCGACGTCCGTCTGGTGCATACCGGCCAGCACTACGACGACCTGATGTCCGACGTCTTCTTCGAGGATCTCGAGATCCCGCCGCCCGAGATCCATCTGGGGGTCGGGTCGGGCAGCCACGCGCAGCAGACGGCGCGCATCATGGAGGCGTTCGAGAAGACCCTCGCCGGGGAGCGGCCGGACTGGGTGGTCGTGGTGGGCGACGTGAATTCGACCCTCGCCTGCTCGGTGGTGGCGGCGAAGATGTCGCCGCCGATCCGGGTGGCGCACGTCGAGGCGGGGCTGCGGTCGCGCGACCGCACCATGCCCGAGGAGATCAACCGCATCGTCACCGACGCGCTCTCCGACCTGCTGTTCACCACCAGCCCCGACGCGGACCGCAACCTGATCGCCGAGGGCGTGGCGCGGCGCCGGATCCACCGCGTCGGCAACCTGATGATCGACACGCTGCGGCGCTTCGCGGCCCGGGCCGATTCCTCCGATATCCTGCGCCGGCTGGGGGTGGCCCCCCCGTACGCCCTGCTGACCCTGCACCGCCCGTCGAACGTCGACGACCTCGACGCCCTGCGTCGCATCCTCGCGGCTCTCGAGATTCTGGCGCGCGAGCTGCCGATCGTTTTTCCGGTCCATCCGCGCACCCGCAAGATGATCGAAGCGCTCGGCCCGCGCGCCCCGTCCGGGCGCGGCGACGCGCCGGCGCCACGCCCGGGCCCGCGGCTGATCGAGCCGCTCGGCTATCTGGATTTCCTGCATCTCCAGAAGCGGGCCCGCCTGGTGCTCACCGATTCCGGCGGCATCCAGGAGGAGACGTCGATCCTGGGAGTGCCCTGCCTGACGCTGCGTGCCAACACCGAACGCCCGATCACCCTCGCGCGCGGCACGAACCGCCTGGTCGGCAGCGACACCGGGCGCATCGTCGCGGCGGCGCGGGCGATCCTGCGCTCCCCCGCGCCGCGCCCGAAAGCGATCCCCCTGTGGGACGGCCGGGCGGCAGGGCGCATCGCGGCGGTTCTGGCGCGTGCCGCGCGGGCGCTTGACTTCCCGCCGCTCTCTGGACAGAATTGACGGTCGCTCCATCCTGTCCGCGGCGGGACGCTTGCTCAAGAAAGCACCGATCACGAGTCTCGATCGGGTCCCCGGCCACCTCCTCGGCGTGCGGGGGGCGCCCGATCCCCCGGGCACGGCGGGCCTTCTGGCGTCGATCGCCGACCATCGCTCGAGGCGCGATCGGGAGCGCAGCCTGGCGCGCGACGTCACCCGCATGCGCGCCTTCCATCGCATCTCTCTTCTGGCGTCCGCCTCCGGCACGGCGGCGGAGATCGGCGGCCGAATCCTGAGCGAGTTCGCGCGCGCCATGGATTTGCGGCGGGCGGAGATCTGGATCCTCGGGAAGAATCGCCGGACCCTGCGTCCGCTGGCGTCGCACGGACGCGTGGCGGCGAGCGCCGGCGGGGATGTCGAGCTGAAGCGCTGCCGGCTCGCCCGCCTGCTGATGCGCCGGCGGCAGGCGCTCCTGCGCGCGGACGCAGGGGGCGGCGCGGGCCGCGGGCCGATCGCGTGGGGACGGATGACGACCCTGCTGGGCCTGCCGCTCCGGGATCGGCGCGGACCGATCGGCTTCCTGTTCGCCGATCGCGGCGGCCCGCCGTTCGAGATGGGGGCCCGCGACCTGGATCTGGCGACGGCACTCGCGGGTCTCATCGGGGAGATGCTGAAGAGCGTCGTGGGGCGGGAGATCGAGGCGAAGCGGCGCGGCGAGCTGCTTCTCCTCAACAGGGCCGGCCGGCTGATCTCCGAGGAGGAGAGGCTCCCGGTGCTGCTGCCGCGTCTGGCGCGCACGGTCCGTCAGGCGACCCGGGCGCGCGGGGCGGTGATCGCGCTCCTGGACGATCACGCGCGCGAGTTCGTGGTCGCCGGGATCGCGGGGCCGGGCGGCCGACGGTACATGGGGTACCGCTTCCCGGCGCGCCCGCACCGGTCGGCTCTCAGCCCGCGCGTGCTGCAGTCCGGCGCGGCGGTGCGCGTCGACGACCTCGGGCGCCTTCCCGAAGTCTGCGCCTACTGGCCCGAGGCGCGCTCGGTCCTGGTGCTCCCGATGCGCAGCCGGGGAAGAACTCTCGGCACCCTGCGGCTGGAATCGCTGCGGCGCGCGGCGTTCGACGACGAAGGCCTGGGCGCCTTCTCGATCCTGGCGGAGCAGATCGGGCACGCGGTGCGGCGGGCCCGGGTCATCGAGGCCCTGAACCGGAAGCAGGCCGACCTGCGGGCGGTCTCGGAGAGCCTCGAGCGGCGGCTGGAGGAGGAGCGCGGGCGGATCGCGCGCGAGCTGCACGACGAGCTGGCGCAGTCGATGACGGCCGCGAAGATCAACCTGGACCTGCTCGGCGATCGGAGCCTCGGCGCCTCGCCGGAGGTGCGCCGCGCGATCCAGGAGACCGGGGCCGTGATCCGGAGGGCCATCGACGACAGCCGGCGGATCGCGATGGACCTGAGACCGGTCATGCTCGACGAGCTCGGTCTGGTGCCGGCGCTGCGCTGGTACGCGGACCACTTCGCTCGCCGCACCGGCATCCCGGTCGAGATCCAGGCGAACGGCGTCGGCGGCACCGGCCGCAGCGAGATCAAGACGCTGCTGTTCCGGTTCGTCCAGGAGGCGCTCACCAACGTGGTCCGCCACGCCCGGGCTCGCCAGGTGCGCATCGGCCTGACCGGTGTCGACGGCACGATCAAGGCCGTGGTCCTCGACGACGGCGTCGGGATGAAGGAGAACGGGGACCGCCCGCAGGGGCTCGGCCTGCTGGGGATGCGCGAGCGCATCGAGCGCGCCGGAGGCCGGCTGACCATCACCTCGCGCCCGGGACGCGGCACGCGCCTCGAGGTCAGGCTGCCGCAGCGGGCCACGGCATGAAGCGCGAGGGCAGGACCCGGGTCCTGATCGCCGACGATCACGCGATCGTCCGGCAGGGGCTGCGGGCCATCCTGGACACCGAGCCGGACATCGAGGTGGTGGGGGAGGCGGCCGACGGTCGGGAGGCGGTGCGCAAGACGCTCGCGCTCCAGCCGGACGTGGTCGTCATGGACGTCAGCATGCCGCGCATGAACGGCCTGGAGGCGACGGCGCGCATCGCCAGGACGAACGCGGCGGTCCAGATCGTCGCGCTCACCATGCACAGCAGCGAGGAGTACGTCTATTCGCTGCTCAAGGCGGGAGCGCGCGGGTATCTCCTGAAGGAATCGGTGTCGTCCGATCTGATCGAGGCGATCCACGCGGTGCGGGCGGGAGGGACCTACCTGCATCCGTCGATCTCCACGAAGGTCGTCGACGGCTATCTGAAGAAGCAGAGCGCCCGCACCAGCGCCGACACGATCGACGTCCTGACGGCGCGCGAGCGCGAGATCCTGCAGCTCATCGCCGAGGGTCACACCAACAAGCAGATCGCCGGGCTCCTGGTGCTCTCGGTGAAGACGATCGAGAACCACCGCACCCGCATCATGGGCAAGCTCGAGATCCACAATGTCGCGGGTCTGACGCGCTACGCCATCAGCCGCGGGATCGCCAGCGTGACCCCGCGCCCGGACCGGCCGAGGGGGGGCGACCTCTAGCCGGTCGACCTCCGGGGCGGCGCCGGCGTCCTGATCGACTCGAGGATGTTGCGCGCGAAATGCCCGCCCACCTTTTCCTTGTCCATCAGGTCAACGATCTCCAGGCGCCGCACCAGACCGCCGGTGCTGTCCCGCAGCATGCGCAGGACGGGCCGGTAGGGGTTGTCGGGGTTCACCCGCACGACCACGCCCTCCTCTCCGGTGTCCAGGCGGACGCGCGTGCCGGGCGGGTAGGCGCCCATGAGACGCAGGAACGCCAGGGCGAGCTGCGGATGGTAGTCGGTCCCGGCCTTGTCGCTGATCACGGCGGCGACCGTCTCGGGCGGGAACTCCTCCTGGTAGGTCCGCCGGCTGCGCATGGCGTCGTACGTGTCGGCCAGGTTCGTCATCAGGCTGCAGGGGTGGAGCGGCCGCGGCTGCCGGCGGCGCGGATACCCGCTGTGGTTGTAGCGCATGTGATGCTCCAGCGCGACGATCAGGGCCAGGTCGGGGACCCCCGCCGTCTCGCGCAGGATGTGCACGCCGTCCTGCGGATGCCGGCGGATCAGGGCGAGCTCCTCGTCCGTGAGCTTGCCCGTCTTGCTGAGGAGCTCGGGGGGGAGGACCGTCTTGCCGATGTCGTGCATCATGGACGCCAGGCCGAACTCCCGCAGCGCCGTGGCGTCTCCTCCCAGCGCCTCGATCTGCGCCACGGTCAGGATGCAGACGTTGATGATGTGGGTGAAGGTGTAGGCGTGGTGCGCCTTCAGGGCCGTCAGGATCAGGAACGGCGAGCGATCCTGGTGCATCTGCGAGGCCACCAGGCGCACGAACGACTCGGCCTCCTCCATGCTGATGCGACGCCCTTCGTGCAGCGCTCCGGCCGCCTCCTCGACGAAGGCGAGGGCGTTGTCGTACGCTTCCGACAGCTCCTTCCCGGTCTCGTCCTTGAGGACCTTCTTCTGGTCCGTCTCGCCCGGCTCCTCCAGGACCAGCCGGCCCGCCTCGATCGAACGGATCCCCTCCTTCGCCATCATGTCGTGCAGCGTCGTCCCGGCGAACCATTTCGGGTCGAGGATCATCAGCGAGATGAAGCGGCGCAGCTCCTCGATGTCGAGACCCCGCTTGAACGCGATCGTCTCGATGCCGCGCGCCTTCAGCCCGTCCAGGAACGGGGCGTAACCCTCGGTCCCTTCGTCGATCTGGCGCTCCCCGGCCATGAGCTTCGACCCGACGATCGCCAGGCGCCATTCCTCGACGTGCGACAGGATCCGCTCCAGGTACAGGGACAGGCTGGTCAGCGCCCGCGACGCGATCGGATGCTCCGGGGGGTACATGCGCCGGTGCTGGACGGCTGCTCCGAGGGCGCGCAGGGTGACCGCCGACAGCCCCGCGACGTCGATCCCGGGCTCCTGTCCAGACGCGCCGCTCGGTTCCGGCATCGTCTCCCTCCTCAGTGTGCCGCCGGCCCCGCGCCGGCGGCGGAGCGCTGGCCCACGATCTCGGCGCACACGGAGCGGACGGGGGCGCGCCACACACGCGTCCCCTGCTGCACGGCCCCCAGGGCGGTGGTTGTGCCGATCTTCTCGAGCGCCCGCGCCGCGGCGATCCGCAGGGTGTCCCCGGCCGAGAAGGGGAGCCAGAAACCGCGCAGCAGGATCGCCTTCAGGCGCGGCACCGACTCGTTCCCGCCGAGGGCGCCCAGCGTCTGGATTGCCTCCTTCAGACGTCGGCTGTCGCGGCCGAAGGGGTCGACCTTCGCGGTCATGTCGAGGACGGTGCCGACGGTGCGGCGCCGGTCGATCGTCGCCAGGGAGCGCATCACCACCTCGTAGACCTCCGGGTCGTTCAGGCAGTCCTTCAGGAGCGCGAAGGCGCGCGGCCCGCCGATCTTTCCGAGGGCTGCGGCGGCGTCCCGCCGCACCCGCGGCTCGGCGTGCCGGAGCGCCGGAGCGATCGACGGGATGGTCGACGGGTCGGCGATCTCGCCCAGGACCAGGAGGACGTTGCGCACCAGGTACCAGGAGGGATCGGTCAGCCGCCGCACCAGCGCCGGCACCGCCCCCTTCTTGCGCGCCGCCAGAAGACCCAGGAACGGCTTGCGGATCTCCCAGTCCTCCTCCTCCGCCAGACCGCCCAGGAGGCTGTGGACGCCGTGCTCCTGGAGGGCCTCGAACGCCGCCGCCAGGGCGGCGTGGTGATCGGGCGTCAGCCGATGGAACGAGGCGCGATAGGACCGCACCAGGGCGGCGGCGATCGCCGGGAGCGTCTTCAGGGCGGCGTCGCGCACGTGGGCCTGCGGGGGCGGCTGCGACTTCAGGAGCGTCGTGACGGCCCCGGCGACGGCGGCGGTGTCGGCGAACCAGTCGGGCGCCATCTCGGCGGCGCGCTTCTCGATCTGCTCGAGGGCGACCCAGAGGCGGGCGGGCTCCTGGTCGATCGCGAGCAGGTCGCCGAACAGGAGCCAGGCGCTGCGCCGCATGCCGGCGGGCGTCAGCGCCTCGGCGAAGCCCGGCAGCGCCATCAGCTCCTTCCGGAAGCCCTCCTCCAGGGGGGGCGGGCCGGCGCCGACCATCTCCAGGAGGCCCTTGTACTCGCGCGAGATCCAGTCGTCCTGGGACTCCTTCAGGAGATCCTCGACGGAGTCCCAGACGTCGGCGGGCGGCTTCTCGACCTTCCGGGCGGTGCGGATGGCGTCGAGGATGGTGGTCTTGCTCGCATCGGTGACGCCGCGATCGATCAGCACCTTGCGGATGACCGACCCGAGACGGGCGTTGAGATTCCCCTCGGACTGGACCATCGAAACGATCAGCTCTCCCAGGCGCTCCTCCGGGATGCCGGCACGGATGGCGCCCGCGAGATCGAGCCCGGAGCCCGGGATCGGGATGCTCGAGCCGAGGACGTCGGTGCGTCCCCTGGGGTCGAGCGCCGTGAGGGCCCAGGCAAGATTCTGCGCCAGGGCCGGAAGCGACTCCGGCTCGGCCCTCGCCACCTCCTCGCCGATACGCCGCAGGGCGGCGCCGAGCAGCGCGGCGCGCTCGGGCCCGGCCGAGGCGGTCACCTTCTGCAGCGCTTCCATCAGCTCCCGGGAGGCCGCGGCGTCACCGGCCAGCCGGCGGATCAGGTGCTCTCCCCCCGGCGGCAGCACGCCCTGACCGGTCAGATATCGGGCCAGCCGGTCGCTCCAGGAGGTGATGGCCGCCGCGGCGTCTTCGGTCGCCTCGCCGGTCGCGCTCGTCCGCGCCAGACGCAGAGCCGCGGCGGTGTCGAACTCGGTGATCGACACGCCCCCCAGACGTCTCTCCGCGAGGACCTTCGCCGGTCCGCCGCGGCCGCGCAGCGTCCCGGGGTCCAGGGCGACGACCTCCAGGAGACCCTTTAGAGCCTCCTGCTCGACCGGAGTCTGAAAGACGACGGAGCTGATGTCGCGCCGGCTCAGGAAGGACGCGAAGCCGGCGAGGACGCCGTCGTCCGCATTGAGGACCGACCCGTCGACCAGGAAGGCGGTCTCGGCGACCGCGATCGCCAGGGTCTCGCGATCGGTCAGGGCTTCCTTGAGAGAAGCGGTCGCCTTCTCCAGAGAGGAGACCACGGTCGGATGCTGCGAAGGGTAGAACGAGATGACCTTGGTGACCGTAGCGAGCTGCCTCAGGGCCCGCGCCAGGGGGTTGGAGGGATCCGGATTGTTGGTCATCGGGCCCCTGTTTCTGCGCGGCCAAAGCGCCCTTGAATCGCCACTAATATGATGTTGGCCGCCCGATAATGCAAATCTTGACAAGTGCATTAGCTTCTGGTGCTTATGAAGATACTCCGGGTCGAGTTTGGAGTTCGCCGGAGGCACCTCGCCGGCGGGCACCTTGACTGGGCTGGGGCCAATCCATTACGATCTGCCTAGTTTGGGAGTCATCCACATGGCTTGGATCCCCTCAAAAGCGTCCGGTAACGGGCCGTTCTTCCTGACGGACACGTAGGACCGCCCAACCGGCCGGCGACACCCCGACCCAGGTCCGAGCGCTCTCAATCAGTGGTCGTCGTCACGGCTCATCGAGCCCGGGGGTAGTTTTGCCTTTTTTCATAAAGAGGTCTTCATCATGAAGAACACGCTGAAGCGCGATGCCCGAGCCAAAGGCGGGTCGGAGGGCAACGTCGTGGCCCTGTCCGGCATCCGTCCGCCCTCCGCGGGGAGGGGGGGCGGGGGGAACGGCGCCCGCAAGGGTGATGCCCCGACCGTCCTGGCGACGCGGGTCGCCGCCTCCCGTGCCGCGGAAGCGCTGGTGGCCAGCGCGCCCGAGAAGCGCGTGGCGGTGCGCCGCAGCCTGAAGGCTGCCGCCAAGGCCCGCGCCCGGCGGGGGACCCGGCGCATGTCCCCGGAGAAAGTCATCAAGGAGTCGCAGCGCTGGCTCGACATCATCGCCCGGGCCGACCGTCTGACCCCGGCCAGGAAGAAGCGGGTGGTGAAGGAGACGGTCAAGTCGTTCAACGCCTATTTCAATTCCGGCTTCCTCGAGTATCGCAAGGCGGTGGCGGAGGCGGAGCAGTACGCCGCCATCGAATGGACCGGCCAGGGCTCCTATATCGAGGACCTGATGGGCCGGCGCTACATCGATTGCCTGGGCGGGTTCGGCATTTACAGCGCCGGCATCCGCCACCCGAAGATCGTCGAGGCGGTCAGGGTCCAGCTCGAGCGCATGCCGCTCAGCAGCCAGGAGCTGCTCGACCCGCTGCGCGGGGCCCTGGCCGAGCTCCTGGGGGAAATCGCCCCCGGCAATCTTCAGAAGTGCTTCTTCATCAACAACGGCACCGACGCCGTGGAGGGGGCGATGAAGCTGGCCCGCCTCTACACCGAGAAGTCGGGCTTCATCTCCACCATCCGGGGATTCCACGGCAAGTCGTACGGCTCGCTGTCCCTCATGGGCAAGGCCGAGTTCCGGGTCGCCTTCGAGCCGCTCCTGCAGGACGTCTACTTCGTCGAGTTCGGCGACGCGGACGAGGTCGAGTGGCAGCTCAAGAAGGCCCGCGACGTCGGTCTGGACATCGCCGCGGTGGTCGCCGAGCCGGTCCAGGGAGAGGCGGGCGCCATCGTCCCGCCCGACGACTACTGGCCGCGCCTGCGCGAGATCTGCGACGAGTACGATGTCCTGCTGATCGCCGACGAGGTGCAGACCGGGCTGGGTCGGACCGGCCGGCTGTTCGGGGTCGAGCACTGGGACGTCATCCCCGACATCATGTGCCTCGGCAAGGCCCTGGGCGGCGGCGTCATGCCGCTGTCGGCCTTCATCTCCACGCCGGAGATCTGGAAGGTCCTCGAGAAGAACCCGTTCCTGCACTCCTCGACGTTCGGCGGGAACCCGCTGGCCTGCGCCGCCGGCATCGCCGCCATCAACGTCACGCTGTCGGAGGACCTGCCGGCCCAGGCCGCCGAGTCGGGCGAGCACTTCCTGGCGGGGCTGCGCGACATCCAGACGCGCTACCCGGAGCACGTGGTGGACGTGCGCGGCAAGGGTCTCCTGATCGGGGTGGAGTTTGACACCACCGAGTTCGGCTACTCGGTCGCCTCGGGCCTGTTCCGCCGCGGCGTCCTGGTCGCCGGGACCCTCCTGAACGCCAAGACGATCCGGATCGAGCCGGCGCTGGCGATCTCCACGAAGCTGATCGACGAGGTCCTCGGCCATCTCGACGACACGCTGCGGAGCCTGACGTGAAGCTGCCGATCGAGCACGCGCTGAGCCGCGCCGAGCAGGAGACCGTCGCCGCCGAAGGGATCGACAGCTGGAACGCCTACCTGCGCCGCTTCCCGAAGACCAAGGACCGCGATCGCGACCGGGCGCTGGTCGAATGGAGCGGCGAGGGCTCGGTCATCCGCAACATCTACGGCGAGGAGTACATCGACTGCCTGGGCGGCTACGGCATCTTCTCGCTGGGTCACCGCCACCCCGAGGTGGTGCGCGCGGTCAAGGATCAGCTCGACCGGATGCCGCTCCACAGCCAGTACCTGGTGAACCCGATCACGGCGGAGGCGGGCCGGCGCCTGGCCGAGGTCGCTCCGGGGTCGCTCAAGCGGACCTTCTTCTGCAACAGCGGCACCGAGGCGGTCGAGGGGGCGCTCAAGCTGGCCCGGCTGCACACCCGCCGGCAGCGGTTCATCTCGGCCGAGAACTCGTTCCACGGCAAGTCGATGGGCAGCCTGTCGGTCACCGGCCGGCCGGTGTTCCGGGAGCCGTTCCAGCCGCTCCTCAGCGAGGTCACCTTCGTGCCCTACGGCGACGCCGCGGCGATCGAGAGAGCGATCGGCCGGGACACGGCGGCGGTGATCCTCGAGCCGGTGCAGGGCGAGGGGGGCGTCATCGTCCCGCCCGACGAGTACTGGCCGCGGGTGCGGACGATCTGCTCGAAGCACGGTGTCCTGCTGATCGCCGACGAGGTGCAGACCGGTCTCGGACGCACCGGGGCGCTCTTCGGCGTCAATCACTGGGGTGTGGTGCCGGACATCCTGTGCCTCGCGAAGGCGCTGTCGGGCGGCGTCATCCCGTGCGGCTCGTTCACCACCACCGACGAGATCTTCTCGGCCTTCCACGCCAACCCGATGTGGCACTCGTCGACCTTCGGCAACAACCCGCTGGCCGCGACCGCCGCCTCGATGGCGATCGAGATCACCGTGCGCGACCGGCTGCCCGAGCGCGCCGCCCGTCTCGGGGAGGCCCTGCTGCGCCGGCTGGAGGCGCTGCGCGCGAAGCACCCGAAGCTGATCCTCGAGGTGCGCGGCAAGGGGCTCCTGATCGGCCTCGAGATGCGCGACGAGGCGCTCGGCGCGGCCCTGGCGGAGAAGCTCTACGCCCGGCGCGTCCTGGTGGCCTACGCGCTCAACCGGCCGCGGGTCATCCGCATCGAGCCCCCGCTCAACATTCCGGAACAGCTCCTCGATCGCCTGGTCGAGGCGCTCGGCGAATCGCTCCCGGCGCTCGACGCCTGAACCGCCCCGCGGCGGGTATAATGCGCCGCGCCCTGGAGCGTTCCATGCAGAAGATGTGGGTCGCCGGCCGCTGGACCGGGAGCGTGTCGGAGAAGACCTTCCCGGTCGACAACCCGGCCACCGAGGAGATCATCGGCGAGGTGCCGCGCGCCGGCGCCCGCGACGCCGACCTGGCGGTGCAGGCGGCGGCCGAGGCGTTCCGCGACTGGCGCGTCGTGCCGGGTATCGAGCGGGCGGCGCTGATGCACGAGTTCGCCGCCCGGCTGCGGGCGAAGCGCCTGGCGGTGGCCCGCCAGCTCACCCTGGAGGGCGGCAAGCCGCTCGTCGAGAACCTGGACGAGATCGAATGGTGCGCCGCCTGCTTCGACTACTACGGCGAGCTGGCTCGCGATCAGGCGGGCAAGGTGATCTCCCCGGTCTTCCGGCACCAGATCAACTTCGTCCGCAAGGAGCCGTACGGCGTCGTCGTCACGATCGTGCCCTGGAACTACCCGCTCCTGCTCCTGACCTGGAAACTGGCGCCCGCCCTCGCCGCCGGCAACACGGTCGTGATCAAGCCGTCCAACGAGACGCCCCTCTCGACCCTGATGCTGGCCGAGGATCTGGGGATTTTCGGCACGGGTGTGGTCAATATCCTCACGGGCTTCGGCGCGGAGATCGGCGACCCGCTGGTCGTGCACCCCGACGTGGCGCTCGTCGCCTTCACCGGCAGCATCGCCACCGGCAAGGCGATCGCCCAGGCCGCCGCGCCGCATCTCAAGAAGCTCAATCTGGAGCTGGGCGGCAACGACCCGTTCATCGTGTGCGACGACGTCGATCTCGACGTGGCCGCGCGCGGCGCCGTGTGGGCCGCCTTCCTCAACATGGGGCAGGTGTGCACGTCGGGGGAGCGCTTCTACGTCTTCGAGAGCGTGTTCGAGGAGTTCACCCGGAGATTCGTCGCCCACGCCAGGCGGCTCCGTCTCGGCGACCCGCTCGGGCCGGACATCGACTGCGGGCCGCTCATCCGCGAGGCGCACCGCCGGCAGATCGAGGCGAAGATCGAGGACGCGGTGTCGCAGGGCGCGCGCGTGCTGGCCGGCGGCCGGCGCCCGCCGCAGTTCAAGAAGGGGTTCTTCTTCGAGCCGACGGTCCTGGTGGACGTGAAGCAGACGATGTCGATCATGCGCTCCGAGACGTTCGGTCCGATCGCCCCGCTGGTCCCGGTCCGCGGGATCGAGGAGGCGGTGCGCTTCGCCGACGACTCGGAGTACGGCCTGGGGGCCAGCATCCTCACCAACAATCTCGAGCACGCCCTGTACGCCATGGAGAACATCCACGCGGGGACCTTCTGGATCAACGATCCGTTGACCGACAATGACGCCGGCCCGTTCGGCGGCATGCGGCAGTCCGGAATCGGCCGGGAGCTGGGGATCGAGGGGTTGGACGCGTTCCGCGAGCCGAAGCACGTCCATCTCGACTACCGCATCGAGGCGAAGCCGTACTGGTACCCGTACCGCTGGGATCACGTGAAGAAGGATGCGCACGGATGAAGAAGAGCATCGTCCTGAAGACCGCCATCCCCGGCCCGCGCTCCCAGGAGCTCGGCCGGGCCCGCCAGGCGGCCGTGCCGCGCGGGCCGTACAACATCACGCCGGTGTTCATCGCCCGGGGGGAGGGGGCGCTCCTGGAGGACGTGGACGGCAACCGCTTCATCGACTTCGCCGGGGGCATCGGGGTGCTCAACACCGGTCATGCCCCGAAGGACGTGGTGCGGGCCATCCAGCAGCAGGCCGAGAAGTTCGTGCACTCGTGCTTCCACGTCACGATGAACGAGCCGTACGTGCGGCTCGCCGAGACGATGAACCGGATCACGCCCGGCTCGTTCCCCAAGAAGACCTTCTTCGCGAACTCCGGCGCCGAGGCGGTCGAGAACGCCGTCAAGGTGGCGCGCAACTTCACGCGCAAGAGCGGGGTCCTGTGCTTCGAGGACGCCTTCCACGGGCGCACTCTCCTGGCGATGTCGCTCACCAGCAAGGTCCATCCGTACAAGGACCACTTCGGGCCGTACGCCCCGGAGGTCCACCGGCTGCCGTTCTCGTACTGCTACCGCTGCCCGTGGGGGAAGAGGTATCCGGGCTGCAACATCGAGTGCGCCACGTTCCTGGAGGACTTCTTCAAGCGCTATGTCGACCCGACCACGGTCGCGGCGCTGGTGGTGGAGCCGATCCTGGGCGAGGGCGGCTTCGTCATGCCGCCACAGGAGTACTACCCGATCCTGGTGAGCCTCTGCCGCAAGCACGGGATCCTGGTGATCGCCGACGAGGTGCAGACCGGGTTCGGCCGCACCGGCCGGATGTTCGCGTGCGAGCACTGGGGCATCGAGCCGGACATCCTGGTGACCTCCAAGTCGATCGCCGCCGGGCTGCCCCTGGCCGCCGTCACCGGGCGGGCCGAGATCATGGACGCGCCGGAGGAGGGCAGCCTGGGCGGGACGTTCGGCGGCAATCCGGTCGCCTGTGCCGCCGCCCTGGCCGCCATCGACCTGATCGAGAAGCAGGGCCTGGTGGAGAAGGCGGCCCGGATGGGGGAGAAGGTGCGCGAGCGCTTCGAGGGACTGTGGAAGAAGTGCTCGTGCATCGGCATCGTCCGGGGCGCCGGCGCGATGCGGGCCATCGAGTTCGTCAAGGACCGCGCCACCAAGGAGCCGGCGAAGGAGCTGGTCAACCGCATCGTCCGCCTGTGCTACGAGCGCGGTCTGATCGTCATCGGGGCGGGCACCTACGGCAACGTGATCAGAACTCTGATGCCGCTGGTGATCACGGAGGACCAGCTCGAGGAGGGTCTCGACGTGCTGGAGGGCGCCATCGTCGAGGCCACCCAGGCGCTGCAGCCGGCCCCGGTCGAGAGCCGGCCGCCGTCCCCGATCGCCCCGCGCCCGAGCGGCGAGGGCGTCTCGGTCGTCTAGTCAGGAGGATCGCGATGCTGCTGCAGGGGAAGACGGGCCTGATCGTCGGCGTCGCCAACAAGCGCAGCATCGCCTGGAGCATCGCCGAGTCGCTGCACCGCGAAGGCGCCCGGCTGGCGTTCAACTACCAGGGCGAGCGGCTGGAGGAGAACGTGCGCTCCCTGACCGCCGGGCTGCAGGGCTCGGTCGTCCACCCGTGCGACGTGACCAAAGACCAGGAAATCGACGGCCTGTTCGCGAAGGTGAAGCAGGAGTTCGGCCGTCTCGACATCCTGGTGCACTGCGTCGCGTTCGCGCGCAAGGAGGACCTGGAGGGGGAGTTCCTGGGCACGACCCGCGACGGCTTCGCCATGGCGCTCGACATCAGCGCCTACTCGCTGACGGCGCTGGCGCAGCGGGCGGCGCCGGTCATGGAGGGCGGGGGCAGCATCGTCGCCCTCACCTACCTGGGGTCGGGGAAGGCGGTGCCGGGGTACAACATCATGGGCGTGGCCAAGGCCGCCCTCGAGTCGAGCGTGCGTTACCTGGCGGCCGATCTCGGCAAGAAGAACATCCGCGTCAACGGCATCTCCTCCGGCCCGATCAGCACCCTCGCGGCCCGCGGCGTCCCGGGATTCACGAAGATGCTGCAGATCGTGCGGGAGCGCTCGCCGCTGCCGCGCAACACCGAGCCGGCCGAGGTCGGGGACACCGCCCTGTTTCTCTGCTCGTCGCTTTCCCGCGGCATCACCGGCGAGGTGATCTTCGTAGACAACGGCTACCACATCATGGGGATGTGAGCACGGTCGCGCCGCCACCCGCCCCGGTGGTCACCTGCGAGCGGCTGGCCAAGACCTACCGCGGGGCGCTGGCGCGCGGCGGCGTGCGCGCCCTCGTCGGGCTCGACCTCGCCGTTCCCGCCGGTCAGACCTTCGGGCTCCTGGGTCCGAACGGAGCGGGCAAGACGACGCTGGTCAAGCTCCTGCTGGGGATCGCCTTCCCGACCTCGGGGACATCCGCGGTGCTGGGCCGGCCGGCGGGCGACGTGCGCGCCCGCGAGCGGATCGGCTACCTGCCGGAGAACCATCGCTACCCGCCGCACCTGACCGGCGAGCAGGTCCTGCACCATTTCGGGCGGCTGTCCGGGCTGCCGGGCGCCCGGCGGACCCGCCGGGTCGAGGATCTGCTGCGCCGAGTCCGGCTCACGGAATGGCGCTCGCTGCGGGTGCACAAGTACTCCAAGGGAATGATGCAGCGCCTCGGGATGGCCCAGGCGATCCTGAACGATCCCGATCTGCTGATCCTGGACGAGCCGACCGACGGCGTCGATCCGATCGGCCGGCGGGAGATCCGCGATCTCCTGCTGGAGCAGCGGGCGCGGGGAGCGACGATCTTCCTGAACTCCCATCTCCTTTCGGAGGTGGAGCGTCTGTGCGATCGCGTCGCGATCCTGAAGGACGGGGCGCTCGTGCGCGAGGGCGGGGTGGCCGATCTCACCCGGCCGCGCAGCGTCTGGCAGGTGGACACGCGCGCCGCGCCGCCGGTCGCGCTCGCCGGCGCCGTGGCGCGCGCCCCGGGCGCCCGGGTGCGTGAGGGCGGCGTCGAGATCGAAGGCGATCTCCCGGCGCTGAACGGGCTGATCGACGCGCTGCGCGGCCAGGGGGTCGAGATCACCGCCGTCCTGCCGCGCCGCGACAGCCTGGAAGACGTGTTCGTGAAGGTCATCGAGGAGGAGGCGCCGTGAAGGTCGCCGCCATCCTGATCGACACGGGACGCGAGCTGATGTACCGCAAGACGCTCATCGTCTATTTCGGGGTCGTCACCCTGGTGCTCCTGTTCTTCGCCCTGGCGCTCAGGACCGACGTGGTCGACGGTCTCATCGCCTCGCTGTCGGTCGCCGGCCTCGAGGCGAGCGGGTCACCCGGCGGCTTCCGGCTGGGGAGCGGCGTGGAGGGCGGCGGTCTGGGCGGGCTTACGGCGGAGGACCTCGTGCGCTCCATCCAGCTCGGCGCGGCGTTCCTGCTCTATCCGCTGGCGATCCTCATGTCCATCTTCGCCACCGCGAGCCTGATCCCGCGCATGCTCGAGAAGGGCACGATCGATCTCCTGCTGTCCAAGCCGATCACGCGGCCCGCGCTGTTCGCGTCGCGCTACCTCGGCGGTCTGCTGACCGTGACTTTGAATCTGCTGTACCTGACCTGCGGTCTGGGCGCGATCCTGGCGTTGAAGACCGGTGTCTGGAACGGTGGGTTCGTCTGGTCGGGTCTTCTGATGTCCCTGTACTTCGCCTGCCTGTTCGCGTTCACCTCTCTGGCCGGCGTGCTGCTGCGCTCGACCACCGTGTCCGTGATGATCACGGCGGCCCTGTTCTTCACCAGCCTGGTCGTACGGCTGCCGCACGCCTACCGCGAGTGGCCGCTCCTGATCACCGGCCACCTGTGGCGCTACGCCGCGGTGGCGGTGGTCGAGACCCTGTACCACGCGCTGCCGCGCACCTACGACTTCGTGCGCTCGACGGCCGACCTCATCCGGCACGAGGGCGGCGTCGGCTGGGGCGCGGTCGGGGGGTCGGCGCTGTCAGGGGTCGCGGCGCTCCTCCTGGCGATCGTCTGGTTCTCGCGCACGGACTACTGAGGAAGGAGGACACGATGCGAAGCGTTCGACGGGTCGTGCTCGCGGCCGCGCTCGTCCTGGTCGCCCTGGCGCCGGGCTGCGGCCGGAGGAAGGGCGCGGCGGGCATCGTTCGCGCCAGCGCGATCGGGACCTACCCGAAGGAGAGCGTCGCCCTCCTGGTCCTGGAGGTGAGGAAGGTCCGGTCGCTGGGCGGAGAGGCTCCCTGGATGAAGAAGCTGGCCGCGCTGGCGGACGAGCCGGGCGGTCCGTTCCAGGAGGTCGTCAAGCGGCTGGGCGCCGACACGATCGAGCGGCTGAACCGTCTGAGCGTGGCGGTCGTGCCGGGTGACCGCGGCCGGATCGGCTACGGCATCCTCGCGGAGGGGGCGTTCGACGCCGACCGGCTGCGTGCGGCCCTGGGCGGGCGCGATCTCCTGACGCTGGTCGAGGCGGAGGGCGTACCGGACTTCAGCGTGACGATCCTTCCCGACGGCAGCCTGGCCCTCGGCCCGAGGCGGGTCCTCGACGTGATGCGCGGCAACGCGGCTGCCCGCGGTCAGGGTCTCGACGGAAGCCCGGCGCTCCTGGCGCCGCTCGAGCGCGTGCGCCCGGAGGCGCAGATCTGGGGGGCGCTCGACTGCAAGAGTCTGGGCCGGACGATGCGGGACTCGGGCGCGACCGGCGATCTTGGTGGCCTGTCGCTGCCGGCCACGCATCTCGACGCCCTCGTGTCGCTGGCTCTGCGCGGCACCCTGGGCACGTCGGTCGATCTGGAGCTCCTGGGCCAGGCCGACACGGAGGCGAACGCGCGCAACCTGGCCGACGCGGCGCGCGGTCTGGTGGCGCTCGGACGGATCGGAGCCGGCAGGGACCAGGCGAAGACCTGGCTCGAGTTCCTCGACGGCATCCAGGTCGACCAGAAAGGCGTCGATCTCAGCGTGCGTGCGGCCATCCCGCCGGCGACCCTGCAGACGTTCGTGGACCAGATGGCGTCGGCGCGCTCCCGGGCTGTGCAGGCCGCGGATCACCCGGAGCCGCCGGCCTCGGCGACGGCGTCGCCGTCGTCGTCTCCGGCGTCGCCGGCGCGCCCGGGCCCTGGAGCGCCAGAGGGCAGGACCGTCCGCCCGGGCCCCTCCCCCCGGGACACACGAACGCCAGCGCCCCGCGCCCCCGGAGATGCGGCCGGCTCAGGCTCCAGTTCCGCAGCGCCGCCAGCGTCTTGAACTCGAGCGCCCCGTTGTGGCCGTTGACCGCCACGGCGTCCATCGAGGCGGGACAGCGGAAGACGGTGACGGACGGGAGGCCCACCGTCCGCTCCTCGGTCCACGGAATCTCGAGCGGGCACGAGCGCGGACCGACCGACCTTCCCCTCACCCCGCTGACGACGTGCGCGAGCAGGCGGTAGCCGGCCATCCCTTCCGTCGTCCGCCTGCGAGAACCGTTGCGTGGCATCGGATCACCCCTTTCCCCAGCCGTGTCGATTCAACTTGCAGCCTCCGGAGGCTGTCCACCCTTCCGCATTGCCCTTTCGTAAGGCAACTCCCGTGCCACGACACCGGCCGGCGTGAGACGTCCCGCGGCGCGCGGCGAAACGCATTGATGCGGGGCGACTTCCGGCTGGCGGGCGCGCCCGGGGAGGGGGCGATCCTCGGGGCCGCGACGCCGGCGCGGCTATCCGAATGGATAGAACCTCTATCCGATTGGTATACTTTCGGCTTCCATGAATCCGAAACTCGCGGCCGTGGCCGGGCCGAAGCTGGGGAGCGTCATCCCTCTGGACGAGGCGCGCACCGACGTGGGGCGGGACGCGGCGAACCGGCTGTGCCTCGCCAGCCGGTGGGTGTCGCGCCGTCACTGCCTGATCGAGCGCCAGGGCGGCCGCGTGACGATCTCGGACCTGGGCAGCCACAACGGCACGTTCGTGAACGGCGTCCCGGTGAAGGAGCGCGTGCTGGCGCACGGCGACCAGGTCCGCGTCGGCGACTCGGTCTTTCTCTTCCTGCTCGACGAGACGCCGCTCCCTCCGGCGGGCGTCCTGGTGGAGATGAAGGACGAGGGTCTGGTCGCGGGCAGGACGGTCGAGCTGACCGCGCTCCCGGCGGCGGCCCGCGCCGAGCGCGACCTGGACGTCCTGCTGGAGATCAGCACGTCCATCAACTCGATCCGCGACGTCGAGACGCTGGAGCGCCGCCTCCTCGAATCGATCTTCGAGGTCGTCCCCGCGGAGCGCGGGGCCGTCCTGCTCGCGGGCCGCGGGGAGGGCGAGATCGCGGCGGCGTTCGGTCTCGACCGGGGGGGCGCGTCGGGCCGCGCCGTGAAGGTCAGCCGCACCATCGTGCAGCGCGTCCTGCGCGATGCGGTCGCCCTCCTCAGCAACGACGTGCGCGACAGCGACGATTTCGCCGGCGCGCGCAGCCTGGCGGTGGCGAACGTCCACTCGGTTCTGGCGGTGCCCCTGAGGTTCGCCGCCCGGACGCTGGGCGTCCTGTACCTCGATTCGAGCAGCCCGAAGGCGCGGTTCGACGAGGGGCATCTCGAGCTCCTGACCGCCATCGCCGGCATCGCATCGGTCGCCCTGGAGAACGCCCGGCAGATCGAGTGGCTGGAGAGCGAGAATCGCCGGCTCGCAGACGACGTGTCGCTCGAGCACAACATGGTGGGCGAGAGCCCCGCCATGCGCTCCGTCCTCGAGTTCGTGGCGAAGGTGGCGCCGGGACGCACGACCGTCCTGATCACCGGCGAGAGCGGCACCGGCAAGGAGCTGGTGGCGCGGGCCATCCATCAGAACGGCGAGCGCGCCCGCAGGCCGTTCGTGGCGATCAACTGCGCCGCCCTCGCCGCCACGCTGCTTGAGAGCGAGATGTTCGGGCACGAGAGGGGGGCGTTCACCGGCGCCGTCGCCCAGAAGCAGGGCAAGCTCGAGGTGGCGGACGGCGGGACCCTGTTCCTGGACGAGGTGGGGGAGCTGGCGTCACCCCTGCAGGCGAAGCTTCTGAGGGTGCTGCAGGAGCAGGAGTTCGAGAGGGTCGGCGGGACGCGCTCGATCCGGGTCGACGTGCGCGTGATCGCCGCGACCAACAGGGATCTCAAGGAGATGGTGCGGAGCGGCGGCTTCCGCGAGGACCTGTTCTACCGGATCAACGTCGTGGCGCTGGCCATGCCGCCCCTTCGGGAGAGACGCGAGGACGTGCCCCTTCTGGCGCGCTATTTCGCCTCGAAGTGCGCCGCCCGCTGCGGGCGGAACGTGGTCGGCATCACGGCCGAGGCGATCGACTGCATGGTCCGCTACGACTGGCCGGGCAACGTGCGTGAGCTGGAGAACGCCGTCGAGCGCGCGATCGTGCTCGGCTCGGGCGAGTTCATCCGGCCCGAGGATCTCCCCGAGAGCGTCCTGGAGGCGGAGCCGCGCGGCGCGGGCGGCATCCCGAAGTACCACGAGGCGATCCAGAAGACCAAGAAGGAGATCATCCTCAAGGCGTTCAAGGAGGCGGGAGGGAACTACGTCGAGACCGCCCGCCTGCTCGACGTGCATCCGAACTATCTGCACCGCCTCGTGCGCGCGATGAACCTGAAGGGGGCGCTCCGGAAATAGGCCGTCCCGACCCGCGCCCCGCGGTCAGGTCGCGCCGTGGCCCCTCTGGAAATCCTCCAGGAGCGTCATCAACCGCTCGGCTTCCGCGGCGAGACGCTCGACGGCGGCGCGCGACGCCTCGTCGGCCGGCGGGCGCCTGGCGAGGGAGCGGCTGAGGGCATGCAGCGTGGTCACCGGCTGGCTCAGGTCGTGGACCAGATCGCGGTAGCGTCTGTAGAACACCAGCCGGAGGAGACCGGCGATCGTGGCGAGGATCTCCCCCGGAGCGGGCGGTCGCGCCACCGAGGCCGAGGCGTCTTCATGCCAGTCCTTCGGCAGCCCCGGAGCGGTACCGCCGCCCAGGACGATCAGGGGAAAGGAGGAGGGGCCGGCCGACGCGGCCAGGCGATCGAGGATCCGCTCGTACAGGTCCGGGGGAAGATCGCGGTCGAGGACCAGGACGTCGGGCCGTCCCTCCGCGAGGACCAGGGCGGCCTCGCGGCCGTCGAGGACCTCGACACGGTGGCCGGCGCGCCGCAACAGCGTCTCGAGCGGCGCTCCCACGTCGTCGTCCTCGGTGACGACCAGGACGCGGGCCGCCGTCATCCGTCGGGGGGCGCCTGCCAGTCGCAGCCGCCGCGCGTCGCGGCGGCCAGATCGACCAGCTCGATCCCGAGCCGGCGCGCCACCTCCAGGCTCTTCCTATCGCCGTAGAACTCGCCGTAGAAGATTGTCCGGATCCCGGCGTTGGCGATCAGCTTGAAGCAGTTCCAGCACGGGCTGGCCGTGGTGTACAGCTCGGCGCCCTCGATCATGACGCCGTTCTTGGCCGCCTGCAGGATGGCGTTCGCCTCGGCGTGGATGGTGGCGACGCAATGCCCGGCCTCGAGGTCGTGACCGACGTCGTCGCAGTGCGGCAGGCCGCGGATCGAGCCGTTGTAGCCGGTCGACAGGATCGTCTTGTCGCGCACGACGACCGCGCCGACGTGCTTGCGATCGCAGGTCGAGCGCGTCGCCACCTGGCGCGCGATGTTCATGAAGTAGGTGTGCCAGTCGACCCGGCGCGCCGCCGGCTTCGCCTCAGCGCGTTTCAATCGTGACCTTCTGCATGACCACGTTCTTCAGCGGACGATCGTTCGCGTCCTTGGGCACCAGCGAGATCTTGTCGACCACATCCATCCCCTGGAGCACGCGGCCGAAGATCGTGTACTGGTTGTCCAGGTTCCTGTTGTCCGCCTGCATGATGAAGAACTGGCTCGAGCCGCTGTTGATGTCGTTCGGCAGGCGGGCCGTCGAGACGATGCCACGCACGTGGCTGTATTTCGTGGTGAACTCCGCCGGCAGGCTCGGTGAGCTGGCGGGACCGGTATTGCCGACCCGGGACTGCGGGTCCCCGCCCTGGATCATGAACCCGTTGATCACGCGGTGGAACGTCGTCCCGTTGTAGAAGCCGCTCTTCGCGAGGCTCTTGAAGTTCTCGATCATCTTCGGGGCGACGTCCGGAAGGAACTCGAAGACGATCGTTCCCATGGTGGTCTGGATGACCGCGACCTCTTTCTTGCCGGCGGATTTCTCCATGGTCCCTTTCTGGGGCGCGGCGGTCGGGGACGGCGGCGCACCCGGGGCGGGTGTCGGACTGGGCGAACCCTGGGCGAGCGCGAGCCCGACGCCGAGCAGCGCGCACGCGATCAACTGGCTGGCCAGGACGGCAGGGCGACGGCGGGACGGTCCGCCGGCGAACGACGTTGTCATGATCGATCCTCCACGGGTCTTCGTGAGCACGCCGCTGTCGAGAAGCGGCGCGATCTTAGCAGATGCCCCGCGCCTCCGCCACCGCGCCCGCCGCGCCGGGCGCGCGCGGGCCGCATGCTATACTCCGATCGCGTCCCGAGGAGCACGTGCCGCTCTACTCCCATTCCCGCCTCAGCAGCTACGAGAAGTGCCCGCTGCAATACCGCTACCGCTACATCGACCGGATCAAGCGCGACACGCAGTCGATCGAGGCGTTCATGGGGAACCGCGTCCATGACGTGCTGGAGAAGCTGTACCGCGATCTCCTGATGTCGCGGCGCCCCTCGCTCGACGAGCTCCTCGCCGTCTACCGGCGCGTCTGGCGGGACCACTGGTCGGAGAAGATCACGATCGTCAAGAAAGAGTACAGCGCGGACCACTATCGCCAGGTCGGCGAGCGCTGCCTGGTCGGCTACTATCGGCGCTACGAGCCGTTCGACGGCGGCCAGACCCTCGGTCTCGAGGACCGCGTCGAGCTGTCGCTGGATCCTTCGGGGCGCTACCAGCTGCAGGGATACATCGACCGGCTGGCGCGCGCCGGGGACGGGGTGTACGAGATCCACGACTACAAGACCGGCGCCGGCAGCCTGCCCTCCGAGAGCGATCTGCGCAGGGATCGGCAGCTCACGCTGTACCAGATGGCGGTCGAGAGGCGCTTCCCCGACGCCCGCGACATCCGGCTGGTGTGGCATTACCTGGTGTTCGACCAGGAGCTCCGGTCGGCCCGCACCCCGGACGAGGTCGAAACGCATCGCCGGCAGACGATCGGATTGATCGACACCATCGAGGAGACCCGCACCTTTCCGCCGAGGGAGAGCGCCCTCTGCCGCTGGTGCGAGTACCGCGACATCTGCCCCGTGCAGAAGCACCTGGTCAAGATCGAGAAGCTCGAGCCGAACCCTTACCTGAACGACGACGGCGTGCGGCTGGTCGACCGCCTGGTCGGGCTCCTGCGCAGCCGGGCCTCGGTCGACACCGAGATCGCCAGGGTGGAGGAGGCGATCCACGCCTATGCGGAGCGCGAGAGGGCCACCGTGCTGCGCGGCACCGGCCATACGGCGCGCGTGCAGGCCGGGCCTCCCGGCGAGCGCCGGGTCGCGCTCGCCCTGCTCGAGCCGGAGCAGATCCGCTTGTTCGAGTAGGGAGCCCGGCGCGCCGCGGGATCGGGCGCCGGGTCAGCGCCCCGCGGGCGGGGCGGGTGGCTCCTCCAGCCGGACGATCCGGGGCTCGCCCAGACCGAGCGACGAGAGGGGCTTGTCGAACGCCTTGTCGTTCCCGACCACCAGGATCACCAGCCGGTCCGGGTCGATCCGCCGGCGCGCCACCTGCGCCACCTGGTCCTTGGTCACCTTCGCCAGGTTGTCGCGGTAGGTCGCCAGGAAATCCGGCGGATAGGCGTAGAAGTCGTAGTACAGGAACGCCTGCATGAAGCGGACCGTCCCGTCCACCGAGAACACGAAGGAGTTGATGCTCGACTCCTTCGCCTCCTTCACCTCCTGGTCGGTGGGCCCCTGATCGCGCATCTGGCGCAACAGGGTGCGGATGAGATCGATCGCCTGGACGGTCGAGCCCGCCTTGGTGCTGCACGCGATCTGGAACAGCCCGCGATCGGAATCGAGGCCGACGCCGCCGCCGACCGAATAGGCGAGCCCGCGGTTGGAGCGGACCTCCTTGACCAGACGGGAGGTGAAGCCGCCTTCGCCGAGGATGAAGTTCAGGATCTTGATGGCGAACTTGTCGGGGTCGAAGCGCGACGCCCCGAGATGCCCGATCTCCACGTGCGTCTGGGTCAGCGGCCGGGAGATCAGATGCAGGCCGACCGGCACGTCGTCCCGCACGCGCGCCACGGGTGGCGGCGTCACCTTGGCGTTGCCCCAGTCTTTGAACGTCTCCAGGAGGAGCGCCTTCATCCGCTTCGCGTCGAAGTCCCCGGCGACGCCCATCACGGCGTTGTTCGGGCGCACGAACCGGCGATGGAACGCGACCAGGTCGTCGCGCCGGATCCGGCCGATCGATCCGACGCTCGACAGGCGCGCCCACGGGCTCGCGGCGCCGTACACCAGCTGCCGGAAGTTCAGCTCGACCACGCCACCCGGGTCGTCCCAACGGCGCCGCACTTCCTCGGTGGCGCGCGCCTTCTCGACCTCGATCCGGGCCGGGTCGAAGCGCGGCGCGCGCAGCATCGCGGCGAAGATCGTCAGCGCCTCCGGAAAGCGGTCCTTGACCGCGGACACCGAGCCGCTCAGCATGTCGTCGCCGGCGTCGAGGGCGAGGCGCGCCGCCATGAACTCCAGCGATTCGTCGACCGCGTCGGGGGCCGACGCCTCCGTTCCCCCGGTCCGCATGAGAGTCGCCGTCAGGGAGGCGAGCCCCGCCTGCTCGGGGGGATCGAAGATCGACCCCGCCTTGATGTCGATCGCCGCGTCGATGAGCGGCAGCTCGTGATCCACGAACAGGTAGACCAGGAGACCGTCCGGCAGGAGGATCTTCTCGGGCTTCGGAAAGGAGATCGACAGCGGCGCGTAGGTCAGGGCGCGCGGGTCGGGCGCCGGCGTCGCCGCGGCGGACGCCCCCGGGGACGCGGGCGAGACCCCCGTGGCGGCCGCCAGCACCAGGATCCCGG
>CAYLND010000028.1:0-31523 GCA_964384905.1 uncultured Acidobacteriota bacterium
CGATCCAACCGAGAGTGACGACGTGCGAGAACGAGGTTTTTCATCAGCCTGTTAGGCAGCCTCATGACTATTGCGCTATTCAACACGCCCGTAGGGGTCGAAGTACCTTTGGACGTCTGGCCGCATGAGGATACGCCGCTGAAGCCAGAGCACCCCCAAGACGATCGTGCTAAAGCTGGCCCCCAGCCACACCGAGGCACCTTCGACCCGACCAAGGGAGAACATGAAGACGCCCACGAATAGAAAACCGAGGCGCGTAAACCAGATTAGCCCCCTTCTGGCCCAAGGCTGAGCTAAGAACAAGCCTGGACCGAAGAGGAGGCCCAGTACTCCAATGTCGAAGCCACCGAAGCCGATGTCGACCTGCAGGTGAAGAAGCCGCAACAGAGACATGAAACCGATCACAAGCCATGCAATGGCGAGTCGTCCAAGCGGCCTCGGGAATTCACCTAGTGCTGCCATTCGCGTCTGTCTGCCCAACGCAAATTGGATTGCAGAAAGCTGGTCCAGCCCCTGGAAAACCTCGATCCTGTCAACCTAAATCCGCAAACACAGCGAGCGATCAAGCCTAATTCAGAGAACACTGCAAGCGTGATCAGAGACCCGAAACCCGCCCAGGCGCCGAGTGGGGAGACCCTGTCGATGCCGGATTTCATCGTCTGGTGCCCGTTTTGGACGGTTCCGATGGGAAGAAATATACGCCCGAAGGGGGGAGCGGGGAAAGGGGCTAGAAGGGATGTGAGGACGCGCTGGATCGCGCGGCCGCGAAACTCGCCAGGTCGTTCAAGTCCCGTCCTGTCGCGTCAGGTGCGACGCCCAGCTCCTCCGGCGGGGCATCGAGGCGATTGACCCAGAAGGTCGGGTAGCCGAACCATTTGGCGCCCGCCGCGTCCCAGCCGGCGAACGCGGCAAAGACGATCTCCTCGCGCTCGAGCCTGAGCGCGTCGATCGCCATGCGATAGGCGCGCGGATCCGGCTTGTACGCCTCGATCCGATCGGTGCTCAGGACGTGCTCGAAGAATCCGTCCAGGCCGGCACTCTTGATGTTCGCCTCCAGCATCTTCGCCGTCATGTTGGACAGGAAGGCCAGACGGAGCCCGGCCTTCTTCAGCGCGTCGAGCGCCGGCGGGACCTCGGGCCAGGCCTTGAGCCCCAGATAGGCCTGCATCAGCTGCGCCCGCTTTTCCGGAATCAGATCGAGGCGAAGCTGGTTGGCGGCGAACACCAGCGCGCTCTCGGTCGTCTGCCAGAAGTCCGCATACCGTCCCGACAAGGAGCGCAGCCACTGGTATTCGAACTGTCGCGAGCGCCAGGCGCTGCTCAGATCGGCTCCCTTGCCTGGAAAGAGGGCCTCCGCGAGCGCCGCGATCGGTCGGGGATCGAAGACGGGAAACGCGTCGAACGCGATGGCCCTGGGCCGCGGCGGCCGGCCGGATCCGCTTCCCGGACGGAACGCCAGGGCGCCTGCCGCGACGCCCCCGGCAGCGAGATGAAGGAATTCCCTCCGATCGAATTTCATCGATGCCTCAAGAAGCGGCGCCCGTCAGCGCCCGGGCGCGCTCGCGACACACGACCGCGGCCGCCTCGAGCGCCCTGAGCGCCGACTGCAGCCGGGGCCGCAGCTCGCCGTCGGCGGCGATGTCCGCTGCCTCGAGTCGGCATCCACCGAGCGCAAGCCGCAGCGACGCCTCGGCGATAATCTCGGCGGACATCGTGCGCAGCGTCTCGCCGAGCGACGCGTACGCATGGCTCGTGCGGGTCGAGGCCTCGAGCAGACCGATCGGTTTGTGCACGATCGCCGGACTGCTCACCAGCCAGTCGAGGGCGTTCTTCAGTGCGCCGGGCACGGCGTGCGCGTACTCGGGGCTGGAGATGAGGAGGGCGTCGGCCCCGGCGACGCGGGCACGGAATTCGGCCACGGGCCCCGGCGGCGCGGCACCCTCACCGTCCAGGTCGGGGTTGAAGTGCGGCAGCCCGCCCAGTCCGGTGTAGAGCGTGACGCGCAACGTCTCGGGAGCCAGGAGAGCCGCGGCCTTCAAAAGCTCGGTGTTGGTCGAGCGATCGCGCAGGCTGCCCGAGATGGCGAGGATCCGAATCGTCGGCATCTAATCGATCCAGCGGGCCTTCTGAAGCACGACCCGGTAACCGTCTGCGTCCTCGAACGTCCGCCCGGCACGATCCCAGTAGGGGTTGAAGGACGGGACTGGATCGTACCCGGCCGCCTGCATGCGACCGACCGCCGCCGTCCACCCGGCCGTGTCGGGAAAGTAGAGAACCAGAAGATGGTCCTTCGTCGGCGCGCGCCCGGCGACGTGTCCTCGCTTGCGCGTGAACTCGAGATGGTAGGAGGCGCCGGGAACGCCGAGCAGGATGCCGTCGAAGCCCTCGTGGTCCTCGAAGGAGCCGAGACGGGCGAAGCCGAGACCCGCTTCGTAGAACCGCTCGACCTCTTCCATGTGGTCGGTCGGACGCGCCACCCGCAGCACCGTTTCGATCCTCATCGAGCGCGTCGCCTCATGACGGTTTGATGTTCTGATTGATGCGAAACAGGTTGTGGGGGTCGTAGTGACGTTTCACACGCGCGAGGCGCTCGTAGTTCGGGCCGTACGCGGCGCGCACGCGGGTCTCCTCCTCGGCGGTGAGGAAGTTGACGTAGACGCCGCCGTTGGCGAAGGGCGCCGAGGCCTCGAAGAAGTCGCGCGCCCAGCGGACGCAGCGCATGTCGTCGGCAGGGTCCTCCCAGCGCCCGTGGACGTTCATCACGAACCGGGCGTCGCGGTGCGGGTACGCCGCGGCGTCCGGGGCCGGCCGCATGGTGGCGCCGCCGAGGGCGCCGATGAAGATCTCGCACTGCGGCGACGGGGGGCTGCCGATGTACTCGGCGACGACGTCGAACAGACCGTCCTGGAGCGTGGAGAAATTGTGGGACTTCCAGTAGTTGCGCGCGCCGGCCGCGAGCAGCGGGTCGAAGGCCCGCTGCCACGAGGTGTAGGGCTGCACGCCCACGTGCTCGCCGACGAGAGTGCCGAGCCGGCGCAGCGGCTCGATCAGCGGCTCGCCCTGCTTCGGATCGCCCGCGTAGAGCAGCGCCAGGGCCACGATCCCCTTGCCGTGGACCTCCGGCGGAAGGAACGGCAACGGCGGAGCCAGGCGCAGGAGGGCCCAGACGGAAAGCTCGTCCGGCGACTCCGCGACGATTTCGCGGTACCGCTTCAGCACCACCTTCGCCTCGGCGTGGGGGTAGACGATCAGACCGGCCAGAACGTCTGGTCCGACGGGGTGGAGCCGGAACGCGAACCGGGTGACGACGCCGAAGTTGCCGCCACCCCCTCGGATCGCCCAGAAGAGATCGGGGTGCTCGGTGGCGCTGGCCCGCAGCACCTCGCCCGCCGCGGTCACGACCTCGGCGGACTCGAGGTTGTCGACGGTCATGCCGTGCTTGCGGCTGAGCCAGCCGAAGCCGCCTCCGAGCGTCAGGCCGGCCACGCCGGTGGTGGAGTTGATCCCCACCGGCGTGGCGAGACCGTAAACCTGCGTGGCGGCGTCCAGATCCGCGAGCGTGGCCCCGGCCCCGATGGTGACGCGCCGCGCCACCGGGTCGACGCTCGCGCTCTTCATCCGCGACAGGTCGATGACGAGACCGTCGTCGCACAGAGCGCTGCCGCCGATGTTGTGCCCGCCGCCGCGGACGGCGAGCAGAATGCCGTGGTCCCTCGCGAAGTTCACTGCGTGCACGACGTCCGTCGTCCTGATGCAGCGCACGATGGCGGCGGGTCGCTTGTCGATCATCGCGTTCCAGATGGCGCGCGCGCTCTCGTAGGCCTCGTCGCCCGGGAGAAGGACCTCGCCCGTCATCCGCTCTTTCAGCTCGTCAATCCTGGTGGCCTGCAGTTGTCTCATGACGTCCTCCTCCCGATCGAATCGAGCGTGAACAGCGAGTGTCCTAGCGATCGTCCGAGTCGCGGCCCTCGGACGCCGGCACGGCGGGCGAGACCGCGGTCGCGAAGCCGGTCAGGACCCAGGCGCGCTGACTGTTGGCGAAGCGCGGCGCCAGCATCCCGTCGTTGATCTCGCGCGTCACCGCGAAGCGGTTGTAGCTGGTCGCGGGGAGGAACAGGCGCGAGTTGTCCTCGAAGCCGTCGCTGGCGCTGTCGACGTCCCCTTCGACCGACGAGATGACTCCGTCGCGGTTCTGGTCGACCAGCGCGACCTCCTTGGCGTAGGCGTCGAAGATGCGCTGCGGGATCGAATTCAGACCCGGCTCGAACGACGCCGGTCTCTCGAACACGTCCAGGTAGATCTCGTTCGCCAGACCGCTCGGGATGAAGCGGTCCCTGAACTCGCGCTGCGCGTCGTCGTCGCCGTCGAACTTGTCGGGGTCGCGCGGCAGGAACGGGCTGTCCCCGTACTGGCGCGGGTCGTTCTGGAAGCCGGACGGTCCCGATCCGGGCACGACGTCGCTGAGGGCGCCGATCTGCCCGGCCTCGAGAGTGCCCGGGATGCCGCCCGTGAAGGGAAGCTCGTAGAGCGGGAACACCCAGTCGGTCGTGTAGTTGAACTCCCAGTAGGAGTGCACGTCGCTCTGCTGCATGGCGTTGTAGGCCCCCATGCTCAGATAGATCGGCACGAGGTTGCCGTGGACGTCGGGGAAGTGGTCGGACTCGGACGGGAAGCGGACCGGACCGCCGTCGGTCGTGAAGAGGTTGCCGAAGACGTTGTTGCCCGAGCCCATCGCCCTCAGTCGATCGGCGTCCACCTGCAGGATCGTCCCGAACTGCGCGTGGCCGTTCGGGCGCGGCGCGGCGACCGGCGCAACCCGGAGATCGTGGATCATCCAGCCCTCGTACCAGCCGCTCTCGTTGTTGATGACGAACAGCGGGTGGAGATCGGTGAACACGTCGATGAAGGCGCGGACGTCGCTGGGATCGGTCGGCAGGCCCGGCTTCGGCTCGACCACCAGGCGGACGGCCCCGACCGTCGGCAGGCCGCAATCCGCTCCGGTCGCCGTCAGCTGCACGGCGTCGTTGACGCCGGGGAAGATCGAGGTGAACACGTTCGGCTCGAACCCGTGCGTGTCCACGAGGTAGTACTGGAACAGCTGGCTCGGCTGGTCCGCCTCGGCGAACGCCTGCATCGGCGTCGCGGTGTGGGGCCGGCCGGCGAGCCGGATCAGCCGGTCCCGGAGCGCCTGCGGCAGGGACCGGATGTCGCCTCTGACGGCGAGCGTCGCCATGTCGAACCGGGCGTGCGGGTTCGGATGGCACGGCGGGGAGATCGTTTCGATCTCGAAGTGGGACGGCGTCGCCACGCCTGCTGGGGCGCTCTGCCGGCCGATGGTCGAACCGGGAATGGCCACCGAGCTGCCCAGGATCAGTGCGCCGCCGGCTGTCAGAGAGAGCAGCAGCGGTCTCGAGAAACGGCTCGAACGTTCGGAAAGCATGCGCGCCTCCTTGTCTCGGATGTTGGTGGTGTGGGCGGTCCGGCCCCATGGCCGAGTCACCCGGGTCGATCGGAAGGTCAGATCACCCCCTTCCTGGGTCCGCGCTCGGAGGGCCGGGGGGCAGGAAGATGCCCGTTGTCGGCGTCCTCAGCGTCCAGGACGACGCAGATGCCGTCCTCCTCGAGCACGCTCGCGACGAGCCGGGTGCGGCAGTGGATCGCCACGCCCGCGCGGCTGAGGCGCACGAGCGCCTCGACGCCGGCCCGGTCGATGAAGCTGACGCCAGCCAGATCGATCTTCAGGGGCCGGCGAGAGCGCAAAGCACGAGCGCATTCGCGCTCGAGCAGCGCCACCCACTCGCCGACGACGCGCCCCTCGAGTCGCAGCGTCTTCACCCGATGTGGCCCGTTCTCGCCTGTGATCCGCAGCGTCACGTCGACCTCCTCGTCGCTCGCGCTTCGACACATGCATAGGCATGCGGCGTGCCAGGGCCGCGCCGCGCCGGCGCAAGGCGGCTCAAGCGTCTGAAAGGAGTCGAGTTGGACTAGGACGCTGCGAGACGAACGCGCGGAGTCGACGCGGCCATGCGTGCCGACCTATTGGGAGATTGCCAAGGGAATGGCGGCGATCACTGGCGGCGCTGGATGCCGAGCCTCTTCATGCGGGCCTCGAGCGTCGTCCGCTTGAGGCCCAGAATCTTGGCGGCGCCCCGCTCGCCGCTGACGCGCCAGCCGGTCTCCTCGAGAACGACCATGATGTGGTGGCGCTCGATGTCCTCGAGGCTGCGCGCCTGCGGCTTCGGGCCCGCGCCGCCAGGGGCCGCCATGACATCGGCCAGCACGAAGCGGCCCTTGGGCGAGAGGATGACCGCCCGCTCGATGACGTTCTGCAGCTCGCGCACGTTCCCGGGCCAGGAGTACGAGGCCAGCCGGTCCAGCACCTCGTCGCTCAGCGTCCCCACGTGCTTTCCCATCTTCGACGCGTAGAGCATGGCGAAGTGGCGGGCCAGGCGCGGGACGTCCTGCAGCCGTTTTCGCAGGGGAGGGATGACGATCGGGAAGACGTTGAGACGGTAGTAGAGATCGGCGCGGAAGCGCTCTTCGCTCACGGCCCGCTCCAGATCGCGGTTCGTGGCGGCGATCACCCGCACGTCGACCTTCAGGGTCTGCGTTCCGCCGACGCGCTCGAACTCGCCGTCCTGCAGGACGCGCAGCAGCTTCGCCTGCAGGTCCAGCGGCAGGTCGCCGACCTCGTCGAGGAAGAGCGTTCCCCGGTTCGCCAGATCGAACCGCCCGACCTTCCGCGTGAGCGCGCCGGTGAACGCCCCCTTCTCGTGCCCGAACAGCTCGCTCTCGATCACGCCGGCCGGAAGGGCGGCGCAGTTCACCTTGACGAGGATCGTGTCCTTCCGCCGGCTGAAACCGTGAATCGCGCGGACGATCAGCTCCTTCCCGGTGCCGGTCTCGCCGGTCACCAGCACCGTGGAGTCGGTCTTCGCCACCTTGCGCACGTTCGCGAGGACGCCGACGATCTCCGGCGACTGGCCGACGACGTCGCCGAACGCGGCCTCCGCCCGCACCTCCTCCTGGAGGTAGACGTTCTCCTGCTCGAGGCGCGCCTTGAGCGCGGCGATCTCCTCGTAGGCCAGCAGATTCTCGATGGCGAGGGCCACCTGCTCGGCGATCGCCGTGAGCAGCGAAGCCTCGTCCTCTCCGTAGCGCCCCGGCTGTCGGCTCCCCACGTTGACCGTTCCGATCACCTTCCCCTTGATCATCATCGGGGCCGAGACGGCCGAGCGGATGCCCTCCTTGAGCAGGGCCGGGTGCTCGAAGAACGGGGGCGAGTCGAGCAGGTCGACCGTCAGGAGCACCCTGCGGTTGTCGAGCACCCAGCCGGCGCGGCTCCGGTGGCGCGGCCACTCGGTCCCGAGCGGGATGAGGGTGGATGTCGGCACGGAGCCCGCCACCCCGAGCACCCTGAAGACGTCCTTGACCGGATCGTGGAGCACCAGGGCGGCGCGGTCGAAGGGGATCACGTCGCGCAGCACCGTCGTGGTCGCCGAGAACAGGGAATCCCGGTCGAGGCAGGTGACGATGGCGTTGTTGACGTCGAGGAGGACGCGCAGGCGCCGCTCCGACGTCCTCAGCTCGGACGTACGGGACTCGACGAGGCTCTGCAGCGTCGCGCTCAGCGTCTGAAGCTCGCCGACCAGGCGCCGCAGCTCGATCTCGGACATCGCGGACGTCGCGAGGACGCGGAGGATCCCGATCTCCTCTTCCGTCCAGTCGTGTGGCTCTCCGTCGACGACGCAGAACGTCCCGAGGGCGTGCCCTTCGGAGGTGATCAGGGGAATGCCGGCGTAGGCGACCACGCCGTGCTCGGAGATCGACGGATTGTGCTCGAAGACGGGATCCCGCCGCGCGTCCGGCACCACGAGCGCCTCGCGCGAGCCCACGGCGTGCTTGCAGAACGAGTTCGCCAGGGGAGTCTGCCGCGCGGACGCGAGCGGCTCCGACAGCCCGCATTGGCTCTTGAAGAACTGTCGATCGCCGTCCACCAGGGACACGAGGGCGACCGGCACGTGCAGCACCGCCGTCGCCAGCCGCGTCAGCCGGTCGAACGCCTCCTCGGGCGGTGAGTCGAGGAGCGACGTCTTCCGCAGCGCCGCGAGGCGGGCCTCGTTCTCGATGATGTTGAGGAGCTTGTCCTTCAGACGGGAGCCCCTTCTATCGGAGTCAGTCTCCGGATACGATCCTGCGGAAGTGATCTCTCTTGAAGAGGTAGGTGACGCCGCCCTTTTCTTCGTAGATCACGTCGATCGCGTCGGTCGGAACGCTGAAAGATTTGTTGACGAACCCTTTTGCCCGGCTCAAGAGGATCACCACCTTCTGGGAGCCATCGGATCCCTCGTTCACGATGTGCACCGCGTAATCGACCTTGCCGTCCCCGTCGTAGTCGCCCTTGATCCACTCGGGGCTGTCGCCGGCGGCAAGCAGACCGCTGAACTGCGCGTCGAGCGTCGCGAAGCGCCACCCCCGGTACTGCTCGTCGAGCGTCGCCCGCACGTCCGGCGGCAGCTTCCCGACCGGATTCGCCGCCCGGGACATCCCCGCGGCGGCGGTTGCCGCCCAAAGGGCGATCAGCGCGCGTGCGATGGGGGCTCTCATACCGTGACGCTCAGGGTTGCTTCGTGCCGCTTTTGACTTCGGCCACGAAGTCTTCGGTCATCTTCTTGATGCGGGGACCGAGCGCCTGGATCCTGGATTGGGACACCTCCATCAGACGCTGCGTCAGGGTCGGCAGCTTGTCGGCGAACGCCCGGCCGGCGGGGCTCTTGTAGAAAGCAACCAGGCCCGACAGCTCGTCGGTCGTGAAGGTCGAGGAGTAGACGTCGATGTAGTCCGGCTTCATCTTCTCGAAGCTCAGCTCGTCGAAGACGACGTCGAGGATACGCTGCTGGAATTTCGCCTGCGTGTCACGCAGGTCGGCCGGAACGTCCATGGATTTCAATTGGGCCGTCATCATCTGTCCGATCTGGGCGCGCATGCCGGCGAGCGTCTTCTCGGTGTTCGTGAGGGTGAGAAGCTCCTCCGCCAGCTTCCGGCCGTCCGGCTCGGCGGCGGGTGCGAGGGTGAACGATTGAGCTAGACAGACGCCGACCGCCACGACCATGACCGCGAGCCTTTTCGGGAATCTCATCTGCTTCTCCATATGCGGGACGGTGTGCCGCAAATATACCATCCTCCTCCCTTCCGTCAGCAGATGAAAGGGATGAAGCGCTTGCGGGTCGCCATGAACCGGGCATACGGCTCTCCGAGCGAAGCGAGCAGGGCCTGCTCCTCGACATGGGCCCGGTACGAGTATGCGGCGAACGCCGTGACGAACGACACGAGGGCGCCGAGCCAGTTGCCGAGGGAGAGAGCGATCCCGAGGATGATGAGCAGGGCGGCGCTGTACGAAGGGTGCCGCACCCAGCGGTAGGCGCCCGCATCGATGACGCGGTGCTCGGCCTGAATCGTGACCGCGCCGGTGAAGAATCTGCCGAGGACCCGAAAGCAGTGGCGGCGGAGGAGGCTCCCTGAAATCAGCATGACCAGACCGCCGAAGAACCAGACCGAGCGATCGCCGGGCAGGACGGCCCACCGGGCGACGAAGGGGAGCAGAAATGCCGCGAAGGTCGCGAGAGCGAAGCCGACCACAACGACCCGAAGGGAGCCGCGGTCCTCGGCAGGAGCGGGCTTGCTCAGGGCGGCGGGCCGGGCGATGCGGAACTCGGGAATGAAGACCCAGACGTAGACCGGCCAGAAGATCAGGACGTAGGGCCACGTGAACGGAAGCGGTGTCGTCATCGGCTCCGGACGTCGATTCGGGCCGTCAGTTCACCTCCGCCGCGGCCGGCCCGCCCGCTCCTCCACCAGGTCCGCCACGGCGGCGGCCCGTCCCCGCAGGCCGGCAACGATGCCTTGTCGATCCACGTCGACGAGGAACGGAATATGGTTCACGATCAGGCCGGTGTCGCCAGGTGCCACCCACGCGCCGGGGGATGGGCGCCGATCAGCTCGTGAAGAACGCGGAGGTCGGTCCACGCGTACCAGACGGTCACTTGGCCGCGGGCGCCGCCGTGGGGAGCGGCGTTCTGGAGTAAAGGCCCAACGGATGGCCGGCCGGGTCGACGACCAGGCCGATCGCTCCGGTGCCGTCCGGCAGATTGAAGGGAAACCCGGCCACGACCGTTCCTCCCAGCTCGTTCGCCTTCTTGCAGCTTGCCTGGATGTCGGTCACCTGAACGTAGACCACTCCGTTGAACGTGCTGATTGCGCCCTCGGCGACCCGCAGCGTGCCGATGGCCCTGCCGCGCGCGGCGATCTCTGCCGCCTGATCCGATCCCTGCACCGGGTTGAAAGTCCAACCGAAGAGCTTGCCGTAAAACTCCTTGGACTGCGGCAGATTGGTCGTGGTGATGTCGAACCAGGCGATGCGGCCGGGTCCGACGTCCGGCGGGGGTGACTTGGCGGGATCGGATCGGAGCTGTCCGGTGACGAGAGTCAGGGCCGCGGTCCCCGTCAGAATCGCCGCTCGTATCAATCGGAGCTTGGGAATCATTTCGGTGGCCAGGCTCGGCCGGCCAGCTCCGAAGGAAGGGATTTCGGATCCCGAGGATAGAAGCGGGAGGGATCCGTCTTGAGGGCTGATGGCTCCTCCTGCGGCGCGGCCACGATCAGCCAGAGCGCAGGGTCGGACGTGTCGTTGAAGATCTGACGGAGCATCCGGGGAGCGACCAGGACGCTGCCGTACTTCGGAACCGTCACCGTCCTCTCTCCGATCCGCATCCGCCCGAGACCCTCGAGAAGAAAGTAGAACTCCCACGAATCGACGTGCCTGTGCCAGGTATTCGCCGAGAAGGGCGGAAGGCGCCAGAGACGTCCTCCGAACCGATTCTCTCCCCCGAGATCCTGAAGAAGGTTGGCGTTCGGGATCTTCATGATATTCGATTCACGCCAATGCTGCGCGTCCGGCAGCAGCAACGCAAAGCCATCATCATCGAGTGACATCGTTCTGGTTACCTCGAGAGGAGGAAGTCAATCGTCACCTCGAACCATGGCAGCGTTCTCGAAGCCGTTCATTTCGCTGTTTTCCTTCGGGGTCGCTGCTTCGCGGCGACCGAGCGAATGATGAGCCGGCCTCCTCCCGTGGCCGGCAACGGTGTCGTCGCCCGTTTGATGGCGGCGGCAACGAGCGCTTCGATGTCCGGGTTCGCCAGCACGCTCGCCGCACCGATGCGAATGAAGCGCGTTTGTTTTCCGGACCCAAGAAGCAGCCTCTTGGGGTCGGGAAGGCCGGCACCCTGAATGAAGCAAAGTCCGATGCCGTTGGCGCGCGCCGCGATCGATACGATCGAATCCGCCGGTCGCTCCGTAGGGGAGTAGCCAATCACGAAGAAATTGTAATTGTCCCACACCAGCTCGTTGGCGGTCGGGAACCTCCTGCGCACCGCGGACCGGACGGCGCGAATGAGCCTCTGGTCCTTCGGGTCAAACTTCTCGATGAAGGCGCGGAGCCTTTTCTCGCCAGCGGCCGATTCGCGATCACGCCTGCCGGTCATCGCCGGTTCTAGTGGACTCGGTATTCCTTGTAGGCATCGAGGACGTTGATGAGGTTCATCAACATCCGGCTCACTTCGGTATAGGTCTCGATCGCTTCGTTCGAGACGCTGGTTATCACGCGTCGGCGCGCCTCCCTGACTGTCGAGAGGTCTTGAGCTGTCAGAGTCGCATAGAAAGCATTGTCAAGCGCCTTACTCTCGGTCGGTGGGTCCGGGAAATCCGGCCACTTGGCGATCCTGCTGAGGATCTCGGCGCGGGTATACTTCGCTGGAGTGGTCACGGGCACGCGGACGTAGTGTCGCGCGGCGTCGACTTGCTCGCGCGTCACCTTGGAGAAGTCCTTCATGTCGCCGAGCGAGGCCAAGCCCTTGAAGCTGGCTTCCGTCATATTGAAGGACCAGGCAAGTGCGGCGTCATCGCGGGTTTCGGCGTTCTTCGACCCCATTTCTACTGCGAGGTATTTGTCGACCGCATCAGCCGGCATGCTTCCGTAAAGCAGAATGGCACCTGAAGCACGATCGAGTTTGTAGGCCCCGTGCGCCGGGAGGTAGGCCGTCACTTTTTCTGCATTCATGTAATTGTGCGCAGCCGGACCGATGTCACCGCCCCGTTTCGAGACTTGAAGCGCCAGATCGATGAACCCTGGTGGATCCACATCGGCCAGATCAGTCCGACTGAGCGCGCTGACGATGGCCGAATCGGATCGGCCAGATGCGTCGAAGGTGGCGAGGAGCGACGCGGCGTCGAAGAGGAAATACAGGTCGTCCTTCTCATCGGCAATCATATTGGCGATGCACGTCAGCCCATCCGGCCCGGCGGCCTTCACCGAGTTCCAGAACTGATCCATCTCAGCGGTCTTCGCTTGCTGTTCGCTCTTTGAGAGCTTGGAGGGGTGAAAGCCATATGTCTTGCGCTTGGCCTCGGCCAGGGTCACGCACTTGGACGGCGCCTGTCCTGTTATGACGGCGGCTGCCGCTGGAACGGTGAGTGCGATCATCATCAACCCGACGGTTCGGAAGATGTCCATCGATGCCCCTCGCGGTGATAAGTCTCCCCCTCGTCAGGCGACGGCGGCCTCGACGATGCTGACCGGCGACGACGTCGGCACCAACCTTGTCAGGCGGAAACCCCCCTTGTCAAGGAGCGCGCGGTACTCTTTCTCCGTTCGTTCCTGCCCTCCCGGCCCGACCAGCATCATGAGATCGAGCATCTTGCCGGGATGCGGCGTGTCGCCCTCGGGAAGGACCATCTCGATGATGAGCAGGCGGCCCGCCGGACTCATCGCGCGCCGGCAGTTGCCGAGGATGGTGAGGCACTGCGGCTCGCTCCAATCGTGGATGATGTGCGAGAGAAGGTAGGCGTCCCCGCCCGGCGGCACGCTCTCGAAGAAGCTGCCCGGCTGCACCGTGACGCGATCCGCCACGCCACGCGCCTCGAGCAGCGCGGGCGCATCTCGAACCACATGGGGCAGGTCGAAGAGGATCCCGCGTGGCGCGCGGTGCCGATCGAGAATCGTGGCCAGCAGATGCCCGGAAGCCCCGCCCACGTCCACGACGGTCGAGACCTTCGAGAAGTCGTACGACGCCGCCACGGCCGGGGGCTCCGCGTTGTGGAACCCGATCATGGTTTCGCTGAACAGGGACGCAGCCTCGGGATTCTTCGTCAGCCAGTCGAAAATCGGCATGCCCAGGGATTTTTCGAACCCGCTCCTGCCCGTTTGAACGGAATAGGGCAGCTCCCCGAATCCGCGGACCCACCAGTCGCTGGCCATCGTCAGGATCGAAGCGCGCGCCGAGCCGGGAGCGCCCGCCCTCAGGGCCTCGCCGAGAGGCGTCAGCGCGAAGCGGTGCGTGGCGCTCTCCTCCAGTATCCCCAGGTTCGAGAGCGTCCGCATGAATCGATAGAGGGACGGCGCATGGGTTTCCGTCGGACCGGCCAGTTCGTCGGCGCCCTTGGGGCCATCCGCGAGGCGGTCCGCCAGACCGAGCCTGGCCGCGAGGTAGACGATGCGGGACACCCAGTGTCCCATCGCCATCTGGATGAGCTGAGCGTGAGGCGGTGCCGCTTCCGTGCTGCTGCCCTGGTCCTGTGACATGTCGGGGTTCTCCTGAAGGGTCTTCATGGCCCACTGCGCGCGACTTCATAACGCAATCGCACCACTCCGTCCCGGTACTTCCTGGATGAGCGCAGACGAAGCGGCACATCCCGATGTCGCGGCGCCACGAGCGGAATCCCTTCGCCGATGAAGACCGGAATCACGTGGATGTCGAACTCATCGATCTCACCTGCGTCGAGGAAGGAAGCGATCAAACCCCCGCCGCCCATCATCCAGATCTGCTTTCCGGGCGTCGCCCGCAGCCGCTGCGCAAACTCCTTCACCGGCTCGGTCACGAATTCAGCCCCTGGCGCCGCCTGCCTGGGAGGCTCCCGCGAGAACACATAGTTGGCGACTTTCGTGTCGAACAGACCCTTCTTCTTGCCCGTTCTCCTGCAGTAGTCGAGAAGCCAGTCATAGGTCTTGCGTCCCCACAGGATGGTGTCGATGGTCGGGTAGAATTCGCGCATGCCGTAATCGACGTCGCGAGGCCGGCGATTGAGCCATTCCACGTCGCCGTCCGGCCTGGCGATGTAGCCGTCGGCGCTCGTCGCGATGTAAACGACTATCCTCCGCGTCGACTTCAGCCGGGCGTCAGACATCGCTGTGGGCCTTCAGGAGATCGATCGGCTCGCTCCCCTCGACCACCATCGGCCAGCGGGGCATACAGGCGAGAATGCCGGTCACCGATGGCCTCCGTCGTCTGTCGGTCGGCGGGAACCGCCTGGCGCTGCTCTCTTCAGATCGAAGTGCGCGTGCAGTGACTTGTCGCCAGGCAGGCGGAACGTCCAGTCTTCGGTGTGGCGGTCTGCATTGACGATGGTGAAGAGGAAATGATTCAGGAATACAGGCTCGGTGCTACCGGAGAGATCGACGAAATCGAACTCCACACTCTTGTGGTCCGCCGATTTGCGAGCCACCATCCGAGGCCGGTTGCCGGCCTCGCAGTAGTGAACCAGCGTCAGGCGATCACCGTCCACAAAAATCATGGTCGGCTCTGGCATGCCCCCGGGCGCAATCTCGTGCACCAGGACGCTTCCGCGCGAGGCCACGCGCAGCGTGACTTGAATGAGCCCGTCGATCTCCGGATTGGGGGGATCGGTCTTGACGGAGCCGCTCCACGTGCCCGCCAGGCCCTTCAAGACATCGAACGAGGCTTGCGCGTCCGACTTCGCGGGCGTCGCTTCTTGCCGTGGCGCAGGGGCCTGCGCAAGACTGATGCGACAAATCGACAGTACCATCGTACAAACGGCGAACGGTAGCGATTTCACGCGCGGCTCCGACTACCTCCCCGGTGCCTGCCCCGCATCGACTGGCTTGAGGTCGAACTTCCCTTTGCTTTCGACAAAAAACACACAGTCGGAGGTCTTGTCGCAGGTCGTCGTATGCCGATAGTTCCCGCCGGGCTGCAGGAAGTAAGACCCCGGACCCAGCCGGAATTCAGGCTTTCCCTCAGGAGCTTGAATATACGTCCCCGATACGATCACGACCTTCATGTCGTAGGTGTGCGTGTGGAGGGGAGCCGCGAACCCCGCCGGCAGCTTGAAAAATGCGCCGAACGCTCCGTTTGCATGGTTGCCCCACAGGTCGGCAACCTTGACTCCCGGAGCGCCGGGGTCGAGATCGGTCCACTTCAGGTCACCGGCCGGCATGACGACGAGTCGGCTGACCGCGGGCGGAGTGCTCTTCGCCTTCGCTTCGCCAGACGCCTGCGCGAACACCGCCACCGGCAAAGCGATCGTCATCACAAACGCCAGGATATTGTTTGTTCTCATTGTGCCCTCCTAACGTCATAGCTCACGCCTCGGTATGAGTCCGCCACCACCCACGCGCCGGCCGTCAACGCCCAGGAGTCGACGAATTCGCTCCACTGGAAGGCGTTGGGGCCGGCCACCACGCTGGGCGCCCATACGAGCAGCGTGAACAGGCCCAGCTGCAATGCCGACAGCGAGGCCGCGAGGCGTGCATGCACACCGGTGAGCACCGCGACACCTGACGCGATGAAGGCACAGCCGGTGAAAGATGCCCATGCCGTGTGCCACGGCAGCCAGCCGGGCACCAGCTCAGCGGTCGCTTTGAGATTGATGAAATGGGCTGCGCCGAAGGGGATCATGGCCAGGCCGTAGAACACTCTCGCGATGCGCAGACCGTTCTCACCCGTGGCGAAACGGAAGCGCCGACGGTCGTGCTCGTCGGCGAACCGGGCGTAAAGAGCCCATGCGCCGGCCAGCATCACCGCGGTGTCACCCAGAGACCACCAGCTATCCAGATCGGTCGGAGCGGTGACAATGTGAGACACCCTGAACAGCATCAGCCAGGTCAGGAGGTAGGCGATCAGCACGCGGGAGGCAACGACGGCGACGCGCCCCACGAGCAGCCCTGCGCCGCATGCCAGAGAGACGAGAGCGCAGAGATAAGCCAGTGCCTCGCGCGCGGGCACACTCGTGGGAACGCCGCCCCATGTCGGCGGGAAGTCGCCCTTCATCGCGCCCAGGATTCCGAGGGCGATCATGGTGATGGCAAAGAACAGATGCCCCACGCTTGCGATGCGCATCGTCAGACTGACCTCAGTTGTGATGTGCAGCGCTTTCTTCGAGAGAGAGTCGGAGAAAGCAGCCTGCATTGTAGTACAGAACGTCGCGCTGCTCGGTTCTGCTCAAGAATCGCGCAGCTTCCGCCATTCCCCTGCACGCAGAGGTCAGGCCGCTGGCGGTTCCGCGCCGGCATGGAAGTTCGCAGCCATGGTTGCCGCAAGCTGCTTTGCACCATAACAGCGGAATCGAAACTCGCCGCGCGCGTGTTTCACCACGACGATACCCGTAACCCAACCGAATTCGCGCCGCACGGCTCTGATGTCTCCCGCACGCACGTTGACCTGCTCTGGGTTGTTATGGACGAGTCGGTTAGTGCGGTTCGGTACGAACGATACGCCGTCGCTCGAGACGAAGACTGTACCGCCGACCCACAACCCACCTTGTGTCCGTGCGAAACGATTAATAACGGAAAGCGCTGCGATTGGCAGCAGGCGTGCAGGCGCAGCCTCAGGGATGAATACGTTCGCCAGCTTTCGGATGCCGGTCGTCCCCATGGGCGGCCTGACACCGTCATCGCCGGGTACGAGTGACCGATCCAGCTGGAGCTTCAGACGGGGCCGGATGTACGGGATCCCCCAGGATCGAACCGTGAGCCGGCAACGCAGGTTGCCACAAAAGAAGGCCGTGAAACTCCGATCGTCGATCCACTCGATACGCTCGAGAAGGAATGTCTCGTACATCCACCCAAGCCACCGGCACGATTGCAAGCGCAATTGCTTGCTGACGAGTGCAAAGTTGGTGATCTCTTCGAAAGGGCAATCGTAATCGGTCACGAGGATGTACCCGTCCGACGTCTCGAACTGATGCAGCAACGTGTAGCCGGGCAGGGAAATGTCGGTGGGCCTGCCATCCAGGGAGAGGCGCGAGCGCAGCGGCCATGTCTCGTAGGGGCCGTCGTGCTTCTCGAGCGTAAATCGGTTGATCGGTGTCATTCCGTGGCCATCAGGCGCCAAGCAGGGGGGCCAGACACGAGTGCGCCGCGGCGGGTCCGCCGCGGACCTCCAGCGCCCTCTCAGCTTCAGCCGGTTGTCAGGTTGCGCCCCGACTAAGGCGACAGCACGGACCCTACCAGAGAGAAAAACAACATGAGCGCACCCAGAGGCAGGAGCGCCTTCTGCCAAGCGGCAAACCGGCCATCAGGCGTCACGCCTGGGGCGACTACCGCGTTCAGACGGTTGATCTCGCGTTGAGCGACAGCCAACGGTACCACCGTCAGCAAGGCGGTGGGCCATAACACGTCGGCAAGACGCCAGAGGAGCGCGAACACTGTGCACACGGCCCCGGCGAGAACAGGGCTGAACTTGGATTGAATCCCCTTTTCACGCGCAGCCGACTTGATTCGCATGAAGAGCGGATAACAGAATATGAAAAACAGGAGCGAGCGCCACAGCGGATTGAGCCTGACGCCTGCGCGGAGCCTCACCGCCCACCAACACTTATAGAACCAATGAAGTTCGTACGTCCCCAGAGTGCAGAGGCACAGAATGACTACCTTCCGGACGGAGACGGCAGGATAGGGTGGCGACCCCGGCGCTGGAGCGTACCTGGCGTCCGGCTGGAACATGGGCTCCTTCGTTAGATTCCCACCCGTCGTGCTATCTGTCCGGCCAGCCAGATCAGTGCGGCGATCGCAAATCGCACGCGTCCAGAAAGCCGGATGCCGAAGGCTCGCTGTGCGCACCACGCGGTGAACGGGCACGCAGCAGTGCCGGACAGCAGGGCGAACCACCCATTTGTCAACGGCCAGGGCCCTCTCTCCACAAGTAACATCGCGCCTCCACCTGCGGCCATGACCGTCCATACCCAGGCCGCGACTGTTCCGAGTCTGGCCGCCCATTCTCCTCGCTTGGATATTGATGAGTCCCCGTGAAAGCTCTCGGTCATCAGGGTCCTCCGTCCTGGACTTCGGCCAGATACATCACGCGCGACACGGCTCCCCTTCGTGACAACTCAACGACCGTCTCGAGGTAGCGCAGCTGGCTCTCGATATCAGCCGCACTCGAGAGTCCCTCGAGCTCTGCTCGATGCAGCCTCATGGCGGCCAGCCTGCCGCCGGCGTTCTTGACCACGCTCACTGTTCTGTTCTCGCTCTCGATGAGCCGGAGACCGGCAAGTTCGAGCAATCTCTCGTTCCACCCGGTCGGAACGAACTGGGTGTAGCCATGAACGCTGCGTTTCCGCACCTCCTCGTTCGAGACGGAGCCAGTCACCACTCCAGCGTCGGTGAACAGAAACCTTCCGCCGAGCCGCAGCAGTCTCGCAACCTCGCGGAAAAGAGTCACGCGGTCGCGAAGATGAAGCACTACGTCGAGGGACATCGCGGCATCGAACGAGCCCGCCTCGAACGGAAGCGGCTCGTTCAGGTCGCCTTCGTGCGTGGATAGCAAGGCATCGACGCCAAGCGAGGCGGCACGCGCGCGCCCGGCGCGAAGGGCTGACGGGCTGAGCTCCACTCCCGTGCCCCGGCAACCAACCGCGTCAAGGATGAAGGTCAACGGGCCGCAGGGGCCGCAACCAAGATCGAGAAACCGGCTGGCACCCGACAGCTTGAGGCGCTCGATGTCAGCGCGTACTTCGTCGGCGCCCACCCAGGAGTGTTGTCCGATATCCTCGCCGTAGGATTCGCGCCGAATCTGCCGCATCAAAGGCGAGTCAAAATCTTGGTAGAAGGCTTCGTAACCATCCGCCCGTGATCCGCTTTCCATGCCTGCACCCCAGCGGTCTATCGCGTTGTCAGCCCCCCAGCTCGAGCGAAGAGAACGCGCTCATCGTGACGTAGTATCCGTCCGGATCCCGGAGGGAGAACTCCTGTGTGTGCGTATTCGGATTCGCGTGCGGCTCCTCTTCGAGCCGGGCGACGAGAGCGCGTGCCCTCTTCAGGGCCATATCGAAATCGTCGACGCGAAAAAACAGGAGGAGCCCGTTGCCAGGTGTCGCGTTGTCCGGACTCATCAACGACGGATGCTCGTGCGCGCCCCACTGGTGGAGGCAGAGCAGGACAGTTCCATCCGAATCGACGATCTGACTGAAGTAAGGATGGTCCGGTCGTTTCTCGGTTTGGCCGAAGAGCGACTGGTACCATTTGACGCTAGTCGGCACATCGCTTACGCCGATGATCGTCCAGGTGCGTTTCATGACATAGCGAGCCCGCCGCCTTTTGGCGGCGCCAGCTTGTAGGTCGCCTGACACGCCCGATACCCGACGAACGTGAGAATCCCTGAGAAGAAGAGGCAGAGACCCAGCCACACTCCCCAATGTCTGTTCATGAGGCCGCCAATCAAGCCTGAAACACCCAGCGCCAAAAGGAGAAAGGCCGCCACGCGACTTTGTCGGCGTTGCAGCCAAAAGCCCAACCCACCGCTCATGATTGCCTGGCCCAGGCCGAGACCCCACGAACCGAAGACGAATGATGACAGCGCCTGAATGCTGGCAACGACGTAACAAGCGCGCGCAGCCTCGGCGACAAGCAGTGCCGCATCGTCATGCCCGATCGGCCGTTCGAAGAGTCGGGTGAGTGGCTTGGAATTGGTCTGCACTTAGCCCGCTCGTAGTCCAGCTAACGCCATGCCGATGGATACGCCCGGTCAGCCGACGGCGCCTGGCCTCGGGATGGGTAACAACCGGCCTCGTTGTAGATGCCCCAAGGGTCGAAAAGCACCCAGGCGCCATTTATCGGGTCACGCCGCGCGAAGAAGACATGTAGATGGACGTTGGGATCGTCCTTGGTCGCGAACCCCCCTGGCCCGGTGTCGCCGGCCCATCCGAGAACGGCTCCAGTAGTCACTACGCGGTTGAGAAGGCGGAGGTTCATCGCTTCTCGCTCAGTCCCCCAGAAACGCGGGTCGGGAGACCGCTTTTCAGGGAGGGCTGAGCAACCCGTCTGATCCAGTTGCTCCTTGTAGCGGGCAAGAATCGGTGAACCGGGTGGTGCGCCCTTCACGCTTACGTCCCAAGAAGACGCGCAATCATGGGCAGCGCCACCACGCAGGTGCATGTAGATCGTGCGGTAAGCATCGTGATCGCCTCCTGCATCGTGGCTCAGAATCACTGTGTTTCCGGAGAAGCCATCCCAGCCGAGGAAGATCACCCGCCCCGGGGCCGCTGCCCGCACGACGAAGGTCTCTCGGCCGTTGATTCCAAAATCAGCAGCCATATGCCAGCGATCCGGTCCATACAGCCAACCTGCCACCAGGCGGACACGCTCGTCCTCGAAGGGCAGGGTAAACATGGGGTGGATGCCGCGCAGCAGGTCCAATCGTGCGCCACGGCCAGTGGTGTCCGCAGGCCATCGGTACTCCACGACAGATCCACCCGGAGGGGCCGCACATCGCTCGGGTGGCTCGGCGCAATGGGTGGCAGTTCGCGCGACCGCCTGCAGGTATGGTTCGGGCCCCAGTATCCAGGGCTGGCAAACCCTGGCTCCGTCGCCTGGGACTGATAGACCGGTTGCTGAGAGACTTGCAGTCAATCCCAACGCAAGGGCCAGGTTCCGCTTCGACTTCATATGAGAGCTCGACCAAGTGAACCTTGGTATGCGGCGGCCCAACCCAAGCCGCCCACCGCCGGCGCCGCAGGATCAGCCTGTTGTCAGGCCGGGAACGACAGGACTCCTAATGGCGCCGATCGACGGATCTTCTCAAGCCTCCTGCGTTCCGTCTTCATCTTGCCCACAGAACGCCCTGCATCAGGCGCGGTGAGCGAGCGCCCCACACGAACTCCCAGTACCTCACAATCCGTCCGCCATCGCCCGCATGCGTTTGTTTTGAGCAACGGCCGTATTGAGCAACTCGATACTGGTTCCACGCGTCACGGCTTGATACCCATGAGGAGGTCGACCGCCGCACTGGCTGCTGGACGTCCCGCGTACTTCGGCTGAGCGCAGAGCGCTGCGATGGACTTGGCAAACGCCTCATCGGATGCGCCCGCGCCGCCGGACAACATTCCTATAACACCGGCAGCTACAAGCTCCGCACCCCTCGCTTGGCCTGGATCTGTCGTTTTTTTTTGGACAGCGCGTACGGATGAGTCGAGTACTCCGAGGATGGCCCCGAGGCCGGAGAGAAATCCCTTTGTATACATCACCTGCTGTGCGGCGTCATACGCGTCGAACTCAGGACACGAGACGTGAGAGTACCCGCCCGCGTGGGCCTGCCCGTTCAGCGTCGTGAGAATCACGAGCACCAGCCCGAACGACCTCATGTGCTTGCCCTCCTACTCATGTCGCCAAGGTGACTCACACATCGTGTCGGCCGAACGCTCCGGACACCAGTCCGCCGCGAGGTCGCTGCCTGCCGACGGCTCCAGGTTGCTATACGGGCTGTACAGCATTCCAGACCTCACGAGGCGTCGAGCGAAAGAGATCGTTCAAAGCTTGGACTCGTGGAGCCAAGCTGGCGCGGTCGGAGCCGACGACTGTTTCAGCAAGCTGTTAGCTGCCTCCCGACGACAAGCTTGTGTAGAGCCGCCATTCTGGATCTTCCTGAACCATGAACTGAACCTCGTGGCTTCGCCTCTTTGCCTTCAGGGTTTGAAACTGAGTGCGCGCTCGTTCCGGATCGGACGTGTAGACTACGAACTCGCGCATTCCACCGGTGGTGATTACTATGGCGAAGAGATGCCCTCGGTCGCTTTGAATAGGTCGACAATCGGGCCACGGACCACCCGCGTGCCGTCAGCTTCAGGATCGCTTGACCCCGGGTCGGTGTTTCACGGATGCCTTGCAACCACCCTGAATTCTCTTTTGAACTTCACCCCACACCGGCACACGCAGCTCGCCCTCGCAGATGCGGTCACCCTGAGTCGGACTAATTTTTGCCGCATAAATACCCACGGTCACCTCGGTGTCTGATATGTCGCGCAGATCCATGGAGAAATGACTGGCACCCGCAAATCCTCCGTCGACGTCCCAACCGTCACCGCTGATGTGGTATGAAGGGAGGCTCCGGCCACCAGGCACGTACGTGTGCCTGATGGGCATTGAATGCGCAAACCAGTCCTGCAAATCGGGACCCTGGATCACGACGTCGATTATGAAATCGGCGTCGCTCGCCTTGGCATCGAGATATGCTTCCTCCAACTCTGGTCTATCGTCGATATCGGGCAAGGGCGGCACTATGACCTCGAGCGCAACGGGTACAACTGGCTTCATCTTTTCAAGCGACTGGCTACAGCCGCCCAGGAAGTTTAGCGCGATGAGGATGGCGACAAGTACACCACGACCCCGGACGATCACGTATGGCTCATCGTGTGCATGCGGTGTCTGTTGTGGCGGAGACGCGGTGGGCGAACACCCAACTAACCCTTCGCATTCGCAATGTAGGAATCGACGTTCGTCGCCAGCACGTCAAGAGGCACATTGCCACCGAGCACCACGGCATCGTTGAACGACTTCAGATCGAACCTCGATCGCAAGGCCGCCGTCGCTTTGTCCCGCTGCCGATTGATCTCGCTGTGCCCAACCTTGTATCCACAGGCTTGGCCCGGCCAGGAGCAATAGCGGTCGACTTCGCTGGCGACCTCGAGCGGGTTGGAGCCGTTGACCTCCACGAAATAGCGAACACCCTGCTCCCTGGTCCAGCGTTTCGCGTGAATTCCGGTGTCGACCACCAGGCGGCAGGCGCGGAAAGCGATTGACTGGAAATAGCCGAGCCTTCCGACCGGGTCGCTCTCATAGGCACCGAGCTCATCGGCGAGCTGCTCGGCGTACAACCCCCAGCCCTCCGAGTAGGCGTTGAAGCTGAGCATCTGCCGGATCAGCGGCATTGTGTGCGTATATTCGCCCTGCCAGATGTGACCGGGAATCGCCTCGTGGAAGGTGAGATCGGCGAGACTGTACCGGCTGTGCAGATCGGTGGTCCTGAGATTGATCCAGAACCGGCCTGGGATCTTGCCATCGATCGACCCGGCGCCGCCATACGCACCCGGCGCTCCCGGCTCTTCTTCCGGCGGGAGGCGTCTTACTTCCATGTTGGGATTCACCACATGATGGAAAGCTCGTGGCATCTGCTGCCTGATCCAGCGGAGCCGCTCTTCGATGAACGCCAATATGTCGGCTCGTCCCTTGTCGCCTTCCGGAAACTTGTATCGCGGGTCCTCGGCCAGTCCCCGCATCCGGTCTCCGACGGAGCCTTGCGAAAGCCCGAGTTGCTTGAGGATCGTGTCCATCCCGGCGTGCAGCCGCTCGACCTCGCTTCGGCCCAATTCGTGCACGTCGTCCGGCGAGAGCGTGGTCGTGGTGGACGCCTTGAGCGCCCAGCGGTAGAAGTCCTCCCCGTGTGGGCGTGCCCAGATGCCGGCGTCGTCCGTCGCGACGGCCCGCTCCGTCTCGAGTTCATGGATCTGGCGCTCGAGCGCGGGGGCGATCTGTTGTGCGGCGATGCGCCTGGCACGGTCGGCCCATTCCCCCGGGATGTTCTTGGTGCGTCGGGTTATCGATTCCACCAGCGACCCACCGGCGCGAGCATTCCGGGCGGAGAGGCTGAGCTGCGTGAGCGCCTTGTCGAGCAGGAAGCCTGGAGGAACGAGCCCCATCCCATGTGCCGCCTGCAGGCGCCCCAACTCTCCATCCAGCTGCAGCGCGTACGATTCCAGTCGGGCAAGATAGGCCTCGGCGTCGCCGGCATTCTCGATCGGATGCTGGCTGTCGAGGAAACGGGGGACGTCGAGATACGCTCCGACATTCTGGATCACGACGTACGGCGTATTGCGCCAGCCTCCCACTGTGATGTCGCCGTAGGGAAGCGCGAAACCCTCGAGCGCGGTCGTGTACGCGCTCCGGACCACTGCGATGCTGGTGCGCACGGAATCCGGGAGATCGGCGGTGGTGAGGGCGTTGATACGCTTCAGCGCGGCGCGAACCTGCCTTGCCAGCCGCTGAACGCCCTCCGCCGAGCGATCGCCCAGGTGCGATCTGAGAGCCGCCCGGGAGCCGGTATCGATGCCAAGGGAGGTCGCGGTCTCGGGGGAGAGAAGAAGCAGATCCTCGGCGATCTGGTCGAGCAGCGCGACAGCCTGAGCGTCGCCCGGCGTCGCCGGCCTCGGCCCGGGGGCCTGTGCGCAGGCGGACAAGAGTGGCATGGCGCCCGTCGACAACAGCGCCGCCAGCAGGTCGCGCCGGCTCAAACGCAGATTGGACAAGGAGCCAGGATCTCCGTCACCTGAATTGTGACGCGAAAGCGGCCGTTTCCGAAGTCATGCCTTCCGCACGGGAGCACGAGTTGCTTCGCGAGGCCAAGGACGCGTGGGGCATGTGAGCGAAGCGCTGGCAGAGGGCCAGCGCTGCCGGATTATTTTGTCGGCAGGGCCGAGTAGTGTACGTGTCCCAGCTTCCAACCGTCTGCCTTGTGGATCCAGACAGCGGTCTCGAAGGCCCGCTCATCCGTAGCACTTCCGTCGGGTTGTTTCGTTCGCACTTCGATCTGGTAACTGGCGATCGCGGTGTCCGCCGACGGCATTACGCGGGTCACCATATCCGACAGGTTGACCGACTCCAGCGGCTTCGTTTTGATCTCCTCGGTCCACACCTTCCGGTATTCGGCGACTGTAGTGCGCTCGTTGAAGAAGATCAGGACAGCATCATCCGCGTAATAACTGAAATACTTCGGCAGGTTGTTGGCCGCGTATGCATCGTTGCACTCCTTCTCGAGGCGTGCGATTCCCTGCTCGATGCCCTTGGAAGGCTGAGCGCCCCGGGATACGAACGCGATACTCAGCAAGGCAAGACAGCAGGTAAATTGGACGAGCAGTCGAGCCATGCTTGCCCTCCCCAGGTAGGCCTGACAGGAGCATAGCGGCTCTACTGTACTTCATTGGCATTGAGCCCGTCCATTTGCGTCCTCTCGACCTCCCCGACTCCGGGTGTCGACGGATCCCTAAAGGGCAAGGCGCATCTCGTTGGTTGGCTGGAACCCCATGCTTTCATACAAAGAACGACCATCGCCGCTTGCATGCAAATAGAGAAAGCGCATTCCTTCTGCACGACACCAGTTAACGATCGTCTGCATGAGCTGCCGAGCCAGCCCCCGCCGCCGATGCTCCGGTTCAGTAAACATGTTCACAACCCAAGCACGATGGGACCGCGAGTCAATCGGATGGGGAAGAAACTGCAGAGTGATAACTCCCCCGCCCGCGACGACGACGCCCCCGGAGGTCTCGACCATCCAACCCCGGTACGTTCCGTCTGTCAAGCCACGCATGATCAAGGGAGTCGAGATCGCGAGCATCGCATCAAGCGCCTGGGGGTCCGTGAATCCCATGTCCTCGAACATACGCCGCCGGTGGTGGAGTACGACCTCAAGATCCTGCGCCATCGCTGGCCGAATGTGATAGGTGCTCACCAAGTCTCCTCGGCTTGAAGCCGCAACTCTGGGACGACGGAATAACGGCGTCAGCTGCAGGCGGCGCGCAACGGTTCCCGCTGGACTCGGCGTTCCCTTCGAAGGCTCGCCGACTGACAGCTCCACGCCGTAGTGAGGCTTCTCTTAGTCGACATCGATCAGCCAATACCATGTCCCGTCGACGTAAAGCCAAGGGAGGTAGCTGTCGCCCTTCGATACCGCCTCGCCCGGCCTCTGATCAGTCTGCTCGACCGTAACCATAGCGCCAGCGGAAGCGCGCACGAGCTTGCCGGGGCACCACTGGAACGGAGTGTTTTTCTTCAACCAGAACAGATCGAACTCGATCTGCGTGATTCTCCAGTCTACGAGCTCAAGACCGTGGTGGTGATCATTACTGCCCATGTCGGAGTAGGGAGAGTCGATCTGGCCACATTCGATTATTTGGGGTAGGACAAGCGCACGCTGACCTTGCTCATCATCAGCTCGCGCTGCGCGATATAGTTCGGATACCCGCGCCTTCAACTTGTCTTCGTCTGGAATCAGCGCGCTTGGTGCATGCTGGATTGATGTACACCCGAGCAGGAGACAGGTTGCGCCGAACACCATGACCCGTTTCACATTGCCCTCGACAGCTACCCGAGTGAGCCTAAGGCTCCCGTTCAGCCGCGGTGGGCGAACGCCCAACGCGGCGGCCCTTCTCTCCCAACACGCCCACCGTCGGCTGCAACGGGTTGTTCGGCAGCCGGTCATTCACAGGCCTGAGGGGCTCGCCGAAGGTCCCAGTTCTCGTACCCGCGACTTGAAGCCTTGACACAGACAACAAGCTCGATGCGGGCGTCCTGTTTGACCGAGACTTCGAGGTCATGTGATCGCCAAGCCGTGAGGTCAGGAGCTGAAGAATTATATGGACGTGACTGAACCCACACGGTATAGTTTCCGCCGCCTTCGACATACCCGCAGGCCGCATCACCGCCCATGAGCGTGAGCGTTGGCCCACCCTTGATCATAACTTCGGACGGTCGGATGTTGAGCGAACCGTGATTCTCGGGACGCTCAACACAGATCTGGGCGGTGAGTTCGACGGTTCGCGGCCAACCGCCCACGCCAACCTCCGCGGATGGTCCTGTCACCAAAGTGACAGCGACGACTGCAAGCCGGGTTCTAAGGTTCATCTAGTTCCATTGTTTGCCGAACGCCCCCGCTCACCTCTGGCGGGCCAACGCTGCTCTGACCTCAACAACCCACCTACGGACCGCCGTCACGTGCAACGGGTTGTTGTGCAGCACGTCACCTCACGTTGGAGCATGTGACGTAAAGATGCTCAAGTACAAGGGGCCACAGATCTGACAAATGGCTCACACGATCACCCTGGCGCCGCTTAGCGATCGCGGATAGATCATCCAGAAGCCGTGATCTGTCTTGCTTCTGTTCGAGCAGGAGCTCCCGTGAAACTTCGGTCCGTGTACCCAACCGATCGGACATGATCTCCCAGGTCATGTTTTCGCCCGGGCTGATTCGTGCCTTCTGGAACAGCTCGCCTCGCAAGTTGTCTAGCAGCGTACGGATCTCTAGAGCTGCTCCTGCAGCCTGGTCGGGCTGACTGCGTGCTGTCAACTGATTGCCACGAGCACGATCGAACTGGACCGCGAGAGCCAGTGAGACATCTTGAAGCAAGGTGCGAACCGTCGCACCGCGGTCTTGAGCGGCTTGCAGGCGATCAAAGGAGGTGAGGTGTCGCTGGACTACCTCAGGCGGCGGTGAGGCTGTAGTACTGAAGGCGAGACCGAAACCGTAGGTTCCCATCGTTCCCGTGGCGACAGCGGATGAGACACTGGTGCCGGTGAGGGGCTCGTAGCGAGGTGGCATGGGTAAGACTATTCGCACCTGCTTATACGCGAGCTCAACCCTTGCATCAAGAATCTGTCGAAGCGACGGCGGAAGATAGCTCTGGATATCCGGGTAGGCAGCAACTTGCCACTCGGCCGCCGCTCGCGCCCTTTCGACCTCAGACGTGATGGCTTGGGCTTCGCGTTGGCGCGCTAACCATTCGTCAAGATACTCCTTGAGGAGCCGGGGGCTATTTGACGACATGGCGCTCACCACGCCTCTCTGCCTGCATAGCGCCCAGGCTAAGCCGCGGCGGGCGCGCGAGCGGGCCTATTCACAACCGGTCTGCCGCCCGCCGTCGGCTTCAGCCTGTAGTTAGCCACCGCTTCCGGTGTCACCGTCTTGTCGTAGCCCGCTTGACATAGAGCTGCTGCGTTTCCTGCTTACTGAGGAGTGGCCTTCGGTAATTCCACTTGTCGAGGAGCCAGACCTTCTTGTACCCAGCCGCGAGCGTGGTCTCAGGCCTGCTGGGGATAGCCAGTACAGCATCGAACCCTGCGTCTCTGAACGCATTGGGCAAGCCGTCCGGCATGGGCACGGCATCGCCCGCGGCGAGTTCTTCGAACGGGCCTTCGTAGGCGTAGAAGTTGTCACCGAAATGGATGCCCTCGAACCGCTCCGAGAGGCTCTTGCCTCTCCCTCGCGCTGCAAGGTCCCTCGCTCGTGCGACGAACCCTTCCGCGTCCTCAAGTTGGCCGCCGAATTCCACGAAGACCTGAGATGCTTGTGCAGGATCGTCCAAGGACAAGAGTTGGAGAAGCCGAAGCGGTTCTGGGACACGTGAAGCGTCGAACCCGGAGGCGAGTACTGGAACGAGGGGTTTCTCGCTAAACCAGGCGGCCCCGGTCTCGAAGGCAATCCACGGTCTGTCCACGCTCGCTGCTGTCAGCAATACGAGGAAACAGTCCGCCGACCGCAAGTGTTGCATGATGACGTTGAACCAATCTCTACCGCTCGGAATCTTGCCGGGACGTGTGGTCCGGAAGACCTCGATTCCTGGGATGGCAGAACGGATCGAGAGTTCGAGGTACTCCGCAAGGTCGATGTCAGCCACAGAGTGGCTCAGGAAGAGTTCGCGCTTGCGTTCCATGTTGCCTCGACGTGATTCCAGGTGTGGCTAACGCCCCGGAGAAGCTACGGCGCGCGCGCGTAACCTCCAAGCCCCCACGGACCTCCCGCGTGCCGTCAGCTTCAGCTGATGTAATGGACTCCTCCCGCGACTCGGGTGGCATCGGATGTGCCAGAGTCGCCTTGCGTCGCTGAACGCTCAGAGAAGGAGGAGTCCTCCATGCAATCTACCACCATCGCCGTCGATGTGGCCAAGGAAGTTCTCGAGGTGGCGGTGTCCGTACAGCCCGGCCAGGTCAGCCAACAGCGCCGGCTCACCCGGGCCGCCTTCATGAAGTTCTGTGCCGACCAGCCGCCGGCCACCATCCTCCTCGAAGCCTGCGGTTCGACGCACTACTGGGGCCGCCGGCTCCAAGCCCTCGGTCACCATGTCGTCCTGCTCCCGCCCCATGCCACCCGCCCCTATGTGTTCCGCAACAAGACAGACCGCACCGATACACGCGGCCTGCTGGAAGCCTTCCGCAACGAAGACATCCACCCCGTGCCCGTGAAGTCCGTCGCCCAGCAGGCCTTAACCGCCCTGCACCGCCTGCGCTCCACCTGGCTCGCCACACGCACCGCACGTCTCAATACGGTCCGCGGCCTGCTGCGCGAGTTCGGCTGCACCATCCCACTCGGCGCTCACCATGTCCTCGCCAGGACCTCGCACCTGCTCGCCGACGCCGACTCGGGCTTGCCAGACGCTCTGCGTCCGGCCCTCGCCACGGCCTGCACCGAGATCCGCGACCTCGAGGTTCGCATCCGTATCGTCGAGGACCAGCTCCAGGCACTCGCCGACCAGACCCCGGCCGTCGCCCGCCTGCGCTCCATCCCCGGCGTCGGTCTCATCACCGCCACCGCCCTCGTCGCCTTCGTCGGGAACGTGCAGCGTTTCCCCTCCGGCCGACACTTCGCCAGCTACCTGGGGTTGACGCCACGCGAGCGCTCCAGCGGTCTGGTCCGCCGCCTCGGCTCCATCAGCAAGCGCGGCGACGTCTATCTCCGCATGCTCCTCATCCACGGCGCCCGCGCTGTCCTCTGGGCCGCCAGCAAGCGTCGTCCCTCCGACCGCCTGCGCACCTGGGCTCTGCAGCTCCAGAATCTCCGCGGCCACAACAAAGCCGCCGTCGCTCTCGCCAACAAGCTCGCCCGCATCGTCTGGGCTGTCTGGAAGCACGACGTCGACTTCCGGGAAATGGCTGCCTGAACCTGGAGGGAACTGCGATGAATTCTCACCCACGACTGCTGTGAGCTTCACGCGGTGATGGTCCATCGGTTCTGACCGACGCGAGGGATAGCCGATAACAACCCTGGCCCGCAATGGCCGTTCTAACCGATTGGCTCCTCGCGCGCGCATTCCATCATGGCCCGGAGCCCCCAGCGCTCCTCTTTGAGGCCGAAGATACGACTGCAGTCGGAACCCCGCGCCTCACCGCCTCCACTCACTCTCCCTTGACGGGAGGAGTCCAGATACGGTTGTTAGGCGACTGCTGATTAGAGTTGAACCCCGCTCGATGTGGCAAAGGACACGATTTCCTCGCTCGGAACCCAGAGCGAAATTGCAAGCCGGTGGTCCGGCTGCGGCAACGCTTGCTGGCCGCCCTCCTGACCAGATTGTACTCGCTGGACAATCGACGCAACATGCATCCCGAACACCTCAGCGTTGGCTTGAAACCCCGGGCAGCCACTCGATCCCGAGTACATGAGTGCGTCGGTTTCATAAAAACCAAGGATTCTGCCGGATGGGTTCTGTTGTCGATAGAACGCGGAGATGTACGCGCCCTGAAAACGCTCTGCCAGATTGAAGGCGCGGCCAGCTTGGGTGAATGCTACCTGTGCCAACGGGAACCCCAACGAACCACACGCGGCGCCGATGGGTGCCGGGTTCGTGTTCAAAGTTAGGCAAGCCGTTGAGCGTGGATTATCCAGCCTGAGGAGAGCGACATCGCGCTCGACGTCCTCAGCGATGAACACCAGGCGTTCCATCTGCTGCCCCACATCGGGAGCGCGGATGACCTCAAGAGACGTATGGACGGGTTGTGTAGGATCATTCCGGACGTGAACACCATGGGCAGCGGTGGCCAGACAGCCTGGCGCGATCATGAAGGCCGTGCCGGCGCTCCAATTGACCTGCCCGGGTCCTACCTGGGACACACCGACCAACCCGTAGACGGCCTCCCTGATGGCGAGACACACGTTTCTGAACATTCTGAATCAACCTTAGTCGCCTAACGCCCCCGCTCACCTGCGGCGGGTGCATACCCAAGTAACTTCAGCCCCGCACCCGAGGCCCGCCGTCAGGTGCAGCGGGATGTTAGGCGGCGGGTGCCGCTGGTTGCCCGACATTCGGAAAGTCCCTACGGAACTGCGCCCGTGCCCGCTCAAGATCGCGACGAGGTGCCCAATGGCTGCGCCCGAACGAGTCGAGGATGCCCACGTCAGTAACGCCTGTTGATAGGAAGCAGTCGCGATCATACGGGATGAGTAGCGTGGCCGTCTCGCCAACTTCGAGCGCCCGCGGGAGCCTGGCGCTCAGCGGGTTGGTCCAGTCGCCGATGATGACGCCGTGTCTTACGCGGCGGAGGAGCCGACGCCACAGAGGAGCCGTGCGGACGTGGATCATGTTGCAGGTGACCCGCCCAGGCCCGTGATTGACAGCTGAAAGACTGAGAAAGGTGCGAGTCGGGACTCCGGGTCCGACAATGTTGCTTACCTGGAACCCGGCCCTGACGCGTGGCTTCAGCACAACATCCCGATAAATGTTCCAACCGAGCGAAAGGCTGGCGATGAGCAGAGATATAAAGCTGATGCCCAGCGCTGTAAGATGAATATCCATAGTGACCGCCGCCCCCGCTCACCTGCGGCGGGCACATAACCGTCGCGGCTTCAACCCCGCACCCGCCGCTCGCCGGCAGGGCCGTTCTACCGAGTCGTCGGGCTATGAACATAGGCCGACAAGAA
>CAYLND010000029.1:0-31484 GCA_964384905.1 uncultured Acidobacteriota bacterium
CCGTCGCCTCCATGCGCGGCGCGCTCGCCGTCGCGGGACCCGGGACGTGCTCCGTCCTGAGGCGCATGCCGTCGCCCGACCGCTCGATGGCGGTCACGCGCGTGCGCTCGTGGAACGCCGTCCCCGCCCGCGCCGCCTCGCGCTTCAGGCCTTCGACCAGCTTGACCGGATTCACGAGGCAACCGTGCGGATTGATCACGCCCGCCAGGTAGCGCGCGCAGTTCAGCTCGGCGCGCGTGGCGCCCGCGTCGAGAAACCGGTGGTGGTTCTGACCGAGCTGCCGTGCGACCTCGACCGCGTCGCGCAGCTCCTCGACCTGGCCCGGCGTCAGGGCGACGTGCAGCTGCCCGGTCCGCTCGAGATCACAGTCGATCCGGCGCTCCTCGAGGAAGCGCAGCAGATGGCCGAGATTCTCCACACCGAGACGCGCGAGCCGCGCCGCTTCCTTGCGCCCGAAGTGGCTGATCGCCAACCGGTCGGAATGATCGATCGCCGCCCCCAGCATGCCGGCGTTCCGGCCGCTGGCGCCATAGGCGGCGATCCCCTGCTCCAGGACGACGATGTCAAGACGCGGATCGAGCTCCTTGAGGAAGAGGGCTGTCCACAGCCCCGTGAGCCCGGCGCCGATGATCGCGATGTCGGTCTCGCGCCGGCCGATGAGCGGCGGGTCGGACTCCCGCTTCCGGCCGGCGAGCCAGAAGCACGCCTGCTCGATGGGACGCGCCCTGCTTTCGGCGGCGACGCTCGTGGAGGTTCCCGGAACGCTCACGCCCCAAGACTATCATCAGGACGCCCCGAGTTGATTCGGGCCTCAGGTCGCGGTCATAATCCCGCCGGCATCCTCTCAGGAGAGCGGCGCGACATGGCGGTCAGGACCTATGACGCCCTGATCATCGGCGGCGGCCACAACGGCCTCGTCTGCGGCGCGTACTTCGCGCGCGCCGGCGCGCGCACCCTGGTCCTGGAGGCCCGCCCGAAGACGGGCGGGGCCGCCGACACCAGCGCGCCGTTCCAGAACCATCCCGAGATCAAAGTCACGACCTACTCCTACGTCATGTCGCTGATGCCCCCGACGATCATCCGGGAGCTGCGGCTGAAGGACTTCGGCTACAAGGTCACGCCGTTCGGTCCGTACTATCAGGCCTACCCCGACGGCCGCGCCATCAAGGTGTTCGCCAGCGATCACGCCCGGAGCCACGACTCGATCGCCCGCTTCTCGAAGAAGGACGCCGGGACGATGCCGAAGTGGGAGGCGTGGCTGAAGGGCGTGGCCGACGTCCTCGGGCCGCTCCTCCTGCACGTGCCCCCGCGCCTCGGCTCGATGTCCCCGGGCGATCTGCTGGAGCAGGCCCGGACCGGCTGGAAGATGCGCCGGCTGGGCGTGCGCGGCGTGGCGGACGTGACGCGGCTGTTCTCCATGAGCGTGACCGACCTTCTGGACGACTGGTTCGAGTCGGAGGCGATCAAGGGCATGCTCGCGGTCAACGGCGTCATCGGCACCTGGGCCGGGCCGGACGAGCCGGGGACCGCCTACGTGATGCTGCACCACTCGATCGGCGACGTGGGAGACGGCCACCTCGGCTCCTGGGGGTTCCAGGAGGGCGGCATGGGCGCGGTGTCCGACTCGATCCGCCGCGCCGCCGAGCATTTCGGGTGCGAGGTCAGAACGCAAGCTCCGGTCGCCCGGATCCTGGCGCGCGACGGCCGAGTCAACGGCGTCGCTTTGAAGAGCGGCGAGGAGATCCAGGCGCCGGTCGTGGTGACCACCATCCATCCGAAGATCGCCTTCCTGCGGCTCCTCGAGGCCGCGGATCTGCCCGCCGAGTTCGTCCGGGACATCGCGCGCTGGAAGACGCGCTCGGGGGTCGTGAAGATCAACGTCGCGCTCTCCGAGCTGCCGAGCTTCAAGGCCGACCCGGGAACGCACTTGCAGGAGCATCACACGGGCTCCGTCGAGCTGTGCTTCTCGCCGCGCTACGCCGAGCGCGCCTTCCAGGACGCGCACATCGAGCGCAAGGCCGCGACCGCGCCGTTCGTCGACGGGACGATCCCGACCTCGCTCGACCCGACGCTCACCCCGAAGGGCGTGCACGTGTTCTCGATGTTCAGCCAGTGGGTGCCGGACGACTGGTGCAAGGAGCCCCACCGCGACGAGCTCGAGGCGTACGCGGATCGGATCATCGATCTGTACACCGAGCTGGCGCCGAACTTCCGCCGCGCCGTGATCGACCGCCAGGTGATCGGCCCGTACGACATGGAGCGGGAGCTGGGGCTGATCGGCGGGAACATCTTTCACGGCGAGCTCTCGGTCGATCAGCTGTTCCACATGCGGCCGGCGCCCGGGTACGCCGATTACCGCACGCCGATCGAGGGCCTGTACCACGGCTCGTCCGCCACGCACGCCGGCGGCGGCGTGAACGGCATCCCCGGCTGGCAGGCGTTCCGCCAGGCCAGCGCGGACGGTGCCATCAGAAAGAGCCGCTGACCCCCGCGGCGCCCGCCCCCGCACGAACGTCCCCGCCCGGATTGTGTGTTATATTCGGCGACAAATTCATCATAAGGAGTCTTCCGTGACAGCCATCCCGCGCGCGTCGATCCGTCTCGTCCTGTTCCTGGCGTTCGCATCGTGCCTCCCGCCCGCCGCGCACGCCACCGCCCCGCCCCCGCCGTTCGACGACCCCTGGCCGGTCATCCTGCCGCGCGGCGGCCGGACGCTCGAGGGCGTGCCACGCTTCGGCCACGTCTTCCTGATCATCGGCGAGAACACCACCTACGATCACCTGACGCTGACGAACGCCCCCTATCTCACAGGGAACATCCGGCCGCGCTCGGCCTGGCTCACGCAGTACTACGCGGCGACCCACTGGTCCCAGGCGAACTACGTCGCCCTGGTCTCCGGCCAGTTCACGCGCTGCGAGCAGCAGGATTACGGCGCCGCCTGCCACCAGGACGTCGACAACCTGTTTCACCAGCTCGACGTGGAGCGCAAGACGTGGACGACCTGGCTGGAAAGCGGCAGCTTCCGCTGCGATACCGGCTCGGGGGGGACCTGCACCTCTGACACCGCCTGCCCGCTGACCGGGTTCTACACGACCGGCAACCCCGCCATCCTGTTCGACGACATCGAGGGACCGGACGGCGTGTGGTCGGCGACCAACCCCTCGCAGGAGTGCCTGCAGAACGACATTCCCGCCGGAGACGCGAGCGATCCGATGCGCTTCTTCAACGAGGCGCTGGCCGCCGGGACCATCGCGAACTTCAATCTCGTCCTGCCGAACGGATGCGAGGACGGCGAAGGCAACTGCCCACCGATCAACAACCGCTACACCCAGTTCGACGCCTTCCTGGAGCGGGAGGTGCCGCTGATCGAAGCCTCGCCGGCGTTCGGCTCGGACGGCCTGATCATCGTGGTCTACGACGAGGACGAGCGGGCGGGCGGCATGGCGAAGAAGAACGGCCTGGGGCAGGGGGGTCACGTGGTCTGCGCCCTCCTGAGCCCGCTGGTCGTCCCGGGCGAATACGCCGACACGGTCTACCATTACAGCGTCCTGCGCACCCTCGAAGACGGCTTCGGGATCTCGACCTACCTCGGTCACGCCGACGAGGTCCCTCCGATCATTTCCGTCTGGAGCGCCGGCAATCACTGAAGCGAACGAGGCGCGGGGGTGGCCGCCCTGCGCGCCGGCGTGGTAGTCTGGGGTCTCGGTCGACGGCGGCATCGCGGCCCGGCCGGCAGGAGGTTCGACATGAAGAACACGATGGCACTGGCGTTGATCGCTGTCGTCGCCCTGCCGACCGGGGTGGCGCTGGCCTCCGGCGGGTCCCCGATGCCGAGACCGAGCTCCCAGGGCGGCCGCTCGTCCGCGCCACGGATGACGCCGGAGGAGCAGGCGGCCGAGAAATACAACGACGGGCTCAAGCACAAGGACAAGGGCGACGCCCTGGCCAAAGAGGCCGCCGCGGAGACGTCCGACGCGAAGAAGCGGGCCAAGCTGGAGGCGTCCGCCAACAAGGAATACGAGAAAGCCATGAAGGAGTTCCTGGCAGCCACCGACCGGAACCCGAAGATGTTTCAGGCTCACGGCGGTCTCGGCTACGTGTACCGCAAGACGGGAGACTTCGACTCGGCTCTCAAGTCGTACGACAGGGCCCTGGAGCTGGAGCCCAAATACACTCCGGCGATCGAGTACCGCGCCGAGGCCTACCTGTCGGTCAATCGTCTCGAGGACGCGAAGACGGCCTACATGACGCTGTTCAACGACGACCGGACGCGGGCCGATGAGCTGGCGGCCGCCATGAAGGCCTGGCTCGAGAAGCACCACCAGGACGCCGCCGGTGTCGCGCCCGATGCGATCGAGGATTTCGCGAAGTGGCTGTCCCAGAGAGAGGAGATCGCCGGTCGCACGAGCGCCCTGGCGCAACCCGCAGATCCCCGCTGGTAGACCGTCGCGCGAGAGCGCGCGGGCTTTCCGTCCCGGCCGTCCTCGGCTGCCTCGTCGCATTAGCCCTGTCCGGCCTCCCGGCCGGCGCGGAGCGTCCCCCCGCCCCTGACCCGTTCGAGTGGCGCCTGCCGCCCGGATTTCCGCCGCCCCGGGTCCCCGCCGACAACCCGATGACAAAAGAAAAGGTCGATCTGGGGCGCCGCCTGTTCTACGACACGCGCCTTTCGGGGAACGGGACTCTGGCCTGCGCCGGCTGTCACCGCCAGGAGCTGGCGTTCACCGACGGACGTCCGCGCGCGATCGGCTCCACCGGCGAGATCCATCCCCGCGGCAGCCCGAGTCTCGCAAACGCGGCGTACAGCGTGTCGCTGACCTGGGCCGACCCCGACCGCCGGAGTCTGGAGGATCAGGCGCTGGTGCCGATGTTCCGCGAGCACCCCGTGGAGCTGGGAATGACCGGAAAAGAAACGGATGTGGTGGAGCGCCTTCAGGCCGACGGGCGCTATGTCGCGATGTTCCGGGCCGCCTTCGCGGACGAGCCCCGGCCGATCCGGATCGCCAACGTCGCGCGGGCCCTCGCTGCCTTCGAGCGGACGTTGATCTCGGGCGACTCGCCCTACGACCGGCTGGTCTATCAGGGACGGATGGACGCGCTCTCCGAAGCGGCCTGGCGCGGCATGCGGCTGTTCTTCTCCGACCGGCTGGCCTGCTCGAAGTGCCACGGAGGGATCACCTTTTCGGGGCCGATCGTGTTCGAGGGAAGTCCGGGAGCGCCGGAGCCGGTCTTTCACAACACGGCGCTCTACAACCTCGACGGCCACGGCGCCTACCCGGAGGAGGACACCGGCCTGCGCGCCGTCACGGGCCGTCGCAGGGATACGGGGCGCTTCCGGGCGCCGACTCTGCGCAACATCGCCCTCACCGCGCCGTACATGCACGACGGCAGCATCCCCACTCTCGAGGCGGTGATCGATCACTACGCCGCCGGTGGGCGCGCCGGCGCCGACAACCGCTACAAGAGCCCGCTCCTGCGCGGCTTCTCGATCTCCGCCGGCGAGAGACAGGATCTCATCGAGTTCCTGCGGTCGCTCACCGACGAGACGTTCGTGACCGACGCCCGTTTCGTCGATCCCATGGTGGTGCGGAGCTTGTTGCAACGAAGAGTCTGTGTCGGCAGGGCGGTCAACCGATGTGAAGGAGCGGGTGGGGTTCAGTAAGCCTGACGGAGTCGATGGAGGGTATTGGACGGCAGAGTAGGGGTGGTCCAGGTCCTTCTATAAAGACCGCTCCAGGCTGGAGGAAGAGTCTCCTTGCGGGGGAACAGCCGGCGGGCCAGGACACGCCGCCAGGACCAAGGCTCGGTGGTCAGGCCGACGCGCATCGCAGGCGTGCAGGGGTCAGGGCGCCTCTCGGAGCGGCGCTTGACGAAATTCCTCCACACAGCGGTGACGAACAGGCGCTCCATCAGGGCGTTCAGGCGGCGCCCGAAGGCGATGGTCTCGCGGCGATGGTGCGCGGCGGAGTGCCGCAGGAGTGCGTGCAGCGCGTCGACGGGAAACAGAGCGCGGTCGCGCGCCCGGGCCTCCCGAGAGCGCCGAGACCCTTTGGGTCCGCGGGGCGGGTTGGGAAAGCGGGCGAGCCGGATGGAGGCGCCCGAGCGCCGGACAGCGCGGTCGTAGGCGGGATGGCCGTCACCCATCAGCTCGAGCGCTCTTTTCGCGTCCTTGAGCTTCAGCAATGTCTCGACGACGCGGGCGCTGGAGGCCGAATAGCCCCCTCGGGCGTTGCGCCGCGGCCGTCCGGCCAGCCGAGCCCGCTGAGCGTGAGAAATCGTACCGGCGCGGCGGTGGGGCGCGGGGTCGAGACCGTAGATGAACCATGAGTCACGCCCGACCGGAGTGGCGACCCCGAACGGAAAGTCCTGTGCGAACTCGAAGGTCTCGAAGTGATCCAGGACGACCGGCTCCGCGAGACGGCCTCTCAGCCGCTCGAGAGAGCGGGCCAGAAGGAGAAGTGAATGGCGTCCGAGGCGGGCGCTCAGTCTGGTGACGGTCGAAGGGGCGCAGCCGAGGGACCGGGCGATCTGACGATGGGCCGACCCAGCTTGCAGCATAGCGGCGACGGGTATCAGCAGCTCGGGGCGCTTAAGGTAGAAGGACACGGCGAAGCTCTGTCGGGAGCAGGTCCTCCGGCAGACGTTGCAGCGGAACCGCGGCACGGCGGGGCGACGGCTGGTGCCATAGAACCCGTGCCTCCGGAAGCCGGCAACAGGAGGCGAGTCGACATGCGCCGGGCAGTCAGGCCACGGACAGAAACGTGGCCGAAACTCTTGCAACCGTTCAACCGGGGTGCGCGGCCAGTCCACCCCATCCAGGAGGTTCAAGATGCGTGCCCGTCGAATGGCCTCCTCAACTGGGCTCAAACTGGCGACTTCGCTTGCGCCGTCTAACCCTCGTCGTCCCCCCGCGAACGCGCCCGTCCACCTGGGGACGCAACAAGCTGAACACCACCATGGGTGATATCATCCGCGCTCGCCGCCGTTGGAATGGCCGGCAGACCGACGGGACCCCCCGATGCCTGGAGCAACGTCATGACGAGCGTGCGTCGCGCCCGCGCCGCGGCGAGAACGCCGGGACCCGCCGTCGTCCTCGGCGGCGTCCTCGCGGCGCTCGCGGTCCTGGCGCGGGCCGCGGGCGATCCCGCCGGATCGCCGGCGGACCCGAAGCCCTCCCCCGAGCTGAACGAGACGGTGTTGCGCGAGCGCTGCTCGGCCTGCCATCTGTTCCCAGAGCCGAAGATGGAGCCGCGCTGGGCCTGGGGCGCGAACGTGCGCGACATGTACAGGCTTCTCGACCTCTCGGAGGAGCTGCCACCCGACAAGGTGATCGCCTGGTACGAGAAGCGTGCCCCCGAGCGGTTTCCACTGTATCGCAGCGGCGCTCGTCTGGACCCGGGCCGGCTGAAGACACGGGTGCGGAGCTTCGCGCCGGAAGGGCCCGCGCGGCCGCACGCGGTGTCCAGCGTGCGGCTGCTCGATCTGGTCGACGACGCCCGCCTGGAGCTCGTCGTCTGCGACATGCTCAACGGTCTCGTGCTGGTCGGGTATCCGTACCGCGACGACTCCACGCTGCATCCCGTCGCCGAGGTGCCGCACCCGGCGCACGCCGAGGTCGTCGATCTCGATCGCGACGGGCGGCGCGACCTGCTGGTGGCGGATCTGGGAACCGCCGCGCCGGGCGACGACACGCGCGGCGCCATCGTCTGGCTGCGCGGCACCGGTGGTCTCACCTTCCAGAAGCAGGTGCTCGTGGGCGGCCTCGGGCGCGTGGCCGACGTCCAGGCGGCCGATTTCGACGGCGATGGCGATCTCGATCTCGTGGTCGCCGAGTTCGGTTGGCGCAAGGTCGGCAGCGTGTTCCTGCTCGAGAACCAGACCCGGCAGTGGGATCATCCGGTCTTCGTCCGCCGACCGATCGACGCGCGCACCGGGTCGATCCACGTGCCCGTCGCCGACCTCGACGGGGACAAGCGCCCTGATTTCCTGGCCCTGATCTCGCAGGAGTCCGAGACGATCGCCGCCTACCGCAACCGTGGCGCCCTGAAGTTCGAGACCAGGGAGATCCACCACGCCTCCACGCCGAGCTGGGGCTATTCCGGTCTGGCGCTGGTGGATCTGGACAAGGACGGCGATCTGGACGTGCTGGCGACCAACGGCGATTCCTTCGACTTCAGCGGCCCCAAGCCGTATCACGGGATCCAGTGGCTCGAGAACCGCGGCGGTTTCCGGTTCCAGCCGCACGATCCCTGGCCGATGATGGGCGTCATGCGGGCCGAGGCCGGCGACCTGGATGGCGACGGTGATCTCGACATCGTCGCCTGTTCGATGACCGGCGTCCCGGCGGCGGAAAAGCCCTTTCCGATGCTGCTCGAATCCCTTCTCTGGCTCGAGCAGAAGCCCGGGGGGCAATTCGAGCGCCACGCGCTCGAGCTCAACACCTGCGATCACGTCACGCTGTCCCTCGGCGACTACGATCGGGACGGGGACCTGGACTTCGCGGTCGGCGTCTTCAACTGGCCCGGCGCTCCGCGGCGCTCCGAGTGGGTGTTCCTCTACGAGAACCTGCTGCGCTGAGGTCCGCATGGGACGCGCCCGTGCGCTACAAAAGACCTCTCGCCGGGCGATCGCGGATGCTAGAATCGCATCGAGGATGGTCCGTGCCGGAATGACGCGCGGTCGGTGCGTCCCGCGTCAGGCGAGCGCGGACCTGGGGGAAGCGCCATGAACACGCTCGATCGAGAACATCTGATTCAGTGCTACCCGGTGCTCGACCGCCTCCCACCGGAACTTCTGCGAAAGGTCCTGGAGACTGCGAAGCCGGTGCAGGCGCCGGCCGGCCGGCGTCTCTTCGGGGACGGCAGTCCGTGCACCCACTATCCCCTCCTGGTCGAAGGGCTGATCCGCGCTTCGAAGATCGGACCGGACGGCCACGAGATCCTGCTGTACCGTCTGAGTCCGGGAGAGAGCTGCGTCATCACGGTCGTCGCCCTGCTCGGAGAGACCGCGTACCCGGCGGTCGGCACGGCCGAGACCCGGCTCACCCTGTTCGGCGTCCCCCGCCCCCTGTTCGTGGAGCTGGTCCTGAAGTCCGAGCCGTTCCGGACCTTCGTCTTCAGGTCGCTGTCCCAGAGAATGGCGCACCTGATGGCCCTGATCGACGACGTCGCCTTCCGTCGCGTCGACCAGCGGCTCGCCTCGCGCCTTCTGCTCCATCGCGGGCCGATCACGGCCACCCACCAGATGCTGGCGGACGAGCTGGGGACGACGCGCGAGGTGGTGAGCCGGACCCTGGAGTCGTTCCAGGGGTCGGGGATGCTCCGTCTCGGGCGCAAGAGGATCGAGATACTGGACCGGCCCGCCCTGGACCGGGTGCACCGGGTCGAGGGCGGCTGAGCCGGCGCGCGCGGGGAGGCCCCCGCCGGACGACGGGCGTCGAGAGTCCACCCTCCGGCCCCGGTTCGACGATCAGCTCGATCCGCGTCGTCCCGGGACCGGAGGGGGTCGGTCCCTCAGTTGGGTCGAGGGTGTGGGCAGTGGTTGTCTGAAGCATAGCCCCGTCCGTGTCCTTCTTCTGTGACTCAGATCACGTTCGCGTCCTTTCCTTCGGAGGAGCCTCTTCATGAGAAGAACGACTCTTGCGGCAGTGAGTGTCGTCGGTCTGGCGCTCTGCGGGGTCGCCGCCGTGCCGACGGGCCCGGCTCCGGCCGCCGTCAAGATCGGCGTGGTCGATCAGGAGAGAGTCCTGAATGACAGCGCCGAAGGCAAGCGGCTCAATGGGGAGCTCCAGAAGCTGCGCAGCACGAAGATGACCGCCATCGACGCGAAAGAGAAGGAGATCGGCGCCCTCCAGGACCAGCTCATGCGCGCTCCGGCGTCCCTGAGCGACGACAAGCGCGAGGACCTGTCCCGTCAGCTCAAGCGCAAGCGGGTCGAATACGAGCGGCTCAACGACGACGCCAACGCCGAGTTCCAGGAGGCCGGGGGGAAGGCGCAGGCCAGGCTGATCTCCGCCTTCCGGGGCATCGTGAGCAAGTACGCCGCCGAGAACGGCTACACGGTCGTCCTCGAGAAGGGGACGATGTACTTCTCCTCGCAGACGGTGGATATCACCGACGAGATCCTGGCCCGATTCAACGCGGCGACGCCGACGGCCGGGGCGGCGCAGCCCAAGAAGGACTGACGCGGCCCTCCCGCGTCAGGGAATCGGCTCTCCGAGATCGCGCTCCGGCTCGAGGAGAGTGCGGCGCCACAGCGGCCGGCGCGACCCGCTCGCGGTGGCGACGAAGTCGAGCCGGCCGTCGTCCCCGCGCGTCGTGAAGAAGACGCGCCCGCCGACCACCGCCACGTCGACCGGGCCCTCGAGGCTGCCGACCAAGGCGCCGCTCTCGAGGGAGTACAGCTCGTACCAGCCCTGCTCGTTCGCCCGGCGCAGCAGGACATGATGTCGATCGGACGTCATCCAGACCGCGTCGGTCGCGCGCCTGTGCTCGAGCCGGAGAGAGGTCTCGCGCCGTCCTCCGGGCCCACTCCAGCGGTGCACGATGACCGTCTGCGCGTCGGAGCTCATCTCGAAGGCGAGACGCCGGCCGTCGACGAGCTGCGCGCCATCGACGTTCGAAGGCGGTCCGCCGAGGACCAGACCGGGGCCGGGGCGGCGCGCGTGGCAGCTCACCCAGCGAACCCCGGGGGCCGGAGGCAGCGGCTCGGAGAGCGGCGGCGGAGCGGGAACGGTTCCGGTCGGCCGCTCGATCCGCCCCGACCCGAGATCCAGGCGGGCCACGCCCTCGGTCCGGGCGAGCGGTCCGGGAAGCGGGATGCCGGACACCTGCATCCTGGACGCGTCGTAACGGATCTCCAGCGTCTCCCCCGCGAGACGGGCGGTGGCCTCGAACACGGTCCACCGACGCCCGTCGCGTGACTCCCCAAGGGTGGCCCAGGCGGGCAAGGCCAGGCTCGCGAGATCGTACGCGCGCGGCGCCAGCCCCGAACGGGCGTCGTACACCGACAGACGCAGGGACTCGCCGCGGCGCTCTTCGAGCACGAAGGCCCGGCCGCGGGCGATCAGGAGCGCCCGGGCGGGCGCCGACGACGACCAGAGCGATCGGCCGGTCGCGAGCTCGATCGCTTCGAGTCCGCCCTCGGGCGTGCGCAGGCAGCCGACGGCTCCGCTGGCATCGCTGACGCCGCCCGGAAGATAGACCGGCTCCGCTGCCGCCGCGTCGCCGATCGCGTCGGCAGGCGCGCAGAGAAACGCCGCCACGATCCCGAGGATCGTGGCGGCGCGCACGTGGGCTCGGCGGCGCAATGCGCTAGCGCTGGGGCGCGACCGCGTCGATGAAGCGGGCGTGGCGCAGGAAATCGACGACCACGGCCTCGCCTGCTTCGGCGTCCTCGCCCGGCACCGCGAGGGCAATCTGATGGATGTCGTGCCCGTCCTGGTCGTACAGGAAATACGACACCAGGGCGACCGGCTCGCCGCTCTTCGACTTCATCTCGCCGATATAACGGAAGCCGTGGAAGGGAGCCGGGATCTTCTCGTCGTCGGCCAGGGTACGGACCACCTGCTTTCTCATCTCCGCCGAGTAGTCGCGGTGGAACTCCTCCTGGTCGTGGAGGAGACCCTGCGGGTGGGCGAACACCGTGACCCTGGCGCCGGACGGCGCGTGCTTCCATTGCGAGCGCGCGTCCAGGTCGTCCTTGGCGAAATCCCAGTCGGCCGCGCGGCGGCTGCCGCTCCAGGCGCCGTCGGTGGTCGACACGTCGACGTCGCGCTCCAGCCGCGGTCTCACCGCGGCCGCCAGCGGGAAGACCCCGACCACCAGCAGGGCCGACAGCGCGCCCCCCGCGATCGCCAGCCTGCCGGCAAGCTCGCGGCGTCCGTCCGGCTCGGGGATCGAGCGCGCCCCGAGGACCTGACCGAGATGGATGCTCTCGACCTTCGTGATCAGGAAGAACAGGCCGCCCATCAGGAGACCCGCCACGACGCCGCCCTGATCCGCGGAGCCCAGGATCAGGGCGACCCACACGAAGAAGACCACGACCTCCATCAGAAAGTCGTGCGTCGCCAGGAACGGATGACCGAGGTAGAACAGCCCGGCTCCCGGGAAGGCGAGCGACAGCAGGCTCGCCACGCGGGTCGAGCGGAACCGCGTGCGGCAGCCGGAGCACGTCTCCGGGACGGGCGGCACCTGGACGCCGCACCGTGGACAGTGCCAGAGGGGAAGCGCGTCCGCGTGGGCGGGACCCTCGGCCAGCAGCCGCGACTGCAGGCGCGGCAGCAGGAGCCCCAGGAGCTTCTTGTCGCCCCCGGTCCTCAGCCTCCAGCCCTGCTTGCGTCCCTGCGCCGGAACGGCCGTCAGCTTGCCGAGCGACAGCTTGAGCGCCTTGAGATGGCGGTACGGGTACGAGCGCAGGCGCGTCCCCGGACCGGTGGCGCGGAAGTTCAGGAGCGCCTCGATGATTCTCTGATCGGTGACCACCAGGACCACCTGGTGATAGGCGTAGACGAAGTGTCCGAGACCGACGCAGTGGAGGAGCGGAGGAACCTGCTGGGCGTACACGACGTGCAGGATGTGCTCCCCGGGCTGCAGGAGGCGCTTCACCATGGGGCGCACCGCGTTCCACTGCTCGCGGCGCTTGCGCTGGTGGCGGGTGCTCAGGAACTTGGACGCGCCGGGGAACAGATCGTCGGGCGAGGACTTCGCGGCCGACTCGGCCAGCGGCCGGTCGCCGAGCGGACCGAGGAACTCCGGTTCAATTCTGTGATCGGCAGGGCTGCTCGGCTCCATCGGGTCACCTCCGGGAATGTAAAGTTAGTCCCGGGGGCGACCCCGTCAACCGATGCGGCCGATCGCGCCGATCATTTCCGCGCGAACAGGTATTCGCCGGACGGGTCGATCTGCTTCAGCCCGGTGACCCGGCCGCCGGTCATGACGAATTCGAACTGCACGTCGGAGAATTCCTTGACCTTGAACCGGCGCGGACGCCACGGGATCAGCGCCTGGAACGGCTGGCCGGGAAAGACGAGACCGAGCGTGCCGTCTTCCTTCAGGACCACCTCGAACTTCGCCCCGGTGGGGGTCTCGTAGGTTCCGGCGAACGTCCTCAGGGTCTCCACGGCCGACAGCTCGGCGGGGACGCGGCGCGTGAAGACGACCTCGGCCTCGTCCAACGACACCAGCGCCCTGTCGACCTCCCCCTGAGGGTTGGTGGAGAAATTGACCGACCACTTGCCGTCCTGCTCGTCGTCGGGCGTGTCGAAGCGCTCGTAATGGAAGTGGGCCAGCGGCAGCCGGATCGTGTGGAAGTCGAACTGCAAGGCCCCGTCGCGCGGCGCGATCGTCAGGACGCCGTATGCCGGGTTCACGTACTCCCCGGCGTAGTCCTCCAGGGGGTGGGCCGGCTTCGTCCCCGTCACGCGCTCGCCGCCTGCCCGCCCGCGGGCCTGTTTGTCAGCCTCCTTCCCCTTCAGCCGGATGGCCAGCCCGCGCTCGCTCCACGGCGTCAGGTCCAGACCCAAAAGGCGCTCGTACACGTTGTACGAGACCGCGTTGTAGATCGGCGCGCAATGATCGCCGATCACCAGCACGATCACTCCGTAGCCGTCGTTCGGCATGCTGGAGACCTGGGAATGGAAGCCGTTGATGTCGCCGCCGTGGTAGGTCAGCAGATGGCCGCGGTAGGAGGCGGTGAAGCGTCCCATGCCGTAGAACGGATTGAGCAGCTCGCCGAAGCCCCTCGACTCGAGCGCGGTGTTCGGCAGGGCGATGGCGGGCGCCAGCGTCGCCTTCAGTATATCCGCCGGGATCACCGGCTTCCCGCCAACCTTGCCGTCGTTCATCAGGGCGATGAGCCACTTCGACATGTCCTGGAGGTTCGAGTCGATGGCGCCGGCGGGCGCGACCCCTTGCGCCTCGCGGTAGTACGGGATCTCGTACAGCTCGAACGAGTCGCGGCGCTCGGTGAACGGAACGCCGTGGTCGGGCTGCTTCAGGAGGTCGTCGATCGTGAACACGGTGGCGGTCATCCCGAGCGGGGCCAGGAGATGCTCGCGCAGGCAATCCTCCCACGACTCTCCGGAGAGGATTTCGACGATCCGCCCCGCTCCGGCGTACATCATGTTGTTGTAGAGGAAGATCTGCCGCATCGGCTGCGACGGCTCCAGGAATTTGAGCCGCTCGAACAGCTCCTGCCGGGTGAAGTCCGACTTGTACCAGATCGAGTCGTGCCGCGTGATCCCGGTGCGGTGCGACAGCATGTCCCGCAGCGTGACCGTGGCGTTCAGCCCGTCGCTGTAGAACTGGATTCCCGGCACGAACTGACGCACGGGCTTGTCCCAGTCGAGCCGGCCGTCGTCGACCAGAAAACCTGCCGCGATCGCCGTGAACAGCTTCGTGTTCGAGGCGATCGGCACGACCGTCTGCGGCGTGAACGGCAGCTTGCGGCCGTAGTCGCGGTAGCCGTATCCCCTGGCAAAGACCAGCGTGTCCTTGACGACGATGCCGACGCCGATGCCGGGGACGTTCCAGTCCTTGACGATCGTCTGCATGTAGGCGTCGAAGCCCTTGAGCTTCCTGTCGACGGCGGCGTCGGAGGCGAGAACGGGCGCGATCGCGGCGGCCGTGAGCAGGAAACTCAGGAGAGGACGCGTGAGGGGACGAGCGCGACGCATACGATGACCCGGACAGACTCCTAGACCCGCTTGACCAGTCCCAATGTCTTCAAGGCCCACAGCAGCCGGCACAGATCGAAATCGCTCATCGTTCCCGTGCCGCACAGCTCCTGGAGCGTCTTCGGACGATCCAGAAGCGCCAGCGCGGCGGCGTCCCCGGCCGACAGACCGAGCGCCTTGACGCGCTCCTCGATTCCCTTAGCCAGATCGTAGCGCGCATCCAGCGGACCGACCGCTTCCCAGACCCGTTCCCAGCGCTCGATCCCGCGCACGGCCTCGAGTATCGTCCGGTCGGCGTTCAGCTTGAGGGTGATCACCTCGTCGGTCGGCAGCGGCCCCGGCGTGTACTTGTAGCGACCCTGCGTCCACTGGAACAGGCTCAGGATGATCAGCCGGACCTGCTCGAGGACGCCCTCGACGAGATCCTGCGGCTTGATCAGCGACATCTCCACCAGGACGGTCCCGAGACGCTTCTTCTGCGCGTTCGACTGGTCGGTCGCCGCCAGCATCCCGGCGAGCGTGACCCGCCCCTTCTTGAGATAGAGGTTGCCGAGCCGGTCCTCCGGATCGGTCGAGCTGGCGAACAGGGGACGCCCGTCGCGGATGTACAGCGACTTCTCCACGCCCAGGTTCTGGATCGTCAGGACGCCGGTGTCGGCCCGTCTGAGGATGGAGTAGACGAGCGAGGGAAAGGTCGTGTTGGAAAGTGCGCCCTCGTGGGCGTGCTCGGCCGTCATGAAGTCACCCCGCCGGCTGATGCCGGCGTGCGCCGGCAACTCTAGCACGACCGGGCGATTCGGCCGCTACCTGCCGCGGTCCCGGGGCCCGTGCCGGACGGCAGCCGCCGCGCGTGGCTTCATGACCGCTCCCCTCCACCCGCGCCGGCCGTCAGACCCGGCGGCACTGCCGCCGCCCTGCGGTGCGACAGCCTGCCGGCCATCGCGAAGAGAACCACGGCGGCGATGAGGGCGGTCGCCGTGGCGGCGAGCGTTCCGGCGATCAGGACGCCGTCACCGAGCCGCCGCGCCGCCGCGGTCACGTAGGCGGAGCGCGATATCGTCATGGCATCACTCTCCGATCCGCTGCGGGACCGGCTGCGACTCGGGCAGCCATGTCTTTCCCGCGGAAAAACGCGACGCCGCACCAGCACGCGGAATCGCTCTCACTTGTCGTTCCTCCTGGGGATCACCTTCTTCAGGCTGATCTTCTGGAGACGGGCATCGATGCAACGCGCGAACCGCCGGCACGCCGGATAGTCGAGGTCGAGCAGCGCCTTCACCTCGACCGGCGTGAGATCGAGACCGCCGGCGATCAAGCCTCGCAGCACCGCGTCCCTCTCCGTTTCGAACCGGTGGCGGAATTCCTCGTCGGTCGCCAGCCTCCCGATCACCAGCTCCACGTTTCTCTGCGACATCGTCACGCTCTCCCGTCCAGCCGTACTTCACGACTCGTGCCAACTCTCCGTGTCCGCCGGCAAGGCTATGACGGTCGGGCGTTTGTGCTCGCTTGCGTCGCCTCGATTGTGGCGTCCTCGGACTGTTCGAAATCAGACAGGTGCGGAAAAAGCCGCGTTCCGACGCGATGGCATGGGCGCGCCGATCACGCGAGGCGCGAGGGGAAGGTTGGAAACCCCGGGTCGTTGCCGGCCCGGGGTCTCTTCTGGGGGGTACAACTTGCTGTGGAGGGTACTGATTCTGTGAAATCACGGTGATGTACTTCACGAATCGTGCCAACGCTTCCGGAAACCGGCGCAGAGCACGCAAGCCTTTGTCGGCGTCGCAGTTACGGACGGCCGCATGGGCGAAGCTCAGACGAAGCGACCTGTCCGGAAACAGACAGTTGGAGATATTTGGTCCATGGTGACGCGCAGAGCCACACTCCGGGCGCCGCCATGAGGGGAAGGTGAGAGAATCTGCATTCCCCTGTCGAAACCCGTCGGGTGGAGCGTCGTAGGTGTGAAAGGGGCCATCCCGGCTCCGACTCTCGAGGAGGAAACGCCGTGCGATACATGCTCTTGATCAGCGACGACGAGTCGATCTACGCGAAAATGTCCCAGCAGGAGAGCCAGAAGCTGATGGAGGACTACGGCAGATTCACGGCGGAGCTGAAGACGGCTGGAGTCTTCAAGGATTCGGCCCGGCTCCGGCCGGTCGCGACGGCCACGACCGTGCGCGTGCGCAGCGGCAAGACGCTCAACACCGACGGGCCGTTCGCCGAGACCAAGGAGCAGCTCGGCGGCTACTACATGGTCGACGTCAAGAACCTGGACGAGGCGATCAAGTGGGCCGCGAAGATCCCCTCGGCGAAGCTCGGTTGCGTCGAGGTCCGGCCGATCTGGGAGATGGGCGAGTAATCGAGGTCAACCTATCCTTATTACTAGGGAGGCAGAAGATGCGACGATCTTTCGCCGTTCTGGTCGGCCTCGGTGCCCTGACGGCGGCCGGGGCGCTTGGCACCACCGGGGCGCCGGCGGCCGCCGATGCGAAGCACGCGGGCGACAGCCCCGAGGCGATGGCCGCGCCCGCGGCGGCGGCGAAGCCGGCTGCGGCCAGCCGGCTGGACCTCATCAAGAAGCTGGCGGGGGACTGGGTCGAGGTCGGCCAGGACGGCAAGCCGACCGACAAAGTGGTTTCGACCTATCGTGTCACCGCGGGCGGCAGCGCCGTGGAGGAGACCCTCCTCGCGGGCACCCCGCACGAGATGATCACGCTCTACAACATGGACGGCGACGACCTGGTGCTGACGCACTACTGCATCGCCGGCAACCAGCCCCACATGAAGGCCGACAGGCAGAGCGATCCCCATCGGCTCGTCTTCCGGTGCGTCGGCGGCACCAACATGAAGTCCGAGAACGACCAGCACATGCACCGGGCCACCATCGTCTTCAAGGACGACGACCACATCCACTCCGAGTGGGAGCAGGTCAAGGACGGCAAGAACGTCATGACCGCCTCGTTCGATCTGGCGCGCAAGTAGCGCCCCGCCTGTCCCTCCCGCGGCCCCGCGCCGGCGCCGACGCCGGCGCCGACGCCGGGGCCGCGGGAGGGATCGTCATCCGGGTGAGCGTCCCGCTGCAGGCGATCGAGCGCGTCTTCCGCGAGGAGTCGGGCCGCATCCTCGCGAGCCTGATTCGTGCGCTCGGAGACTTCGACCTGGCCGAGGACGCGCTCCAGGACTCCCTGGCGACGGCGCTCGTGCGCTGGCCCGCCGACGGCGTGCCGGAGAACCCGGGCGCCTGGATCACGACCGCCGCCCGGAATCGGGCGATCGACGTGCTGCGCCGCCGCAAGGCGCGCGGCGAGGACGACCCTGCCGGCGGCGTTCGTGCCGGCGGTGACCGCGCCGCCGGCGATCACGGCGCCGCCGGCGGTGCGATCGAGGAGTCTTTCGACGTGCTCGAAGACGATCCCCTGCGATTGATCTTCACCTGCTGCCACCCGGCGTTGAACCAGGAGGCGCAGGTCGCCCTGACGCTGCGCACCCTGGGCGGCCTGACCACGCCGGAGATCGCGCGCGCCTTCCTCGTCCCTTCCGCGACCCTCGGCCAGCGTCTGGTGCGCGCCAAGGCGAAGATCCGTGAAGCGCGTATCCCGTACGTGGTTCCGTCAGAGGCGGCGCTGCCCGAGCGTCTCCCCGCGGTGCTGGCCGTCCTCTATCTCATCTTCAACGAGGGGTATTCGTCCACGGCGGGCGAGGACTTGATCCGGCGCGAGCTGTGCGCCGAGGCGATCCGCCTGGCGCGGATCCTGAAGTCGCTCATGCCCGAGGAGCCGGAGGTGCTCGGGCTTCTGGCGCTGATGCTGCTGCACGACTCGCGGCGCTCCGCCCGCGTTACGTCCGCCGGCGGGATCGTCCTTCTGGAGGAGCAGGACCGCGGGCGCTGGGACGCCGCCGAGATCGACGAGGGCCGGACGATCCTGGAGCAGGCGCTGCGACTGCGCCGTACCGGCGCCTACCAGATCCAGGCCGCCATCGCCGCGCTGCACGCCGAGGCGGCGCGACCCGAGGCGACCGACTGGCCGCAGATCGCGGCCCTCTACGACACGCTGCTGCGGTTCCAGCCCTCGCCGGTGGTCGCCTTGAACCGCGCCGTGGCGATCGCCATGACGCGCGGCGCCGAGGAGGGGCTGCGGCTCGTCGACGAGATCGGCCGCTCGGGCGCGCTCGACGACTATCTCCATTTCCATTCGGCGCGCGCCGACCTTCTTCGCCGCCTCGGCCGTCGCGACGAGGCTCGCCTCGCCTACCGCCGCGCCCTCGACCTGGCGGGCAGCACGCCCGAGCGCGCTTTCCTGAGGCGGCGCCTCGCGGGCCTGACCGCAGACTGAGGGTCACGGCGCGACTTCTCGCTCCTCGGGTGATCACCCCACCGTGACGCGGTGCTCGCACAGCGCCGGGTTCCCCGACCGGAAGAACTCGGTTGACGGCCCGCACCCTTGGGCGTAAAGGGAAGCAGGCTCTCTGGTAACGCCGGCGCGATCCCAAGGAGGTGTTGCATGACCTCGCGATCTGTTTTCGTGTCGCTGTTCATCGTCTGCGTGCTCTCCCTTCCTGCCGCGGCCAGCCAGCCGGACGGGCCGGTCGGCAAGCTCATCTCGAACCCGCTCGTGTCGCTCCCGCCGGATCCGAACGGGCTGCCCCTCGTCGCGTGCTTCGGATTCCACTGGTCCGAGCTCTCCTCCGCTCGCCAGCTCGACCCATCCGACACGCTGACGCTGCAGATGGCGATCATCCCGTTCCTCTCGGGCGAAACGGTCGTGGTCCCTGGCGACGCGGTGCTTTCCACCAGCTTCATGCACGTCAACTTCCAGAACGGGCTCGTCAACGGCCTGCCCTACAACCGCTCCGGCTGGAACGACGTCACCGTCCAGATGCGTCCGGCCACCCAGGATTTCGTGCTGGCCGTCAACGGACTGCGCGCCGGGCCGTTCCCTTACGAAAGCGCCTGCCAGCAGGCGGGCGGCTGCTTCACCGTGCAGTCGTGGGGTCTCAGCGGGTATGTCCTCGATGAGTCGGTCGCGCTCGTCGATTCCATCTCGCTCGTCCGGGGATCGGCCGCAGGGGACGAGACCCTCTTCGAGCAGACCTTCGACACCTGCGCGCCGCCGCGTCCGTTCCTCGGCGGAATCCTGGTCATCGATCCGCCGCTGCGCGTGCGGCAGAGACGATAGGGCGGAGAGGCGCGCCGCCGCCGGCGTCCGGCGCGCCCCGCGCTCAGAAACCGATCTCCTTGACCGTGGCCTCGAACTTCGGATCGCCGAGGTATTTCTTGAACGAGTCGTCCTCGCGAGGATTCGGGTAGCTCTCCCCCGGCAGGAAGTTGGCCCGGTGCTCGTACGCCAGCTTGAGATTCGCCAGCGCCGCGTCGAGGTTGCCCAGCTCCGCCTGGACCCATGCGAGGTTGTAGTAGTAGAATGGGTAGACTGGGTCCTTCCTGATGGTGTCCTCGACGAATGTCCTGGCGTCCTCCAGCCGCCCGCTGAGTCCGTACGCCATGGTCAGTTGATCGTTGAGGATGCGCTCGTCCCGAAGCTCGACCTTGTCCTCGCGGCCATACAGCACACGGGTCCTCTCGTATTCCGGAATCGATTCACGGTACCTGCCCTGGTAGAAAAGGCTGTGCCCGAGATAGAGGTGGGCTGCGGCGAAATCCGGCACGGAGACCGTAAGCGACCGGAGGTATTGTTCCGCCTTGGCGTAGTCCTTCTTCTTGTAGGCCGCCTCGGCCTTCTCGAAGTCCTTCTTCGCGCTCTTCGCCGTTTCCTTCGCATCGAGTCCGACGCTCGCTCCGCCGGGGACCCGGCCCATCACCCACGACGCTATCGGCTTCGGGTTCCGGAACGAGGTCACCACGATGATGTTCTTCCAGCGATCGATCAGCTCCGGGTGCATGGAGGTCGGATGATCCTCAGATCAGAGGCCGGATGAAGCCGAAGGCCAGATCGGTGTCGGCTTCGCTAGCGTACTCGTAGTAGAAGACGGTCCCCTCGTCCTTGTGGCACCGCATCGATTGGAATTGCTTGGCGACCGGCGGGCCGCCGGCGATCTTGCCGAGATCCATGGTGTACAGCGTGGAGGCCTGCATCGAAATGGCGCGCTCGCCGTCGATGAGCGCGCATCCCTCCGGAAGAGCGTCTGCGGGCAGGACGATCTCGGCCAGTTTGTGCGAAGGATCCGCGGCCTCGGACGCGCCAGCTGCTCCGAGAGGGATCAGAAGAGCTGCGGTCAACAACATCAGAGGCTTTCTCATGGCATCACCTCATGATTGGGACTCGCCGAGGAGCAGCCAGGCGAGCAGCGCGGCCGATTTCTGATCGGCGCCCCAGGGCGCCCCCAGCGGCTTGCCGAGCGCCTGGACCGTCGCCGCTATCTTCGCCGTTGACCTGCCGAGAGTCCTCGCGGCGCGGCCGGCGAGGTCGCGCTGCCGGACGCGCGTCACGGCGAGACCGCAGCGCCGGCAGGCGTGGGCCAGGGCTTCCCGGAAGTGATCCCCGTCGGCCGTGTGGATCAACGCATGCGACCCCAGGATGGCGGCCAGGCTCTCCGCCTTCCGGCCCGACGAATCGAGGATGCCGGCGGCTCCGGCCGCTGACCCTCGTCCGTTGATGTCTTTCACCAGAGCGCGGATCGCTTCGTAGGCCATCGCCCCGGCGCTTTCGCTCATGCGCGCAAGACGCCGCTCCGCCTCCGGCAGCGGCAGCTCCTCGACCGCGTGATACGGTTGCTTCGAGCCATCGAGACGCGGGTCGGCCATCTCGACGCGGGCGCGCGCGAGCACCTCCGGACGTTCGGCGTCCCCGCCGACGACCACGACCGCGGCCCACCCGGAGTGCGGCGCGAACCCCAGCGTCGGGCTCAATCGTCAATCCACGGCACGCCAGCCTCCGCCAGACTGCGGCAACCACCGCTTGCCCTCGCCGTCGAGCCATTCCCCCATCGGCTCCTCCGGCCGCGCCTCGCCGCCGAAGCGCAGAACGTGCCCATCGAGGTCGGTGACCTGACACTCGCGCGACCCCCACGGATAATTCGCCGGCGGATGGCGGAGGCGCGCCCCGCGGTCGCGCAATTCCGCGTAGAGCTCGTCCACGTTGCTGGCCGCGATCCACACCCACGTGCCCGCCCGACCCTGGTCCCCCTCAGAAAGCATGAGGGAGGTACGATCGCGAGCGACCGACGCCACGGAGCCGCTCCGCCACTGGAGGTGGAACCCGAGCTGCCCCGCATAGTACGCGACGCTGGCGTCAAGGTTCTCGACTCGGAGAATGGGGGTCACGCCGCCGAGCGTGGGGCGCGACGGCGACCCGCTCGGATTCACTGGCTCCGTCATGCCACATCTCCTGTCTTGCGCTTGCGACGAAGCTATAGGTCGGCGCTCAGGCGACGTGAGGGCCGGCTTCCCTTCCCCACGCGTCTGTATCGGAAGCAATCGATCGTGTGATCGTTGACCATGCCGACCGCCTGCATGAGCGCGTAACAGATCGTCGAGCCGGCGAACTTGAAGCCCCGTCTCAGCAGATCGCGGCTCAGGGCGTCCGACTCGCGCGTGCGCGGCGGCACCTGCCGGAGCGAGCGCCTGCGGTTCACCTTCGGGCTTCCGCCGACGAAGCGCCACAGATACGCGTCGAAGCTGCCGAACTCACGCTGGACCGCGAGGAACGCCCTGGCGTTGCGCACCGCGCTTTCGACCTTGAGCCGATTGCGCACGATGCCGGGATTCCGGAGCAGACGCTCGATCCGCGCCGGCGTATATCGCGCGACGATTGCCGGCTCGAAACGGTCGAACGCCTCACGGTACGCGTCGCGCTTCTTGAGGATCGTCTCCCAGCTCAGCCCCGCCTGCGCGCCCTCGAGGGTCAGAAACTCGAAGAGGAGCCGGTCGTCGTGGACCGGCACGCCCCATTCCTTGTCGTGATACGCGATGCTCAGTGGCGTTCGGGCCCAGGCACAACGCCTGCTCTCATCCATGACACGCTCACCCATGTAAGAACGCGACCACGCCACCGACGAGATCTTGCAGCCCGTGAGCCAGCATCCCGGGGCGCAAACTGTTCCGCAGATAGGCAAGCGATCCCAGGAGCCATCCCTGGACCATGACCACGCACATGATCCTGTGGTAGTACCCGTGGGCAAGCCCAAAGGCCATCCCTTGCAAGACGACAGCGAGAATCCGGCTACCCGTCCAGGCGCCGAATTGTCGGGTCAAGTATCCACGAAAGACGAGCTCTTCACAGAATCCACCGGTCGCGGCGAGTGGCAGCCAGATCAGAAGCTCGAGCCCTGTCTCCGGAGTGATTCTGGTCAGGGTGCTTTCGTTGTTGCCCCCGAGGACGTAAGCCAGGACGCCTACAGTCGGAACTGCGACACACAGAAACCCGATAGCGAGTCCCAAATCTCTGAAGAACGCTCCGAGGGTTTGCCACCGACCGGAAACCAGGGCCCCTATCGGCAGGCCAAGCCGTCTCAGGGCGAGCCAAATCAGGAAAACCACGAACCACTCCTGCGTCAGGACGGTGAAATAGCCCGAAAGGCGGAAGCTCATGCCTGGTAGATGCGCGTTTGGAAGCCCATCCTGGTACGCGCTCGCGAGAGATCCCACAGCCAGCGGCACCAGTACGAGTACGGTATGCCACCACGGTGCGACGGGCGTTCCTGGAGTCGGTGCTGGCGAGCTCGACATCGCGGCTCCTACGTCTCTGCTGCCAGGTTGGAGATGGCCCGTACTATACGCCTGTCCGGACACCCGCCCTTGACGATCGCGGGTGTTGCGGGTATTGAGTGGGGACCCGGCCGGCTGGCCGGGGCATCGTGTGCGAGGGGGAGTCAATCCATGTTGAACATCGCCGTACCGTGGTGGGAACTGGTCGTAAGAAGCACCGTGGTCTACGTCTTCCTTCTCGGCCTTCTGCGCCTCACCGGCAAGCGGCAGGTGGGGCAGCTGGCTCCGTTCGATCTCGTCCTGCTCCTCGTGCTGTCGAACGCGGTCCAGAACTCGATGAACGCGGGAGACAACTCACTGGTCGGCGGCCTCGTTTCCGCAGCCACGCTCGTCGGGCTGAACTTGATCGTGGGCCTCGCCACCTATCGCAGCAAGACCCTGGAGGCCATCATCGAAGGCCGGCCCCAGGTCCTCGTCCACAATGGACAGCTGTTCGAGGACGTCCTGGCGCGGGCCAAGATGACGCATCACGAGCTGAACGCCGCGCTGCGCCAGGCCGGATGCGCCTGCCTCGAAGACGTCAGCTCGGTCATCCTGGAAAACAACGGATCGATCAGCGTCGTCCCGCGTCGTCCCGCCCGGTGATCTCCCGGAGGCGGCGCTGGAAGAATGCGCGGAGGAAGACCGCCGCCTTGTCAGTCAGTCGGTCTCTATGCGGCTCGTCCCCTCGCGACTCAAAGGGCAACGGTCACCCGCAGGAACGTCGCCGGGATGGACGTGGCCTGCGTGCTCGTGTTCTGGCGGGTGAACAGATCTTCCAGCTCGGCCTGGAGAGACGCGGCTCGCCCGTTCTTCTCGGCGGCTTCGAAGGCGTTCATCGTGGGCCCGTAGTATTTCCTGAACTCGTCGACGTACCGCGCCGGGGGGCCGTCGAAGTCGAAGGTGAACGTGTCTCGGGCGAACGAGACCTTCTCCGCGGGAACACCCGCGCCGGCGAACCGTTCCGTCACGTGACTCTCGACGCCCCACGTCATCGGGCTGACGAACCCTTCAGGTGGCGGAGGCGTATAGGCGGAGCTGATCTTCAGGATCTGCGCCACCAGCGTCGGGTCGTTGGGAATCCAGTTTCCCATCACGATCCGACCTCCCGGCCGCGTCACGCGAACCATCTCTTTGGCGACGTCGAACGGCCTCGGGGCGAACATGGCCCCGAAGATGCTGACCACCGCGTCGAACGTCCGATCCGGAACCCCCTGCAGGTTGGTCGCGTCCCCTTCGCGGAACTTGCAGTTCGCAAGGTCGTGCTCCGCGGCCCGCCGGTTGCCGGCCTCGACGAGATTCCGCGCAATGTCGATTCCCAGGACCTCCGCCCCCAGTTTCGCCGCGGGCAATGCCGTGGTCCCGTCTCCGCATCCGAGATCCAGCACCTTGTGTCCTTTGCCGATGCCGATCCGCCGCACGAGCGCCTCTCCGCTTGCGCGCATAGTCTCCGCAATCCGCGTGAAGTCGCCCTTTTCCCAGAGAGCCTTGTTCGGATTCGTGGGTGCGCTGGACATGTGTCTGTCGATTCCTTTCTACCGCGTGATTCCGGTATGTGTGTGTTTACCGCTTCCCGGCAATCATGACGTAATCGGTGAACACGACGTCTCCCCCCACCAGGTCCGGTGAGTAGATCGACTCGAAGCGTCGCACCGCTTCTGATTGGCCGTGGCGCTTCTGCGCCTCTGCATCCTCGAAAATGAACAAATGATTGAAACGCGTCGGGTCGTCCCTTTCCTGCCATGCCAGGTACATCTTCGTACCGGGCTCGTTGGCTTGCACATAGCGCACGAACTCCTCGATCGCTCGCTTGACCTTGTCGACCGCCGAGGGTTTCACCTGATACGCTCCAGTCTGATAAACGGGCATGCCGAGTCTCCTCTCTTCTTGTTTGACGACCCCACCCACCCGCGCCTCGCCCGATCTGTGGCTCGCGTGGGACTTCAGCCGCGCGGACCCGCCGGGCCTTCGCCCAGGCCGTGCTTCTGCATGCGGGAGTAAAGCTGCGAGCGGGTGATGCCGAGGAGGCGGGCGGCGCGCGAGCGGTTGTTCTTCGATTCCTGAAGCGCCTTCGTGATCAGGTTGCGCTCGACGAGGTCGAGGCTCACGCCGGTGGCCGGGAAGGTCTCGCCGGCTCCGTCCTGCCCGCGGACGGGGGCCTGGGGGCGGACGACGCCGATCGGCAGATGCTCGACGGTGATCAGGCCGCCGTCGCACAGGATGGTGGCGCGCTCGAGGGCGTTGCGCAGCTCGCGCGCGTTTCCGGGCCACGCGTACGCGAGCATCGCTTCGTGCGCCTCGCGCGAGATGCCGGCGGCGGGGCGGCCGACGACCTTGCCGATCTCGTCCAGGAAGGCCTCGGCCATCGGCAGGATGTCCTCGCGTCGCTCGCGCAGGGGGGGCAGGCGGATCTCGAAGACGCGCAGGCGGTAGTAGAGGTCCTCGCGGAACTGACCGCGCGACATGGCGGTCTCGAGGTCGCGGTTGGTGGCGGCCACGATGCGCACGTCGGCCTTCATCGGCCGCGTGGCGCCGAGGCGCTGGAACTCGCGCTCCTGGAGGACGCGCAGGAGCTTGGCCTGCACCCCAGGCGTCATCTCGCCGACTTCGTCGAGGAACAGGCTGCCGCCGGCGGCCTGCTCGATGCGGCCGGGCCGGGTCGCGACCGCCCCGGTGAACGCCCCTTTCTCGTGCCCGAACAGCTCCGACTCGAGGAGGTTCTCCGGCAGCGCGGCGCAGTTGAGCGCCACGAACGGCCCCTTGGCCCGGGGCGAGCCGCGATGGACGAAGCGCGCCACGACCTCCTTGCCGGTGCCCGACTCCCCGGTCAGGAGAACCGTCGTCTCGGTGGGCGCCACCTTGGTGGCGTGGGTGAGGACCGCCTTCCACTTCCGGGAGTCGCCCACCACGCGGTGGTAGCCGCGCGTGGTCTCCAGCTCGGCCCGCAGCTCCTGCACGCGCTCCTCGAGATGGGCCGCCCGCTCGCGCGCCTCGGCCGCCTTGCGCCCCTCCTCGGCAAGCCGCTGGTGCGACATCGCCAGGCTGACGTGATCGGCCACGCGGCGCGCGACGGCGACGTCCTCCTCCGAGTACTGGCGCGGCGTGCCGGACGCGAACACGAGCGAGCCGAGCCCGCCCCCTTCGAGCCGGAACGGGATCTTGAGGACCGAGCGCGTGCCGTGGGCCTTGCACCAGGCGACGCGGCCGCAGGGGTCCTCCTTCTCCTCGTCGATGTCGGGAATCAGGACGTACTCGGGAGGCGCCTGGCCGGGGCAGTCCGCATTGACCGGCATCCGGGTCGGCATGTCCGCCACAGGCTCGCCCGAGACGGCGTCCACCGTGATCTCGCGGCGGTCGGCGCTGAGCGACGTGAGCACCAGTCGATCGTGCGGCAGGACCGGCTTCACGACCTCGGAGACGCGGTTGAAGATCTCGCGCACGTCGAGACTGCCGGCCATCGTCAGGAGGAGCGAGTCGATCGCGTCCAGACGGCGCCGGCGCGCGGCGTCCAGGTTCCAGAGGCGCTCGTGCTCGAGGGCCAGGCTGAGGAGGCCGGCGATCGGCCGGACCACGGCCTCGTGCTCCACGGTGAAGGCGCCGGGGCGTCTGGACCAGAACGAGACTCCGCCGGCGACCTGGTCGCCGCGGCCGAGGGCGGCGCGCAGGCCCGATCGGAGGTTCCGTTCCAGGAGCATGCGGTCGAAGGCGTACGCCCGGTCGAGCGCGCGCTCGGTGTCCTCGATGCGGACGACGACGCCCGGGCGGATGCGGATCGAGGGCGACTGGTCTTCGGCTCGGAAGGTGCGCGGAACGTCCTCGACCTGCCCCGCGAGCGCGTAGATCGTGAACACGTCGGGCGACACGAGCCGTCCCACCGCCATGACGTCGAAGGGCAGGACCGAGGACGCGGCCTCGGCGACGCCGGCGAACACTTCGCGGAGCTCGAGAGCGCCGGAGACAGCCTGCGCGATGCGAGCGAGCGCCGCTGCGAGAGGTTCAGGAGCCATGAGCGTCGTTCCAGAGCCGCCCCGGCCCGGCACCGGCGCGTCTCCCGTTATCTTCGTTGTCACGTTCGGGGCATGATATCACGCAGTGTAAGACGGGCGAGACAGAAATCGCCTCGGGGCGTCGGGCGTCGCTCAGGCGAAGAGCCACAGGCCCCGGGCCATCATCGCGGCGATGAACACGATCGCCACGACCAGGACCACCTCGATGTCGTTGATGCGGGCCAGGACGAGCGCCCCGGAGGTGTCGGGCGTGCCGCCGCGGGCCTTGAGTATCCGCCAGCGGATCAGCGTCGTCATCGGCCGCAGCTCGAGGGCGAACACGATCGCGAAGAGGCCCATCTTCACCCAGAACAGTCCGTTGTGGACGTAGAAATCGGTCGCCTTGTCGAGACCGGCGAGGACCCGGGTGAGGCCCGTGCCGATCCAGAGGAGCGCGGCGATGCCCCAGAAGTTGTCCGCCGCCAGAACGCGCCCGACCGCAGCTGGGTCGCCGATCGACGCGCGCAGCGCGCGGCCGCGCACGAAGACCGATCCCAGTCCGATCCCGAGCGCGAGCAGGTGCAGCGCGGAAAAGACGGCAGCCAGCATGTCGTCACCCTCTGGCGCGGCCGATCCCCGTGGCTCAGTCGCCGGCCGCCGCCCCGGACGGAGCGGCGAAGAAACTGCGCCCCCTGTTCTCCGAGCCGAGCAGCAGGACCGCCGCCAGCGACACGATGACCACGCTCTCGAACAGGGCCAGGGCCCAGGGGTACCCGACGCGGCCCGCGAGAGCGTACTGGAGGTTGTTCGTCGGCGCCGCGATCAGAATGCCGATCTGATAGGCCAGACCGGGGATCAATCCGCGGGCGGCGTCCGGTGCCAGCTCGTTCAGGTGCGCGGGGATCACCCCCCAGGCGCCCTGCACGCCCAACTGCATCAGCACGGCGCCCAGGGTCAGCGTCGCCAGGCCGCGCCCGAAGGCCCACAGCGGAATGACGGCGAGCGCCAGAGCGAGCGCCAGGATCATGCTGCGCCGGCGGCCGGTCTCCGAGAAGTGCCCGAAAATGATCCCGCCGATCACCGCGCCGACGTTATAGAGGATGGCGATGTAGGACACGGTCGCCTCCGACAGGCCGTGGGAGGTCTTCAGGAAATCCGGGTACAGGTCCTGCGTGCCGTGGGCCAGGCAGAGCATCAGGATCATCAGCGCGATGAGGTAGACGAAGCTCCTGCCATGGCTGGCGACCGTGCGCAGGATCGCCCTGACGTCCGGGGCACGGCGCTGCTGCCAGGCCTGGGACTCCGGCACCCGCATCCTTATATAGAGGGCGAGCAGCGCCGGCAGACCGCCCACCCAGAACATCGGGCGCCAGCCCCAGACCGGCAGCACCAGACGCGCGCACAAGGCCGCCAGGAGGTACCCGATCGGGTAGCCGTTCTGCAGGACGCCGCTCAGCACGCCGCGCCGCTTCTGCGGCGCGATCTCCATCGCGAGCGACGCGCCGACCCCCCACTCCCCGCCCATGCCGATGCCGTAGAGCGACCGCAGCAGCAGGAAGACGGGGTAATTCGGGGCGAAGCCGCAGGCGAGCTCGACGAGGGAGAAATAGACCACGTTCGCCATGAGAGGCCGCCGCCGGCCGTAACGATCGGCGAGCATGCCGAACAGGATCGCGCCGACCGGCCGGAACGCCAGCGTGGCGGTGAGCGTGGCCACGATCGCCCCTTTTCCCACTCCGAACTCCGCCGCCACCCGGTCCATCATGAAGATCAGGATGAAGAAGTCGAACGCGTCGAGGGTCCAGCCCAGGAAGCTGGCGGTGATCGCATGCCGCTGCTCGGAGGGAGTGTAGACACGCGGCTGGCGGTGCGAGGGCGGGGGGGGTTGCACGGATCTCCTTCCCGTCAGGGTGGCACGCCGGACGCCAGTATAGAACGAACCCGCCGGAGGAGCAGCGGCCCGCAGGTCGAGCGCTGGCGCGTTGGCCCTCGAGGCGCGACGACTGTAGAATGTTGCCATCCCTTCACCTCAGCCCCGGATGGGCATCGAGGAGACCGACGATGCATACCCGTTATCTCGTCACCACCTTTTCTCTCGTGGCCTGCCTGGCTCTCTTCGGCTGCAACGGGATGGGAAGCCATGCGGACCGGAGCGCCGGCACCGGGACCCTGCAGATCAAGATGACCGACGCCCCCATCGACCTTTCGACCGTGCAGAGCGTCAACGTCACCCTGACCGGCGTGAGCGTGTTCCCCCAGGAGACGACCAGCATGATGGGCATGTCGATGGATGCGGGGCCGATCGCGCTGATGTCCTTCCCTGCGACCTTCGATCTCCTGACGCTGACCGGCGGGGCGACGACACTCCTCGCCTCGGGTCCGGTGCCGGCGGGCGACTACAGCCGCATCCACCTGGACATCTCGGACGCCACGCTGATCAACAAGGACGGCACGACGGAGCCGCTGAAGATCGACTCGGGCAAGGTCGACGTGCCGATCGCCTTCAAGGTGACCGCCGGCGCCACCACCACGATGACGCTCGATTTCAACGCGGCGGCCTCCGTGCAGGTGAACGAGACCGGGGGCAGCACGTTCATCCTGCGGCCGGTCGTGACCCCGATGCCCTGAGAAACGCGACCGGCACCCGCCTCTGAACCTTTCCGGCCCGGGTATCGCGATGCCCGGGCCGTTTCACATTAGAATCACCCGTTCCGTGGTCGGGCAGGGGGCTGCGGCCGGAGGAATCCGGGCGAGCGGTCGGGAGGAGGCGCGTGGAGGCTCCGGGAGGGAAGGCGTCATCATGAAAATCGCGGCACCCAGGGAGACCAGGACCGGCGAGCGGCGGGTCGCCCTGGCTCCGGATTCGTGCAAGAAGCTGCTCCAGTCGGGCTACTCCGTCTCGATCGAGGCCGGCGCCGGCGAGGAGGCCTACTACGCGGACGCCGCCTATCGGGAGGCGGGCGCCACGGTCGAGACCGACCCGGCCGCGATGCTGGGGTCCGCCGACATCGTGCTCAAGGTGAACGCCCCCGCCACCGGCGCGGCCGGCCGGGACGAGGTCCAGTGGATGCGGCCCGATGCGATCCTGCTGGGCTCCCTCATGCCGCTGCGCAACCTGAAGGCGGTCGAAGCGCTGGCCGCCCGCCGGATCACCGCCTTCTCGACCGACGCCATCCCGAGGACCACGCGGGCCCAGTCGATGGACACGCTCTCCTCGATGGCGAACATCACGGGGTACAAGGGCGTGCTCCTGGCCGCCGCCGAGATCGCCCGCTACTTTCCGATGCTGATGACCGCCGCCGGGACGGTGTTCCCGGCGAGGGCCTTCGTGATCGGCGCGGCCGTCGCCGGTCTCCAGGCGATCGCCACGGCCCGGCGGCTGGGAGCCAACGTCTTCGCCACCGACGTGCGCCCCGAGGTGAAGGAGCAGATCGAGAGCCTGGGGGCGAAGTACGCGGGCGTGGAGCTGAAGGAGAGTGCCTCGGCCGGCGGCGGCTATGCCCGGGAGCTGACCGAAGAGGACAAGGCCCGGCAGCGGGAGCTGCTCGCCGAGCAGTGCGCCGCCGCCGACGTCGTGATCACGACGGCTCTGATCGGCGGCGTGTTCGCGCCGAAGCTGATCAGCGCGGCGATGGTGCGGCGGATGCGACCCGGCTCGATCATCGTCGACCTGGGCGCGGACGGCGGGGGCAACTGCGAGCTGTCGCGGCTCGGCGACAGCGTGGTCGAGAACGGCGTGCGCATCATCGCCCCACTGAACCTGCCGGCCACGATGCCGACGCACGCCAGCCTGCTGTTCTCGCGCAATCTCACGGCCTTCATCCAGGCCTTCACGAAGGACAGGGCGTTCGCTCTGGACCTTTCCGACGACATCCAGAAGGCGTCGATCATCACGCACCAGGGCAACATCCTGCACGCGAAGACGAAAGAGGCCCTGCAGGGAGTCCGCGAGGCGGGGGCGCGCACCTGACGACCGGCTCCCCCGATCCGCTCCATCCCGAGAGGAGGCGAAGGCGCATGTCCGCACGACCGAGCATCATCCTGACGATTTCGCTCTTCGCCGGCTCCCTGGCGATCGCCGCGCCGGCGCCCGGGCCGGAAGACCTGCCGGCCGCGGCGGGCGCCGCCGCGC
>CAYLND010000030.1:0-30874 GCA_964384905.1 uncultured Acidobacteriota bacterium
GATCCGCAGCTTCAGCGAGGCGAACAGACCCGCGGTGAGAAATCCGGGCTAGGGCCATCGCTCTTCGAACCGGCGCGCCATTGTCCCGATGAATGTGGCGTAGTGGTTTGGGTCGCCCGGCTGAGGCGCGGGTGGCTCGGTAAAGACTCTGGCGGGATTGTCACCGTCGTACTTTACAACAATGATCGCTAAAGCTTCTGGAAAATCCCCAGGGTCCTCTGCCGCTCCCCTGAGCTGAACCTTTTGGAAAAGTTGCACCGTCGCTGAGAGTTCCTGGGGCTTAAGCACAGCCTTGTGCTTTGCCACCTCGGAGAACTCGTCGGGGTTTCTGTAGCGCGGCGCCGCGTTCACAACGATCGTGAATCCGGCGACGGCTCTGGGATGATGTGTGTGCAGATGCATGCAGTACGCGATCAGATCGCCAAGGCGATTCTTCCTCGCTCGCCCATGCGCTGTCATCGTGGTCTTGTTCTCCACTGTCAAGACGACGCGGCCAGGAGGCTCCTGGGTGTAGTAGCCCATGTCGATATTGCGACTGCGGGGCCCACCGCCCGGGGGGACATCTAAGTTCAGATCCAAGACGAGCCCTCCAACCGCGAGGCGCCGAGCGAGCGACGGAATGGCAGCGCGCAGGTCGGCATCGATAAACGAACACAGTGCGTTGGAATGGCCCTGAGCCCGAGGATTGAAACCGATATGTTCGTTGATCCAACGGACGTACTTGTCCGGTGCCTCCATCAAGGATTCTCCAAGGGAGCCGCGTAGGTATCACGCTGCAAGCGTCGCTGTCAATAACCTGACGGACTTCGGGGCGCGAGCCGGCCCAGAGGCCACGCGCCGGAGAAGACTTAATTTGCGGCAGGTTTAGGATGTCGAGCGAGGTCAAAGCTCGCCAGTCGGTAGCCCATCCCGCTGCTTACGCACAGCTGTGCAGGTTCTCCGCACGTCCGAGCCTGGTCCGGTGTAGTAGAAGACAGGGAGCGGACATGATCGATGCGCGTCTGGAAGCCGCCGTGCCTTCCCGGCCGGATATCGCGCCGTCGGACCTCACTCGGCTGGCCGTGGCGGCGCAGGCCCGGCGGGGTGAAGAAGAGGATCTCCTCTGGCGGCAGGCGCGGCCGCGTTTGCTTCGGATTGCGCTCGCGCTACGGATTCCGGCGGCCGACGCGCCGGACATCGTGCAGGACGTGCTGATCGCGGCGCACCGCGCGCTTGCGCGCTTCGACCCCGCGCGGGGGACATTCGAGAGGTGGCTGGGGGCCATCCTCGTCCGCAGAGCCAGGAACTTCGAACGTTCCCGCCGCCGCAGGAGTCTCTTCCTCGACGCGCTTCGCGCACTCCGCATGCCGATTGCCGCGCGCGCCCCCGTGGATCTCGAGGCGGCCGAGGCGCGGATGCTCGTCGATCGTCTCCTCGGCGGTCTGTCGGCTTCACAACGTGAGGTGGTCGCTCTGTACGAGATCGGCGGGTTCAGCGCCGACGAGACAGCGGGGATCCTGCGCTTGACGCCTGCCGGGGTGCGCTCGATCGCCCGCGACGCGCGCAGGCGACTCGCGGAGGCCGTGCGCGGCCCGGTGGGCGCGGCGACGGAGGAATCATGAACGGACCGGAGATCGGGATCGAGACACTGCGCGGCGCCATCGACGAGCTGGCGGAGCGGTTGCCTGCCGGCTCGCCGGGACGAAAGAGGGGAGGCGCCCTCCGAGCGTCGGTCGCGCTCGTCGTCCTGGCGTCGGTCGCGGTCGGCGCCTACTGGCTCACATCCCGCCGGGTGAAGGCGCCGACGGCTGGGACGCCGCGCGGCGTCGAGGTGAAGCTCCTGCGCGTGCGGGGACGCGACGTCCCGGCGCGGGTGTTCGACGCGGCTCGAGCGGGGACGCTCGTGATCGCGCCGGTCACCGGCCGTGGGGCGGAGGCCGGGGCGGCGGCTCGCCCGCTGGGGGCGGTGGTCACGCCCCGGGGAGGACGACGATGAACGGACGGGCGATCCGGGCCGGAACGATTGCGGCGGCCCTGTGCGTGGCGATGATCGGCCGAGGCGTTGGCGACACGGGCGATTCTCCGCGCTTCGCCTATCATCTGAAGATCGTGCGCGTCGCCGGGACGAGCGATTATCGTGGAGCGGCCCTCGGGTGCGGCCGCACCTGCGGTCGGCCGATCGTCATTCCCGGCGAGGAGGTGTGGGGGACCCCCGATCAGCTCGAGGGGCTGGCGCGCGCCCTCGGCGGCACGCGGGCCGACGCCGTGACCGGATTCATCGTTCTGCCCGGAGCGGATGGCAGGGCCCTGTTCGAGGCCACGGTGTATCCGGGGGAGGCGGTCGTGGGGCTCAGCTTCTCCGTGCGTGCTCCCGCGGCTTCGGGAGAGCCGCACGATCTTTCGCTCACCGTCACTCCGGCGGGTGGAGGGGAGCCGCTCGCCGAGGCGCGCATCCTGTCCGCATCAGAACGCACCGTCGCGATCGCGTTCCCTTCGCCGGTCGATGGGGAATGGCTGGTCCTGGCCGTGACGACGCTTGCCGCCGAGGCCGCCCAGGCCATCACGTCGAGCGGGCTCCCGCCCGAGTCGACCGGGAAATCGATCACGCCCCCCGTCCTGATCGACAAGGTCCTGCCCGAGTACACGGCGCAGGCCAGGAAGGAAGGCCGCCAGGGGACGGTCATCCTTGACACCGTGGTCGACGTCGAGGGCCGGATCCGCGCGCCGATGGTCGTGCATGTCGATCCCGGCCTGGAGGATCTCGCCGCCTCCGCCGTCGAGGCCGTAATGAAATGGCGCTACACCCCGGCGCTGCAGGACGGTGTCCCCGTGCCGGCGCACTTCACAGTCCAGGTGGATTTCGAGGTGAGGCGGGAGGAGTGACTCCGGCGGGCCGGGCCCGGGATGTGCGTCAGGGGCCAGGGTGTGCGTGGGATACGCGTCAGGATGCGGAGATCAGCGCGACGCCGACGGTGACGATCAGGACGCCGGCCCAGCGGGTGGGGGTCACGCGCTCGTGCAGAAGGTAGCGGGCGGCGAGAGTCGTGATGATGTCGCTCGCGGCGGTCAGGGGGAAGACGTAGCTCAGGTCGCGACGCGACAGGGCCACGAGATACGTGACGAAGGCGACGATCTGCAGGGCGCCGCCGAGCAGGACGTAGGGAGAACGGATGGCGCGACCGCCGACCCTGTCGAGGACCTCCAGGCGCAGGGACGACACCTCGCCCGCCTGCTTCATGCCGCGCGTCAGCGCGATGTCCCCGAAAGAGAAGCAGACGACGATGATGCCGACCAGGAGCGTCGTCACGCGGCCGGTGACTTCGCTGCGCCGCTCGAATGACCGGTCCGGCCGACGAGAAACACGCCCGCCGACACCAGGGCGATGCCCGCCCAGCGGGTCAGGGAGATCGTCTCGCCGAGCACGAGGTGACCCAGGAGGGCGCTCACGGCGAAACAGGAGGAGATCATCGGCAGGACGTAGCTGACGTCGGCCCACGAGAGCAGCGCGAGGAACAGCGCGAAGAAGACCAGGAGCAGAAGCCCTCCGGCGATGACCGGCGCGCCCGACAGGGCGGTTCCGACGACATCCCAGAGCGCCGGCAGCGTCCGGGCCGCGGGCGGTCCCACCGACTTCATCCCATAGCTGAGGCTCAGATTGCCCGCGCCGTTGGCGAGGACGGCGAGAGCGAGGACAACGAGGGTCTTGAGATCGCGCGGCCGCCGGCGGGTTCGTTCCACGTGGAGTGCTCCTGGCTTCAAAGCTCGGCGAGGCCGAGGCTGATCTGGAGCGCGCGGTTCACGGGCTCCATGGTAAGACGACGGCAGGTCCGACCGCCAGCCGAGGGGACCACCCTTCCAAGACTTTCTACTTGTCTATTAGTAATAGAAATCGTATTATTACGAACATGACGACTCATGAGGATGACCTCCTGCAGCGATGCCTCGACCGCCTGCGCGAGCTGCCTTTCGTCGATGAAGCCACGCTCGTCGAGCGGCAGGGCGGCGAGGCGGGCAGGCGATTCGATGGTAAAGTCCGAATCAAGACACCCGGCAAGACCGAGGTCCTTGTCGTCGAAGTCAAGAGGACTCACCTGACTCGTACGGTCGTGGAGGGGGTTCTCGCCCAGGCGGCCGCTCTCGGAAGCCGCCCCTGGATACTCTTTGCCCCTCATGTCGGGCGCCCTCTCGGCAGATTCCTGGACGAGCACGGTACGAACTTCGTGGACCCGGCGGGCAATTGTCGCCTGAAAGTCGGCCGCCAACACATCGCGAAGATAGAAGGCCGCCCTCCCGAGCCACGCCCGCGTCACGGGCGCGGCGTGGGTGCTCCCGGGCTCCAGGTCAATTTCGCGCTGCTCGCGCGGCCGGACCTTGTGAACAAGCCCGTTCGAGTCCTGGCGGCCGAAGCGGGAGTCGGCACGGCGACGGCCGCCAATCGCATCAACGAGCTGTGCGGGCAGGGTCTCGTTCACGAGACGACTCGGGGCAAGCGTTTGACGGAACCGCACCGGCTGATGGACGCGTGGGTGAAGGGGTACGAAGTCATTGTCCGCCCGAGACTGTTGATAGGACGATTCCGGACGCGGGACGACGATCCTGAAGCGCTCGAGCAGACGATCGAAGAGGCTTTGGGCGATCATCAGCCTTGGGGGTTTGGTGGAGGCGCCGCCGCCTACCGCCTCACGGGCCATTACCGGGGAACGGACACGGTGGTACATATCGGTACGGGGGACGAGCGGCTCGTCAGAGCGCTGCGCGCCCTGAAGGCCGAGGACGGTCCGCTGACTCTTCTGAGAGCCCCTGGTCCGACCGCCTTCAAGGGTGAGAAACCGCACACCGTCGCGCCCCTGCTTGTCTTCACGGAGCTTCTCTTCGCGCACGACAAGCGCGCCCGTGAGGCCGCCGCCGAAATCCAGCGCAAGTATTTGAGACTCGTCGATGAACCGGTTGCCTGACTCCCACATCAGAGCGCTCCGCAACTTACTGACGGTGTGGAGGCCGGAGACCTTCGTGGTGATTGGCGCCGGCGCCATCGCGTGTCACCTGGATTTTCGCTGGCGGAGGACCTTCGACCTCGATCTTTCGGTGGCGGCGAGACCCGAGATCTATTCGGAGGAACTGGAGCGCCTGGGCTGGCATCGGCGACGAGGATCTCAGCACGAATGGGACGTCCCTCGCGGCCCGCACGTTGACGTTCTCCCGGCCGACCCGGTGCTGGTCAAGAACGGTAAATTCACGTGGGCCGATGGAAGCGCGCGGTTGACGCTGGTCGGGTTTCGCCTTGCGTTTTCGGATGCCGTGTCCATGGAGATTGGGAAGGATGCCCAGGTGCAGGTTGCATCGCTCCGCTCGTTGGTTGTCCTGAAGATGGCAGCCTATCTTGATCGTCCCCATGAGAGAGACACTGACCTGGGTGATCTGGCGTACGTGATACACGATTTCTTGAAAAATGACTCCGAGGAGCGCTGGACCGACGAAATCATCAAGATGGGAATGGATTTCGAAGATGTCGGGCCGTTCGTGCTTGGCAGACAATTGAGGATGGTCGTCGATGAGATGGTGCTGACCCTGGTCGAGCGCTTCCTGTCGACGATCGACAATCCGGATGATTCCCTCGCCACGCTGCATAGAATGGCGAGCCAGGCGCCTCCTTCATGGAAAAATCCTGATCGCCTGCGCTCGAGTATCCAATTCTTTCGCAGGGGGCTCACCCGGGCACCTTGACGCTCTTCCCCTCGTGAGGTAACGTGCATTTCCAATCAGAACAAGGTGGTCATGACCGAAGGCACCCTCGGACAGCCGTCCGACCTTTCCCCGCGCCCCGCAGGGCGCCGTCGCGGCGGGACCGGCCGTGTCCCGCGCGGCCGATTGAAGATCGGCGACGAATGGATGGCGATCCAGATCATCGCGCGATCGCAGGCAAATCCCCAGAAAGCGGTGGCCGAGCTGGTCGAGAACTCGATCGACGCCGGCGCCACGCGCGTCGTCATCACCCGCGGGCGCAAGCGCGGCCGCGTGTTCCTGCGGATTTCGGATGACGGGCGCGGCGTGCCGCTCAACCCCGAGGGCGCGCCCGATTTCGATTACGTGGCGACTCATGTCTGCGACTCCCTCAAGCGGCGCCTCGGCGAGCGCGAGCGCGGCGGCGTCCAGGGGGAGTTCGGCATAGGCCTGCTCGGCTTCTGGTCGATCGGCCGCGATCTCGATATGATCTCGCAATCGGGAGACGCGCCTCCGCACATGATGACGATGCGCGCCGGATCGCGCACTTACGACCGCCGGCGCTACCTTGGGTCACGCGTCGGGTCGGGAGTGGACGTCACCATCCACGACATCCATCGTGAGGTGCAGAGTCGTTTGACGGCGGAGAAGCTGCAGCGCTACCTCGGAGAGGAGCTGCGCGAGCGGATCCGCCGCGCCGGCGTCATTCTGGTGATCGAGGACCGCCTGCCGCCGTCGCGTACCGTGGAGGTGCGCCCCGCGGTTTTCCAGGGGGAGCGTATCGCCGAGCTGGATGCGCTGCCGGTCGCCGACCACCCGCCCATCCGGGCGGAAATCTACCTACCGCCGGAGCCGGCGCCTGGCGCGCCCCGACCGGCCGTAGCGCTCTATCGTCTCGGCACGCGCGTGTGCTCCGACATCGCGGCGCTTCCGGAGTTTGTGCACGAGCCCTGGTCGCTCGGCCGCCTGGAGGGGGCGCTCGACTACGCGGATTTCCACCTGTCTCCGGCGAGTCGCGAGGGCTTCACGCCGGACGCGGCCTACCACGCCTTCGTCGAGGCGCTGCGCCGCATCGAGCCGCTCCTGCTGGATCGTCTTCGTCGGGAGGACGAGGCGCGCGCCGATCGAGCCGGTCGCACCCTCCTGCGCGAGCTGCAATCGGTCTTCGTCCGCGTTCTCCGCCAGTTGCCCGCGGGTGACTACGAATGGTTCGGAGCCGACGGTCAGCGCCCGTTCGCAGGAGGCAGCGATGGTCGCCCGGGTGGCGCCGACGCCATACCCGGGATCGATGGATCGGGCGGGGTCGACGGTAAGACGGAGACGCAGGATACCGGCGGGCCGCCGACGTCTTTGGAAGAGTCCGAAGCCCAGGAGGAGTCAGCATCTCCGTCGCCGGCGCAGCCCGCGCTGCTCACGGGAGCGCTCACCCAGGTCGCGATACGCCCATCCAGCGTGCGTATCGCCGTCGGGCGTCGTCGTCGCGTGGAGGCCATCGGACGCGACGCCTCGGGGCTGATCATCGAGCACGGCATCGAGTACGCCTGGAGCCTCTCCGCGGACGTCGGCGCCCTTGTCGTCGAGCCGGGACGCCACGCGGCGATTCAGGCGGGGGAGCGCCCCGCGCGCGGAAAGCTCACGGTGAGGGCACGCTGCGCGGCCGAGAACGACGCAGATCCAGCCGAGGCGATGGCCGAGGCCGAGGTCCTCGTCGAGGCGGAGGCGCCACGCCGCTCCTTTCCTCCGCCCGTGTTCGTGCACGCGCCGGGCGAGTCCTGGCGCTCGCGCTGGGATCCATCGACCTCGGCGCTCGAGGTGAATTCCGGCCATCCCGACTACCTGGCGGCACGCGTCAACCCCGCCCGCCGGCGGCGCTACCTGGCGCGCCTATACGCCAAGGAGCTCGTCCTTCACAATTTTGGTCACGAGCCAGCGGCCCCGGCGCTCGATCGCTTCCTCGAGGTGCTGACCCGTCTCGACGATCAGGTGTAAGCGACCGAGGGGAGGTCTGGGACGCACCAGGGCCTCGGGGGCGTTCGGGCTGTACCGCAAGTCGGAGGTGATCGCAGTCTGCGGGTACGACTCGTGGTCCGAGACCGAGGACCTGGAGCTCGTGCTCAAGCTGCAGAATCATCTGCGCCGCGGCGGCCGGCCGTACCGCATCGTCTCCGTCCCCGACCCGGTCTCCTGAACCGAAGTGCCGTCCACCCTGCGCCTCCTCGCCCGCCAGCGCAACCGCAGGCACCGCGGATTCCTGCAGAGCCTGTGGCGCCACAAGCGGATGCTCCTCAATCCCCGGCACGGTGTGATCGGCCTGTGAGACGCTCGGCCCGTTCATCGAGATCCTCGGCGACGTCATGGTCGTCCTGTCGTACTGCCTCGGCATTTCAAACTATTTCTCTTGACTTACTCCCGAATCGACGTATAATTTTCGCGTCGGTTCGTCCCGCCCCCGCGAGAGAGTTTCATGGTGTGCTTCGGTGTTTGGCGCAACTTCGGTCTGCGCCTTCATGGGATCTGTGCTATGCGTCGGCTCGTGCGTCGGTGCGGATTGCGGAGAGGTTCGCTGGCGACCGCGACCTCGTCCGACGAGCGCCAGCGCGCCGAGGTGAGCCCGGTCCGAGGCCGGACGTTTTCCATCGCCCCTGGCGTCTTGGTCGGCCGGACGTTTTCCATCGGCGCCCGGCAGAGGCTTGTCGCGCCAGCTTGGCCAATCGCGATAGCCTGGCCGACGCCTGCACACATCGGCGCGTTGTCGATGATGCTCACTATGGGCGAGCGACCGCCCGGCAGGTGGGGCGGGGAGCGGGAGCATCAGCACACGCGGCCGGACGTTTTCCATCGCACGGTGGCTCGAAGGCGGCGGATGCTTCGACCGTGCCGGGCGCCAGCACCCTCCGGATGTTTTCCATCGCCGCTGTCGTTGATGCCGGCCGGACGTTTTCCACTTGCGGCCGGTCGTCAAGTGCGGGGGCGATCGGGCGAGGTCGAAACCCCGGCCCCGGCGATCAGAGGCGGTAGCCGACCAGCGTCCCGGGAGAGGTCTGCAGGAACAGCATGCCGGCGACGTCATCCACGGCGTACACCGGCTCGCGTTCCTTGCCCAGATCGACGCACGATCGCGGCTGCGCGCTGTCCTTGGCGATCTGGAGCAGGACGTTGCCGTGTCCGTCGGGCGCGCGGGTCAGCATGAAGACCGATCCCGGGACGGTGAGGGATGCGCGGAAGCGTTTCGAGGCAAGCGCGGCCGCCTGGTGGGAATAGCCGGTGAGCTGCGCGCCGCCCTGCGTGTAGGCCTTGGCCAGCTCTCCGGAGATCTGTCGCGCGTTGGAATCCGTGGCGGTGCGCGACGCCTGGGCGAAGGCGTCGCCGTACGCCGCTGCGGCGGCGCCGTAGAGGCCCGCGCGCACGGCGTCGATCCTGTAGAGCGCGCGCAGCAGCCCAGGAAGCTGCGGCGCCGGGTAGTAACACTGATGCTTCACCTGCCCGTCCCGCGCGACGACCACGAGGTTCTGCGGGGAGATCAAAACGATCCCCGAGGGGCGGATCTCCATGTCGGTCGGATCCTCGCCCCCCTGCAGGCGGATCTCGTCGCCGAGCGCCTTGAAGGTCCCGGCGTCGCGATCGACGGCGTACAGGCGATGGTCGCGGTTCGCGAACACGTAAAGTGTTTTCCCCTCCACGGCATGATGCAGGAAGTACCGCGCGGCGTCGTAGTCGCCCGAGCTCAACGGCCGGCCGCTCTCGATGGCCTCCTCGAAGCGCGGCTCGCCGCTCGCGAGATCGATGACGTTCACCTCCGCGTTCGTGGCCGCGTCGGGGCGCGAGATGTAGAGCAGGCCGGCGGGAGTCAGCTCCGCGTAGGAGAGCCGGCCCTTAATCTTCACGTCCTTTTTCAGGCGCAGCGTGGCCGTGGCCACGTCCAGCACGTTGACGAACGTGCGCGACTCGGCGTCCACCGCGAGCACCACGGAGCCGTCGGCGATCATCGCGTCCATGACGGTGCCGCGCATACGCAGCGGCTTGTCGGCGACGGTCGTCCCGTCTTCATAGCGCGCCACGTTCAGCCCCGTCTGCACGACACCGTTCACGATGCGCACGTGTCCCGTCGCCTCGTTCGCGGGGGGCGACTCAGGAAGGATGACGATCCCGTTCGGGTGCTGCACGATGTCGTGCACCCAGCCGTCCACCGTGGCCGGCTTGGGCCAGAGAGGGCGACCATCGGCGAGGGCGTAGGCCATGAGACGGTCGTCGAAGCTCACGTACAGACGATCGGATTCTTTCAGCGACGGGTAGAGGCGCACGTGTCGCGCGGGATTGCCGGGGCGTGCGGTGGGCAGCGCGGCCGACCAGCGTACGGAGCCAGTGCGCGCGTCGAGCGCCCGCAGACCCGCCGACGTGTGCACGACGATCACGTTCGGACCGGCCTGCAGGACCTCCAGCGGGGCGGCCTCCGACGCGGCGCGCGCGATACCCTGCACCAGTCCCGCCAGCCCGGTCCGCCTGGGCTCGCTTTGCTGAAAGAGCGAGTCGCTGGCCCAGCGCTGGGTGCCGGCCGAGAGATCGTACAGCGCCACGACCGGCGGTCCCGCCGCGCGCCTCCCCTGAACGAGCAGGGTGCCGCTCTGGGGGAGCACATGGCGGGAGGAGACCTGGGTCACGTTCAGGCGCCGAGAATCGAAGACGACGGCGCCGGTCACCGGGTCGAAGATCAGGAGCAGGCCCGGGCGCTCCGCTTCCATGAGGAGCGACCCCTCGATCATGCGGACGCTTTCGGCCGGCAGCCCTCCGAGATCGGGCTTCTCCCAGGCGATCTGACCGCGCTCGATATCAACGGCCGCAAGTGCTGTGTCGGTCGAGACCAGAAGGGCGCCCGCCGGCGTGACCTGCTGCCAGCGGATATCTCCCTTCACCTTGACCGTCCACGTGGGAATCGTGCCGGCGGGCGGAGCTGGCGCAACGGCCTGGGCATAGACCGCCGCGCACGCAGCGGCGGCCACCAGGAGGAGCAAGAGCGTGCGACGATCGTATCGGGCGCCCATGGCCCGGCTGAATATAGGTTTGCGCTCGCGACGTCGCAAGGAACGTCAGTGCGCAGTCCCTGCTTCCCTTACGCGCCGGGCTTTTTCGCCGTTTTCCCCAGCGGCACGAACGTGACACGTTACGAGGGCCAAAGGGTGACCATGCGCGGCACGCTGGACCGAACGTCCTGCTCTTTGCCGCTGCTGCTGGCCACGCGGGTGGCTCTGACAGACGTGCAGCCGCCCTGCCCGCCGCCCGAGTGCCAGCCGGGCGATCCTCCGCCCTGCCCGTAGGGAACCAGCGGAGCCAGCCGTAGCCCGGCCGACGCCTGCACACATCGGCGCGTCGTCGATGTCGGCCTGTTCAACGCGAGCAATGCTGATAACATGGCCTCTTCCAGCAGAGGCTTCTCTATGTCCGCCGATGACGACGATTTCGCCCGGATGCTCGAGGAATCCGTCGCGCCGAAGTCACACCGGGAGGGGGACACGGTCACGGGGACCATCGTGGCGATCGGTCCCGAGCTGGCCTTCGTCGACATCGGCGGGAAGGGCGAAGCGACCATCGACGTCGCGGAGCTGACCGATCCGGACAGCGACGTCCAGGTGAAGATCGGGGATACCGTCAAGGCCGTCGTGGTCTCGACGGCGGGCGGGCTGAGGCTCTCCCACAAACTGGCCCGCGGGGCCATCACGCGGCAGCGTCTGATCGACGCGTTCCGGGCCGGGCTGCCGGTCGACGGACGGGTCGAGAAGGCGATCAAGGGAGGCTACGAGGTTCGCCTCGCCGGTGAGCGCGCCTTCTGTCCGATCTCGCAGATCGACGATCGGTTCACCGCCGACCCCGCGGTCCACGTCGGGCAGTCCTACACGTTCCGGATCATCGAGTGCAAGGAGGACGGCAAGCAGCTGGTCGTCTCCCGGCGCGTCCTGCTTCAAGAACAGGCGGCCGCCAGGGCCGAGGAGGTCCGGCGAGCCGTCGTGGCGGGGGCCGTCCTTCCCGGCCGCGTCGCCTCGCTGGTCGCGTTCGGCGCGTTCGTCGATCTCGGCGGCGGAGTCCAGGGGCTGCTGCACGTGTCCGAGATGGGCTGGTCGCGGGTGGGGAATCCGGCGGAGGTGGTCCGGCCGGGCGACGCGATCACGGTCAAAGTGCTGCGTGTCGAAGACGGCGGAAAGATCGCGCTCGGATTGAAGCAGCTGCAAGCCGATCCCTGGTCGACGGCGGCCGAGAAGTACAAGGTCGGCCAGGTGCTGTCGGGGAAGGTCACCCGAATCGCCGACTTCGGCGCCTTCATCGAGCTGGAGCCGGGGATCGAGGCCCTGGCGCACGAGTCATCGTTCGCGGTCACGGGGAAGAGGGACGCCTGGAAGACCACCGTTGCGCCCGGCGCCGCGGTCACGGTCGAGATCGTGAGCCTCGATCTCGAACGGAAGAGGATCGGTGTCGCGCTGCGGGACGAACCGCCGGAGCCCGCGGAGCGAGTGGAGCGGGAGCAGGGCGAAGGCTTCGGCTCGCTGGCCGACAAGCTGCGCGCCGCGATGCGGCCGGAGAAAGACTAGACGTCCGCACCGGTCGTTCGATGCTTGCGCGATGTCGAAGGGAGGATGCCTATGACGCCGGGTCGATTCACCGTGCGCGGCGCCATGGATTGCGTCATCGCGCAGACCTGAACATCGCACGCCACGCCCGCCGCTGTCCGTAATAGAATCCTGGCCTCACTCGTTGATAAGGAGCACTTCACATGTGGAGGGACCATCTCCTCCTGGTCGCCGCCGCCGTCGCGCTGGCCGCCACACCCGTGTACGCCGGAAACGTCCTGCTCGAGGAATGGAAGGGGCCGTATGGCGGCGTGCCGCCGTTCGACAAGGTCAAGGTCGCGGACTTCAAGCCCGCGCTCGAAGCCGCGATGGCCTCGAACCTGGAAGAGATCGACGCGATCGCGAAGAATCCGGCGGTGCCCGATTTCGAGAACACGATCGCCGCCCTCGAGCGGGCGGGGAAGCCGTTCGAGCGGGTCTCGGCGATCTACGGCATCTTCCGATCGACGATGAGCTCGGACGACTTCCAGAAGGTCGAGACGGAGATGGCGCCGAAGCTCGCGGCCTTCAAGGATCGGATCGTCCAGAACAAGGAGCTCTTCTCCCGCATCGCCGCTGTCTACGACGCGCGCGAGGCGGGCGGCCTGACTCCCGAGCAGAAACGGCTGGTCTGGCTCGACTACACGAACTTCGTCCACGCCGGCGCGCGCCTCGAGGGGACGTCCCGGCAGCGCGTGGCGGACATCAACCAGAAACTCGCGAGCCTGTTCACGAAGTTCTCCCAGAATCTGCTCGGGGACGAGAAGGACTACGTGCTGTACCTCGAGAAGGAATCGGACCTCGCCGGGCTGCCCGTCGGGGTGCGCGAGGGGGCGGCGGCCGCCGCCGAGGCGCGCGGGCACAAGGGACAGTGGGCGATCCTGAACACGCGGTCCAGCATGGAGCCGTTCCTCACGTACGCCGACCGGCGCGACCTGCGCGAGAAGGTCTGGCGCACCTACTACGCCCGCGGCAACAACGGCGACGCCAAGGACAACAACGCGACGATCTCCGAAATCCTGAAGCTGCGCGCCGAGCGGGCGAATCTTCTCGGCTACCCGACGCACGCCCACTGGCGCCTCGAAGACACGATGGCCAAGACCCCCGAGCGCGCCATGGAGCTGATGGAGGCGGTCTGGAAGCCGGCCGTCGCCCGCGTGCATGAGGAAGTCGCGGACATGCAGGCGGTGGCTGACGCGGAGACCGCCCGGGGAAGCGCGAAGGTCACCATCGAGCCGTGGGACTACCGCTACTACGCCGAGAAGGTCCGCAAGGCCAAGTACGACCTCGACCAGAACGCCGTCACGCCCTACCTGCAGCTCGAGAAGATGCGCGAGGCGATCTTCTGGAACGCGGGCCAGCTCTTCGGGCTGCAGTTCAAGCCGGCCACGGGCGTGCCGGTCGTGCAGCCGGACGTGCGCGTGTGGGACGTGACCGACGCGGCCGGCAAGCGCGTCGGGTTGTGGTACTTCGACCCGTATGCCCGCCCCGGCAAGCAATCGGGCGCATGGATGAACGCGTACCGCAACCAGTCGAGGTTCGACGGCGTCGTCACGACGATCGTGTCGAACAACGCCAACTTCGTCAAAGGCAAGCCGGGGGAGCCGGTGCTGATCAGCTGGGACGACGCGTTGACGATGTTCCACGAATTCGGGCACGCGCTGCACGGGCTTCTCTCCTCCGTGAACTACCCGTCCCTTTCCGGCACCAACGTCGCACGCGACTACGTCGAGTTTCCGTCGCAGCTGCTCGAGCACTGGGTGCCCGTGCCGGAGATCCTCAACCGCTTCGCCCTGCACTACCAGACGGGTAAGCCGATCCCGAAGGACCTGGTGGAGAAGATCGACCGGGCGTCGAAGTTCAACCAGGGGTTCATCACGGTCGAATACCTCGCCGGCGCCCTCGTCGACATGAAGGTCCACCTCGCGGCCACGGCGGACACGACGATCGATCCCCAGGTTTTCGAGCGCGACACCCTCGCCGCGCTCGGCATGCCGAAGGAGATCGTCATGCGCCATCGCATGACGCAGTTCGCGCACATCTTCTCGAGCGACAGCTATTCGGCCGGCTACTACAGCTACCTGTGGTCGGACACGCTCTCGGCCGACGCGTGGGAGGCGTTCGAGGAGGCCGGCGGACCCTACGACAAGACGGTCGCGAAGCGCCTGCTCGACAACGTCTTCTCGACGGGAAACACCATCGATCCCGCCGAGGACTATCGCAAGTTCCGCGGCCGCGATCCCGGGATCGCCGCCCTGATGCGCAAGCGCGGATTCCCTGCGCCGGTGGCACAGACCAGTGGAAGTGCCTCGCCGGGATGAACGACATCATCGTGACCAGCGTCCGGGCCCTGCTCGACCCCTCGCGTCCGAAGCACGAGCGCTACGCTCCTCGATAGAGGCCCACGCACCGGAGAAGTATTACAGATCGTCTTCTCGCTCCACGTTGAGGTCCCGCCGGCCGACGCGACGGAGTGTGGACGCCGCGTACGGTTCTCCGCGCGGTCAGCGCTGCGTCAACCGGCGAGGCTCGGCGCGCCGAGTACACTGTCAACTTGACTATTGCTATTTTCAACTGTATATTTGGATGCGAGGAAAGGTGATGCCTATCCATCTGGAAGTCCTGGAGGCGGCGCGGCGAATCTGCCAGGAGCGCGGCGACTGGAGGTTCGCGCCTCAGGAAATCGTCCTGGCCCTTCCGCATCTGAAGCCGAGCTCAGTGCGTACCCACATCGTCAGTCGCTGCTGCGTCAACGCGCCGAGTCACCATCTTCATCGATGGAGGTACTTTCGGCGAGTCGGCCGCGGGACATATGAAATTCTGTCCAAGGTGCGTCGCGACCCGGCGGCGCGAAACCGGATCCGCCTGCACACATCGGCGCGTGCGATGCCGCGGGTCGCCGAGGCCGCAGCCGGTGCCTTCGGAGGACGTGTTCGGGCGCGTCCGCGCGACACGGTCCATGTGGTCGTGATACGCGAGGGCAACATCTATGTGGCGGAATGTCTCGAGCTGGCGGTCGTGACGCAGGGCCACACGCTCGACGAGGTGGTCGCGCACCTGCGCGAGGCGGTCGGATTGCATCTGGAGGGGGAGAACCCCGGCGAAGTGGGAGTTGTGGCGAAACCCCGCATCTCGCTGACTTATGAACTCGCGACTTGATGTCTCCCAGACTGCGACGCTTCACCTCACGCGGGCTGGTCGCCGCGCTAAGGTCTGTCGGCTTCGAAGTCGTTTCGACTCGTGGCAGCCACGCGAAGTTGCGGCGAATCGGCCCGGATGGCGCGCGCCAGACTCTGACCGTCCCGGTTCACGAGGATTTGGCGCCCGGGACGGTCGCGGCCATCTTCCGGCAACTTTGTCGCTACATTGCGGAGCAGGACGCGCGTCGGTTGTTCTTTCGTTGATCGCCGGGCCGGCACATTTCGGCGCGCGCTTCACCCTCACGATCGGTGCCGGATGTTTTCCAGGCGCGGCCGGAGGGACTGCTTCGTGCGCGGCCTGCACACGTCGGCGCATCGAAGAAACTGCACATGCCGACGGGTGCTGCAACTTCAGCGCCCGCTCGGCCGTATGATCGGCCGTCGGCTGCTCACGCTGCCGTGGCCGGAGCGTCCTATATGACCGGAGGCCCGCACCCACCATGATCGACCACTTCCGTCACGACCTGAAACAGGCGCTGCGCGTCCTGCGCAATCGGCCGGCGGTGAGCGCCGTCGCGCTCCTGGCGCTGGCCCTCGGGATCGGCGCCAACACCGCGATCTTCAGCGTCGTCGAGGCGGTGCTGCTGCGACCGCTGCCGTACGGAGAGCCGGAGCGTCTCGTGATGCTGTGGCACGACTACGGGGCCATGCTGCACAAGGCGAGCCTGTCGGTCCCCGCCTACCTCGAATACCGCGATCACATGAGCCGCTTCGAGAACGTCGCGGTCGGCGCCGACTGGAGCGCCAACCTGACCGGGACGGGGGACCCGGAGCGCCTGCAGGGGGCCAGGGTCAGCGGGAATTTCCTGCGCACGCTCGGGGTGGCCCCGGCGCACGGCCGGGACTTCCTCGACGGAGAGGACCGTCCGGGGAACAACCACGTCGTGATCGTGAGCGACGCGCTGTGGCGGCGCCGGCTCGGGGCCGGGCAGGACCTGGCGGGGAAGACGCTGTCGCTCAACGGCGAGACCTACACGGTCGCCGGCGTGCTGCCGCCGAACTTCGTGTTCTACCGGCCGATCGATCTGATCAAACCGATCGGCTTCACCGACGCCGAGAAGGGGCCGCAGAACCACGGCATGGAGTACCTCGTCGGGTTCGCCCGGCTGCGGCGCGGCGCGGGCCTCGCCCAGGCGCGCGCCGAGATGGACGGGATCGTGGCGCGCCTGCGCAAGGATTTCTACTCGGAGCAGTGGAACGTCACGATCACGCCCCTGCTCGACGAGCTGACGGGCGAGATCCGGCCGGCCCTGTGGACGCTCGCGGCGGCGGTCGGCTGCGTGCTGCTGATCACCTGCGCCAACGTCGCCAATCTCCTCCTGGCGCGCGCCGCGGGACGCCGGCAGGAGATGGCGGTGCGCGCGGCGCTCGGCGCCGGCCGCCGGCGGATCGTCCGGCAGCTCCTCACCGAGAGCGTCGTGCTCGCCGTCGGCGGGGGGGCGCTCGGCGTCCTGCTCGCCGGAGGGTTCCTGCGTCTCCTGATGGCGGTCGCACCGGCGGAGATCGCCGGGGTGGTGCTGGGCGGCCGGCCGGTCGGATTGAACGGGACGGTCCTGGCGTTCACCGCCGCCGTGTCGGTCGCGACCGGCCTCGTGTTCGGCCTGGCGCCGGCCCTGTTCGCCTCGCGCGTCGATCTCAACGACGCGCTGAAGCGGGAGGACCGGGGTCGCGGCACCGGCGGGGGCCATCGCCTCGTCGATCTGTTCGTGGTGACGCAGATCGCGATGGCGCTCGTGCTGCTCGTGGGCGCCGGCCTGCTCGTGCGCAGCTTCCTGCGGCTGCGCTCGGTCGATCCCGGCTTCCGGCCGGAGAGCGTCCTGACCATGAAGGTCACGCTCCCCGCGACCCGGTACCGGGAGGATGCGCTGCTGCGCTCCACCTACGACGCGATCCTGGAGCGCCTGGCGGCGATCCCGGGCGTGCGCTCCGCCGCGCTGGTGTCGAACCTGCCCATGAGCGGCGACAACTGGGGCGCCTCGTTCCGCGCCGAAGGGTACCAGGCCCCTTCCGGCGATCCCGGCCCGCACGGCGACGTGCACCTCGTCAGCCGCGACTACTTCGCCGCGATGGGGATCGCGGTCCTGCGCGGCCGCCCGTTCGAGGCGCGCGACGACGCCGCCGGGGCGCCGCCGACCGCGATCGTCGACCAGGTCCTGGCGGATCGCTACTGGCCCGGCCAGGATCCGATCGGCCGCCGGATCGCGACCACGTTCGAGGGGTCCGACGAGAAGCCGCTCTGGCGCGAGATCGTCGGGGTGGTCGGGCATGTCAAAAAGTACGGTCTCGATGGCCGGGTGAAGGAGCAGTATTACCTGCCGGCCTCGCAGAAGCCGGCGAACACCCAGTTCCTCGTGCTGCGGGCCGCCGGCGGTGGCCCGGAAGGCCTGGTCCCCGCCGCCGGTCATCCGGAGGCCCTGGCCCCTGCCGCCGCCGCGGCGGTGCGGGCCGTCGACCCGGACCTGCCGGTGTTCCAGGTGAAGACGATGCAGGACGTGATCGGCGGCACGCTCACCATCCGCCGCTTCTCCCTGCTGCTGCTCGGACTGTTCGCGGCGCTGGCGCTGTGTCTGGCGGCGGTCGGCCTGTACGCGATGATGGCCTACGCCGTCGGCCAGCGCACGCGCGAGATAGGGGTGCGCATGGCGCTGGGGGCGGACGCGCGCGCCATCGTCCGGATGATCCTGCGCCGCGGCATGACCCTCGCCGGCATCGGGCTCTGTCTGGGCGCCCTGGCGGCCGTCGCCGTCAGCCGGTTCATCGCCAGCCTCCTGTTCGGCGTCGACCCGACCGATCCGCTGACCTTCGTCGCCATCGCGGCGCTTCTGGCGTGCACCGCCGCGGTCGCGTCGCTCCTGCCGGCCCTCCGCGCCGCGCGCGTCTCCCCGGCGGAGGCTCTGCGGCATCAATAGGTCAGAGATGGCAGTGCGTTGCTATGCGTCTCATCTGGCCGCGGCCCCTGGCACACGGGCGGGCGGCGCTGCTGACAGTGGCCGCCTTCGCATGGACCGGGAACGCCCAGCACATGGCCGGGGACGAAAACGCCCCCCGAACGAAGTGGAGTGAAGCCGGTCGAACCGCCCCAGACGATCATCGATCGGTCGGTCCAGACGGCGGTGTGCAGATGGCGAGGGGAGGGCGCATCCGCGATCGGAGTGACAGTCCAGGTGTCGTTCGCCGGGTCGTACAGGCCTCCGTCGTTCGAGGTCGCATAAGTGCCACCGCCCCAGATCACCATCCTGGTTCCCGTCCACACGGCGCTGTGAAGGGTGCGACCCGATGGGGCTCCGGCATCGGAGGTCGGGCTCCAGGACCCGAACAGATCGTACCTTGCTCCGGTGGCAAGGTCGGTCACGTAGTCCGTGCCGCCCCAGACCAGCATCTGCTGACCCGTCCAGACGGCGGTGTGATCGCTTCGTGGTGATGGGGTACCCGTGTCGGGCACGGCGTACCAGGAGTCGAGGGCGGCATCGTAAAGCGCGCCGGATCCGAACAGCTGAAAGTCGTCGTGACCGCCCCACAGGATGACGTACTGGCCGGTGGAGACGGCGCTGTGGCCGATGCGTCCGGAAGGCGCGCTCACGATCGACGTGGGCAGCCACGTATCGGCGGCTGCATCGTAGCGTCCGCCGATGCCCGGATACGTTCCGTTGTATCCACCCCACACGACCATGTACCCTGACGACAGCGCCGCGGTGTGGTAGGCGCGCGGCGATGGCGCGTTCAGCGTCGCGATCGAAGTCCAGGCGTCCGCGAGAGGCTCGTACTGCCCGCCGGTGTTCAAATAGGTGGAACCGGTACCTCCCCAAATCAGCATGCGGCCTCCGGTCCACACGGCGGTATGGCCCACACGGGCCGCCGGAGCGCCTATTGTCGAGATGGCCGTCCAGGTGTCGGTGGTCGGATCATACCGATCACCGCTGTTGAGGAGGCCAGTTGTGCCGGCCCCGCCCCAGACGAGCATGAGACTTCCGGTCCACACCGCCGTGTGACCAGAACGCGGCGTCGCGCTGAGCGTTCGCGTCGGGGTCCAGCTGTCGGAGCGGGGGTCGTACCGACCACCCGTGTCGCCTGCGTCACCCGATGTCACACCACCCCAGACGACCATCAGATCGCCCGTCCAGACGGCAGCGTGGCTTCCCCTGGGCGACGGCGCGTTGATCGTCGAGGTCGCGCTCCAACGATCGGCCGCGGGATCGTAGCGCCCACCAGTCTGCAGGAGGGGGTGGTCCCTCTGATCGCCTCCCCAGATGATCATCTCGTTTCCCGTCCAGACCGCCGAGTGAAACGCGCGAAGCGAAGGCGCACCGATGATCGAAGTGGCCAGCCAGGTATCGGTCGCGGGATCGTAATGGCCGCCTGTGTTGACGTACGCGAACGAGAAGACGTTTCCGCCACCCCACACGACCATCGAACTGCCGGTCCACACGGCGGTGTGTCCGGCGCGGGGGGAGGGGGCGTTGAAGAAGGAAGTGGGTCTCCAGCTGTCGGAGGCCGGGTCATAGCGGCCACCGGTGTTCAGAACGTTGGCGCCGTCCTCGCCACCCCACACCACCATCTCCTGTCCGGTCCAGACGGCCGTGGCATTGAGCCGCGCCGCAGGGGCGCCCGATGTCGAGATTGGTGACCAGGCATCCGAGGCAGGGTCATAGCGCCCGCCGTCGTTAACCAGCAGACTCAGGCCGGCTCCGCCCCACACCAACATGTTGGAGCCTGTCCAGACCGTGCTATGGCCGAAGCGTCCCTCGGGTACGCCTGCCAGCGAGGTTGGACTCCAGGTGTCGCTCACGGGGTCGTAGCGTCCTCCGTCATCGAAAGCGGTCCGCTCTCCGCCCTGGCCGCCCCAGATCACCATGAGGTTCCCGGTCCAGACTGCCGAATGGTTCGCCCGTCCCGCAGGGGCGCCGGTCGTCGAGGTCGATGTCCAGGTGTCCGTTGCCGGATCGTAGCGGCCTCCGGTGTTGACATAGGACGCCCCGTCGTACCCTCCCCAGATAATGACGTGGCTTCCGGTCCACACGGAGGAGGCAATCGAGCGCCCATCCGGGACATCGTTCAGCGATCCATTGTTCCACGCGTCCTCGACGAAGCAGGGGGCGGGCCGCCCGCGCCGGATGTCGGGTATCGGCAAGGTGGGCCGGGTGCTTTGTCCGCGATCGGGCATCGTCACCGCCTGATCGAAGCCGGGACCGGCCGCGATCAGCCACTCGTCGAAGGACCGCTTCGGGACCACATACGACGCGACGCGCAGGCGACCAGGCGCGTCATCAAGGACGGTCCGTACGGTGAATCCTGTGCTCAGCTCCTCCACGCGCCCGACCTCGCCGGCCCGCAAGGGAAGCCGGGCGCGGTAGGCGGCGAATTCCGCAGGGCTCATCTCGAGGACCGGTGCCGCCACCTTTCCGACCGGCGCATCGCGGCGCGCGGCACTTTGAGCGCCGGGCTCGATCCGGATCACCTCGGTGATCGTGCGGTCGCGTTGCGCCAGATGCCGATCGGGCCGCCCGGATCCGAGCGCCGAGCGAAGCCGCCGGGCTTCGGCCCGCGTAGCCGCGTGCAATGTCGTGTCGGAGGCATAGAAGCTTCGCGACAGGCGATCGACGAGAGCGGGCCGGGCCAGACACTCCTGGATCAGCAAGGGATCGTCATCGAGCGCCCGGTACAGCTCGAGCAGGCGGTCCGGCATACGTGTGCCGCCCGCCATGCGCTGCAGCTCATCTTGCAGCATCTCGGGGGTGATGCGTGTGTCCCAGAGGATTTCGAGAGCGCCCGACTGCCGGAGATAGCGTCTCACCTTGCGCGCGGCGACCGCGCGAGACGCAGCCTCGGCGAGTGGCACCGTCGCGTCGATCTGATGCGAATAGTACACTCGATCGAGCGCCATTTGGGCCCGCACACGTTCATCGAAACCAAAATCGGAGGCGAATGAGTGGCGCAGAATAAACAACAGCGGCAAACCGGTGACGACATATTTCCAGATTGCGCGGGTCTTCATCAATTCGTCTCCCCCGGTAGGCGGTTTGACCCCATGATTCGGCTTGTATACCTGTACGGCCATATTGCGGTCGCGTCAACTCCGGCAAACCACACGAGAGCAGCGAAGAAGATCCAGTGTTTAGCGCTCATGTTGCCCTCCGGTTGAGCTGCGCTGTTTCTTCTTGAGTCCGAGGCTGCGAAGCTTTTCGATGGCTCTATACAAGAGGAGTTCCGTCTTGTCTCTGCCGATCATGAGCCAGGAAAGGGAGTATGCAATAGCAATGGAGGCAAGCCCGGTCAAGACGATGCCGATGACTGTGTCTTTGGAAGGAAGGAAGCGGTCGAGGTCGATGTTGTACTTCGCGGCAAGGAACACCCCGCCGAAGAATGCCACCGAAACCGCAAGTGCGGTCATCAAGAGCTTCAGCAGGTCACCCGGCGGGCGCACGGGGCCTGTCATCACAAGGATATAGTGATCACCCTTGCTGAGCGCGCGAAGAGCATCCACGAAAGAGTCGTACTCTTTCCGGTCTTCTCTCTTGATGCGTTGACTCAGGTGTCCAACGAGACCACGGATCTTGTTTTCATACTTGTCTTGGTCGTACTCCCTGTCGAACTTATCGTTGACGTCCATCGTGTCCGAGGGGGTCCAATCGGTTTCGCTGAAATAGAGCATCTTTCGTTCGACGTCCGATAGCGACACGCCCTCCCGCTGTGCCTCCTCTGCGATCTTGGCGACGAGGAATTCCTTGGCCTCGCGCTGGCTGTGAAAACGGCTCATGGGAATGAGCGAATCTTACTCCTGCCATCATCCTTTTGCATCAAGCCGCTCTTGTCTCGTACACCAAAAACACGTATAGTGGTGTATCGTCAAGGAGGCCACGCTATGGGGAGAACGAACATCGACATCGATGACGTCCTTGTCGAGAAGGCCAGACGATTGACCGGGGCCCGATCGAAGCGGGAGGCCGTCGATATCGCTCTTCGCCGTCTGGTGGAGAAGGGCAGCCTTTATCGCTCGCTCCGCCGGTTGCGCGGCAAGGCGGTCTGGGAAGGAGACGTGGGCTCCTGGCGCTCGTCCCGGACGAGACGTGGATGATCGTCGTCGACACGAATACCTGGGCAGACTTTTTCAATGGCGTGCCGTCCGCGCACGCCGAGCGTCTCGAAACGGCCCTTCGCAATGAAGAGGACATCGCGGTCATTCCGCTGATCGTGACCGAGGTCCTTCAGGGATTCCGAACCGAAACCGGGTTTCAACGCGCGCGCCGGCTCCTCGTCTCGTTGCCCATGCTCGATCCGTCGCTGGAACAGCATGTGCGCGCGGCTCGTCTGTTCCGCGCCCTGCGGGGAAAGGGGGTCACCGTGCGCGGTACGGTCGATTGCGTCATCGCGCAGGCCTGCCTCGACACGGGGGCCGAACTTCTGAGCCCGGACGCCGACTTCGGGAACATGGCACGCCACACCGCGCTCAGACTCTGGAAGGGCTGAAGGCGCGCGATCGCCGATGAGGACCATGAGCCCTGGCGGCCAGTCAAGCCCTTGCCTATCTGCGCGCCTCGGGAAAGCGCGGCAGACCGTCGTCCGGGATCGGTTCCCAGGACGCGGCGTAGGCGACGTACGCCCGGTACGACGGACGGATGCCCGGATCGCTGTCGAACGTCCCCATCCGGACGCTGATCAACTCGGGATCCTGCTGGCTCTGGCTCCAGAGAGCGCCGCCGCAGCGCGAGCAGAACACTTTCGCGAAGCCGTCCGGCGGGCGCCAGGACGTGATCAGCTCCTGCCCCGAGAGAACGCGCAGCGATCCGGGCGCGATGCGCGCCGATGCGGCCGCCGCCGCCCCGGTGCGCCGCTGGCAGCGGGTGCAGTGGCAGTAATTGGCGAACACGAGGGGCTCGGTGATCTCGTAGCGGACGCTGCCGCACAGGCAGCCCCCGGTCAGCGGAAGTTTGGGCATGGGCGGTCTCCGTGTCGAATCGGTCACGGGCGCGGCGTCCGGAGGCGCCGGACGGCGATGTGACGGACGTCTCCTACCCAGCGGGCGAAGGCGACGACCGACGCGCCCGGGTCGACGTCCGCGTCGGCCAGGGCGGCGTAGTCCTCGATGCGCGATATCCGTCCGCGCTCGTACATGAAGAACGGGTTGTCGCTATGAACGTTCCCGGCCTGGGTGCGGACCACGAAGAAAGCGGGTGCTCCGGGAGGGCTGCCGATGCCGCGCAGATAGGAGCATTTCGCGCCGGCGAAGCGCGCGACCTCCCGGCTCGTCCCTCCCTGGTGCGCATAGACCCGGGCATCGTCGCGGCCGGCGATCAGATACACGGCGCCGTCGTCGTGGATGAAGCCGCCGCTGAGCTCCTGTCCGGCGGCGGACGGCCGCCCCTGCAACGGCACCGCGACGCCGCGGCGGAAATCGACCAGCCGGATATCCGATCCGGTGCCCGAAGGATCGAGGATGGCCCCTTCGTCCTGGACGGCGGCGCCGAAGGCGGCGATCGCGGCGCGCACCTCCGACGGATTCAGCTGCGGAAGTAGCGCGGCCACGCGTTGCGCGGCCGGCTCGAGCCGGGACGGGAGCTGCGGCTCGTCATCCCCCTCGACGTGCACGCGGTCGACCACCGCGCCTCGGTTCGTGTCGTAGGTCAGGCTGGTGAGTCCCACGTCGCCGTCGGCGACGTCGACGCGCAGGACCGATCGGCCCGACCACTCGAGATCGCCGATGAACGCCTTGTAGACGCCCACCGCCGCCGCCTCGTTCGCGTCGAGCAGTCGCCGCCGCTTGCCGGTCGTGAGATCGAGAAGAAAGACCTCGCCCCCCTCGACCCCGTCGCGCACCATCGAGGACGCGAACGCGAGCGTGCGGCCGTCCGGAGAGAAGCGGGGGAGCAGGAAATCGCCGTCGTCGAGGTCCGCCAGGGCGTCTCCGGCGATCCGGATGGTGGGCACGGAGGGCATCTCGCCGGAAGAGACCGCGTCGGTGACACCGGCGGGCGCGTCAGGCGCGGCAGTCGCGACAGGGGCGTCAGCGCGCGACCCGCCGCCGCGTGCGCATCCCGGGATCGTGAACGCGGCCGCGAGCAGCGCGCCGACGAGCGCAGCGATCGCCACCCAGGGCCGCGCCCCCACCGGAAGGGGATGCCTCATCTCGCTGATTCGCATGCCGCTCCTTCGGCCCGCGCCCTACCGTCGGCGCGCCAGGCCCCAGAACCGCTTCTCCTCGAGCAGGGTGATCCGGTGTCCCTTGGCGCGCAGCCTCTTGATCTCCATGAGCTTCAGACCAGCGTCACGCCCCGCCGCCTGCAGCGGATTGGGGCGGCCGCGGACGACCACGGTGGTGCGCGACGACGGACCGCCGTGCACCACGGCGCCGGCCCGGCGCGCCGCCCGGGAGGCTACGCTGCGCCGCTTGCTCAGGATGCCGGTGAAGGCGAGATGGACCCCCTTCAGCGACCGCAGCACGCCCGCCTTGAGCGGCGCCGGCGGATTGCGCAGCGCCTCGATCAGGTCGTCGGCGCTTTCGTAGCGCTTGCGGCGCTCGCCGAGGCAGCGGTGGATGATCTCCTTGAGATGGTCGCCGCAGGCGAGGCGGCGGATCTCGGAGGTCCGCAGGCGGGCGCTCGCGTCCCCCTTCACCAGCATCCCCAGGAGCTGCCCGACCTGGTACACGTCGTCGCGGGCCTGCCACTTGGGGACCGCCCCCGCCAGGATGTCGCTCGGGGCGGTCAGAGCGTTCATGGTGCGCGCCACGATGCCGCCCCGGTCGCTCTGCTGCCGCACGATCCCGAAGTCTCCGAGCTTGAGGCTCGGCCCGTCGCACACGAACACGTTCATCGGCGTGAGGTCGCGGTGCAGGAGCTGCCCGCGGTGCAGCTTGCGCAGCACCTCGAGGATGCCGGCGATCTCGCGACGCACTGTCTTCTCGGCCCATCCCTTCTCGGCGCGATGCAGGAAAGCCCTCAAATCTCCATGGCGCGCGTACTCGAGCGCCAGGAAGTACAGCGGGCGGCCATCCGACGGAGTCAGCGGGAAGGCGTCGTAGACACGAATCGCGCGTGGATGCCTGTCGAGGAGCTGCCCGAAGTACGCCTCGCGCAGCCACCCGTCGATCCGTCCGCTCACCTTGATGCAGACCGTTTCCGCCACGACCGATGAAGGCCCCAGCCGCCTGGCCAGATAGACCTGCCCGAAGCCGCCCTCGCCGAGGAAGCGCTCGATCCGGTACGACAGCATCGTCTCCGGACTCTGAATCGTCTGCCCCGGAGTCAGCAGCCGGCGCGTCGGATCGGGTTGCGACCGCGCGGCATCGACAGGGGCGCGGCCCGGGTGAGGAGGGGCATGCGCGGGATCGGGCGCGTCCGATCGGTCGGCGCTCTTGGTCGTGATGTCGGAGACGTCCTTCACGTTCGCGCTCCCTCGAGCACGCGCTGGCATGAGGCGGGTCGACCTGCATTCTACGCGCGACCGGGGGTGACCGCATCCCGGTCCCGCCGGCCGAGGCTGGCCGTCCGGCCCGACCTGTAATAAAGATGATACGCTTCACGACGAAACCTCCGGCCAGCGGACCTCGTCCAACGGGGTATGGCGAAACTCTCGGAGCGACTGCCGGACAACGTCCCCGGCGAGTTCTACGTCGATCGGTCCTGCATCGACTGCGACACCTGCACGCGCATCGCCCCGGGCCTGTTCGCGGCGGCGGAGGATCACTCCTTCGTCGCCCGCCAGCCGGCGGGCGAGCCCGAACGCCTGCGCGCCCTGATGGCGCAGGTCGCCTGCCCGACCGCCTCGATCGGCACCGAGTCGCACCTCGACGTCGGGTCGGGCGTGGCCGCGTTCCCGGAGCCGCTGGGGGAGGACGTGTTCTTCCTCGGCTTCACCTCCGAGGACTCCTTCGGCGCGTGGAGCTACCTGGTCCGCCGCAAGGAGGGGAACGTGCTGATCGATTCGCCGCGCGCCGCCGAGCCTCTCCTCAGGCGAATCGAGGCGATGGGCGGTGCGCGCCTCATGTTCCTGACCCATCGCGACGACGTCGCGAGCCACGAGGCGCTCCACCGGCGCCTCGGCTGCGAGCGCATCCTGCACGCCGACGACCTCACCGCGGACACCCGCGGGGTCGAGCGTCGCCTGGCCGGCTCCGAGCCGGCGCGCCTGGCGGACGATCTGCTGGCGATCCCGACGCCGGGGCACACGCGCGGGCACGCCGTCCTGCTGTACCGCGAGACGATCCTGTTCAGCGGCGATCATCTCGCCTGGTCGCCCGAGCGCCGGCGCCTGATCGCCTTCCGCGACGCCTGCTGGTACTCGTGGGCGGAGCAGACGCGCTCGATGGAGCGCCTCCTCGACCACCGCTTCGAGCAGGTCCTGCCGGGACACGGCTGGGGCTGGCGCGCGCCCTCCGCCGCGGCGATGCGCCAGGAGCTGGAGCGTTGCGTCGCCTGGATGCGCTCCCGCGCGTGAGCGCGCGCCCAGTCGCTAGGGCACGCGCACGTACCCCATCTCGTAGAGCAGGGTCTCCGTCCGCTGATCGAGGTAGGGACTGTCGAGGTCGCGCGCGTAACGCCTGGGGTTCGGGATGATCGCCGCGAGGCGCGCCGCCTGCTCGGGGTCGAGGTCCGCGGCGGGCACCCCATAATAATGTTGCGCGGCGGCCTCGGCGCCATAGAGACCGTCGCCCCATTCGATCACGTTGAGGTAGATCTCCAGGATACGACGCTTGCTCAGGACGTGCTCGATCATCACAGTGATGGCGGCCTCGTCCGCCTTGCGCCAGTAGCTCCGTCGCGGTGACAGGAACAGGTTCTTGGCGAGCTGCTGGCTGATGGTCGAGCCGCCGTGGCGGATGTGCCGCCGGCGCGCGTTCTTTTCGTACGCCTCTTCGATCGCTCCGGCGTCGAACCCGTCGTGCTCGAGGAACCGCTGGTCCTCGGCGGCGATGACGGCGCGCTTCAGGCTCTCGGAGATCCGCTCGTAAGGCACCCAGACCTGCCGCAGGCGCGCCTCGGGATCGCTCGAGCGCAGTCGTTCGAGCCCCTCCTGCATGAAGGCCGTCGTCCGGGGGTTGTGGTCCCGCAGCCGCTCGACCTGCCAGTGGATCCAGCCGAGATAGAACGCGAGCACGAGCGCAACGCCGACGAGCAGCCTCGCCAGCAGGCGGGGCCGCCGCGGCGTCGCTGCCTGGGAAGCGGGCCGGACTTGCGTTTCCATCTTCGAAGGCTCCGCAAGAGATTGTGGCGCCGCGAGGGCGATTCGGCCAGCCTCTTCTGCGTCTTCACGCAGCGACGGCACGCCGCTCGAAGTCGGTCGGTTTCCAGCGATCGGGACGAGGCATATACTGCCTCGGACCGTTTGACGAAGACTGGAGGGAGCGATGGCGACGATGCGGGCGGTACAGGTGTCACGCCCCGGCGGACCGTTCGAGCTGGTGGAGAGGCCGATCCCCGAGCCGGGGGCCGGCTCGGTGCGGATCAAGGTACGCGCCTGCGGCATCTGCCACAGCGATGCGCTGACCAAGGAAGGCGGCTGGCCCGGAATGCAGTATCCGCGCGTCCCGGGCCACGAGGTGGCCGGCGCCATCGATGCGGTCGGACCCGGCGTCGTCGGATGGGAGAAGGGCCAGCCCGCCGGAGTCGGGTGGCACGGCGGCTATTGCGGCATCTGCGACCACTGCCGGCGGGGAGACATGTTCGCGTGCGTCACCGGCCGGGTCACCGGCATCACGTCCGATGGTGGCTACGAGGAGTACATGGTCGCTCCGGCCAACGCCGTGGCCAGGATGCCGGCGGGGCTCGACCCGATCGGGGCGGCGCCGCTCATGTGCGCCGGTCTGACGACGTTCAACGCGCTGCGCCACAGCGGCGCGCGGCCGGGAGACGTCGTCGCCGTGCTCGGTCTCGGCGGTCTCGGTCACCTCGCCGTGCAATACGCCGCGCGGATGGGGTTTCACACGATCGGGATCGCGCGCGGCAGGGACAAGGAGCCACACGCCCGCCGGCTCGGGGCGGCGGCGTACATCGACAGCCAGACGCAGGACCCGGTGGCCGAGCTTCAGAGGGTCGGCGGCGCGGCCGTCATCCTGGCGACCGCGACGAGCGGCGAGGCGATGGCCAGCGTACAGGGCGGACTGGCGATCAACGGCACCCTGCTGATCGTCGGGGCGGCACCCTCGATGCAGGTTTCGCCCGTCCTGCTTCTCTCCGGGCGCCGATCGATCAAGGGCTGGGCCGCAGGGACCTCGATCGACGCTCAGGATACGCTCGCCTTCAGCGCGCGCATGGACGTGAAGTCGATGAACGAGACGTTCCCGCTCGAGCGCGCCTCCGAGGCCTACGAGCGCATGATGAGCGGCAAGGCGCGCTTTCGCGTCGTCCTGACCGTCGGCAGATAGCTGGAAGCGGAGCGCGCCAGCGGTCGGTCTATTTCTCCAGCGCCGCCGTCCAGTTCACGATGATCGACACCGGCGCGGCGCCCGGCTCGTCCACCTTCGCGTTGATCAGGAACTTCCGGCCGTCGGCCGTGACGTCGTAGGAGAAGACGTCCATCGCCGAAACCGGCTGGCGCAGGTGCGTCTGGAACAGCGCGACCGCGGTGCGCGCCTCGAAACTGGGGTCGGTCTTCACCTCCACCGCCATCATCTCGCCTCCGCCCGACAGGTAGAACAGCTCGCGTCCATCCCTCCTCCAGCGCGGCTCCTCGCCGCCGCCGGTGGACACCTGCCACTTGCCGTTGGCGCTCGGGTACGGCGAGACGTAGATCTGCCACGTCCCGGTCTCGTTCGACGCGTAGGCGACCCACTTGCCGTCGGGGGAGAACTGGGCGTTGCGGAAGGTCCAGGTCGCCTTCATCCACGGCTTGAGATCGCGGTCCGCCGAAGTCATCGACCACAGCTCGGCCTGCTTCCTGATGAGCAGATTCCGGCCGTCCTTCGACCAGTCCCAGACGCCTTCTTCGGCGACGCTCAAATCGGCGACCTGGCTCTCGCCGCCCGATCCGTCGGCGTTCTTCTCGTGCAGGCTGAAGTTGAGCTTCTGGTTCGAGCTGAAGACGATCCGTTTGCCATCCGGGCTCCACACGGGCGTCTGGTCGAGCCACGGGCCGAACGTCAGGCGCGCCATGGTGTCGCTCGGCAGCTCGTGGATCCAGATGTTCTGGTGGCGTCCGTCGACGTCGGTGCGATCGACGGCCACCCGCCGGCCGTCCGGCGAGAGACTCGGGTTGGCGAACAACCCCGGGGGGCCGACGGTGCCCGCCGGCTTGCCGCTGCGGTCGAGCCAGGTCAGCTGGGACTTCGCCACGCCGACTCCGGTCTGCGCCACCAGGACCCCGGCGCCCGCCACCGAGAACAGCCCCAGATCGATCTGCGGGAAGTACTGGATCCCCTGCGCCAGCGTGTGCGGCTCGCCGCTCAGCACGTGGCTCTGCGGGTCGAATCGGACGGACACGAGGTCGTCGTCCCGCAGGTAGATCAGATACCCGGGGTCGGCGTAGGCGGGGTTGGAGCTGGCGCTGACGATCGGGATCCTGTCGCTCGAATCCAGGGACCCGAGGACGATCGTGTTCTTCTCGAACTGTCCCGAGAAGTTCGCGGCCAGATAAAGAAAGTGCCTGCCGTCCGGCAGGAACACGGGCCAGCGGTGGCTCGATTCGGAGCGCGCCGGGTCCGGCCTGGTGACCACGCTCGGCGTGCCGCCGGCCGCCGGCACGCGCGACAGGCCGCCGAACGCGTCCGGCGCGAACAAGATGACTCCCTCCCGGTTCCAGGCGCCGCCGCGGCCGAACGGCGCCTCGCAGAGCACGCGCACGGTTCCGCCGGAGAGATCGACCTTCTTCAGCTTGCCTTGCGCGAAGAACCCGATGGAGCGGCCGTCGGCCGACCAGAACGGATGGGACGCGTCCTCCGTGCCCGCCACGGTCGTGGCTTTGCGGCCGCCCACCTCGTGCGTCCAGATCGCGTACTTGTTGGCCTGATCCCAGTACGCCACCATCGCCACGACGCGCCCGTCCGGCGACAGCGCGACGTCGTTGGCGGGGAACGGCACGACGCTGGAGAAGTAGAGCAGTTCCCCCGGCCGGGGCGCTCCGGTCCACGATCCCCGGCCCACGGCCAGGAGGAGCAGCGCCAGAAGCGCGGCCACCAGCCAGCCGGCGCGGCCCCACCGCTTTCGTTCGGTTGTGGGGCGCTCGTTCGGGCCGGCGGCCGAGCCGGTCTCGGAGATCCACTCCAGCTCGAGGGCGACGTCGCCCGCCGCCTGCCAGCGCTCGTCCGGGTCCTTCGCCAGGCACCGCTTCACCAGGTGATCGACCGACGGGGGCGTCATCGGCTCCAGCCTCGACACCGGCGGCGGCTCGCGCTCGAGGATGGCGGCGATGACGCTCGCCTGGCTGCCGCCCGCGAACGCGCGCTGTCCC
>CAYLND010000031.1:0-30082 GCA_964384905.1 uncultured Acidobacteriota bacterium
TGGCCTTGCGCATGCAGCAAGCCGTGCACGACGAGATGCGCGAGATGGTTGCGAAACGCCTTGCCCTGGTCGCGGGCCTCGGCACGCACCACCGGCACGCAGATGACGATGTCGGCGCGGACGGGCCGTTCCATGTAGTCGAAAGTGAGCACGTTGGTCGCGTGATCCTGACCGCGGAATTCTCGATTCAACCGGCGAGCTTCGCCCGTTGTGACAAAACGCAGCACGATCACCGCGTCGCGCTCCAGCGCCGATACCGCCCAGCGGCGCAACGTCGAACGCGCCGGCAGTGCAGCAAACGCATCGCTTCCTTGAATCGAGAGGCGCAACGAAGGTGTGCGGCTGCCGCGCGGTTTGCGAGGACGGGTGCTCACGGGTCGGAGCGACGCTCGCGTCCGCGCCGCGGCGCCAAGGGATCGTTATTCTCGGCGCGCTCATAGGCCTCGACGATGCGGGCCACCAGCGGATGGCGCACCACGTCGGCCGCCGTGAAATACGTGAACGAGATGCCGCGCACATCCTGCAGGATGTGTTGGGCGCGGATGAGCCCGCTTGATGTGCCATGCGGAAGGTCGAACTGGGTTACGTCGCCCGTCACCACCGGGCGACTGCCGAAGCCGAGGCGCGTGAGAAACATCTTCATCTGCTCGGGCGTCGTGTTCTGGGCCTCGTCGAGGATCACGAACGCGTGGTTCAGCGTGCGCCCGCGCATGAACGCCAGCGGCGCGATCTCGATCGAACCGCGCTCCAGCTGGGCGTTGGCCCGATCGCGGTCGAGCAGGTGATACAGCGCGTCGTACAGCGGCCGGAAGTAAGGATCCACCTTCTCCGCCATGTCACCGGGGAGGAAGCCGAGCTTCTCGCCAGCCTCCACCGCCGGCCGGCAGAGGATGATCCGCTCGACCTTCTTCTCGGTGAGGTGGCTCACCGCGGCCGCGACCGCCAGATAGGTCTTCCCCGTCCCCGCCGGCCCGATGGAGAAGACCAGATCGCTGTCCCGGATCGCGTCCAGGTAGTGCTTCTGGTTGAGGCTCTTCGGCGTCACGTAGCGGCCGTTGGTGGCGCGCAGGCGGCCGGCGGCGAAGAACTCATGGAGCACCGCCTGACGGTTGTCCCGCAGCAGCCGCGCGGCGATCTCCACGTCGCCCTTCTTGAGCGGGTAGCCGGCGCGCACGACGGTCACGAGCTGCTCGACCAGGTTGGCGGCCAGGGCCTCCTTCTCGGACTCGCCCTGGACCGTGACCTCCGTGCCGCGCGCCGATACGCGCACGCCCAGATCCTTCTCGATCGCCCTGAGATTCTCGTCATGCTGGCCGAACACGTCGATCAGGACTTCTTCTGGCAGTGCGACTTTGCGCATCCGGCTGGGTGTGCCCCTCAGCGGTTGATCGGCTCGAAAACCATGGCCGTAAGTTAACACCCGATCGCGGTCTTGTCAATCGAAGCGCCCGCAGGCGCTCGCAGGTAAGTATTTGTATTTTCAGCGTGTTATCTATCCGACCGGGGCGGATCGGGGGGCAGGTCGAGACGGATCGACAGCTCTTTAAGCTGGCGCTCGCTGACGCGGGAAGGCGCGCCGCTCATCAAATCGAGACCGCTCGTCGTCTTCGGGAAGGCGATGACGTCGCGGATGGAGGCGCTCCCGGTGAGAAGGGCGACGATCCGGTCCACGCCGAGAGCGATCCCGCCGTGCGGCGGGGCGCCCATCTTGAGAGCGGTCAGGAGGAAACCGAACTTCGCCTCGGCTTCCTCGCGGCCGATCCCGAGAACCTGGAAGACCCTGGCCTGCAGGTCGCTGCGATGGATGCGGATGCTCCCGCCGCCGATCTCCACTCCGTCGAGCACCAGATCGTAGGCGAGGGCGCGCGCCCGCGCGGGGTCGCGCTCCAGAAGCGGGACGTCCTCCGGACGGGGCGAGGTGAACGGATGATGGCAGGAGACCAGACGACCCTCCACCTCGCTGTGCTCGAACAAGGGGAACTCGTGGACCCAGAGCAGCGCGTGCGTCGTCTCGTCGACGAGCTTCTCCGACCGACCGATCTGCAGCCGCAGGAGACCGAGAATCGTACAGGCCTCCTTCCAGGAGTCCGCCACCAGGAGCGCCAGGTCGTCGCCCCGCGAGCCCAGATCCCTCAGAACGGCGCGACAACCCTCCTCGGTGAGGTGCTTGAGGACCGAGGACTGGATCGTCCCGCCGGTGGCCTTGATCCAGATGAGACCCTTCGATCCAAGGGTCTTGGCCGCGTCGACGAGATGGTCGACCCGCTGGCGCGACCAGGCACCTCCGCCCGGGACGAGAAACGCCCTGATCACTCCGCCCTTCTGCGCCGTGTCCGAGAACACCCGGAACGGACTGTGCGCGAGCGACCCGGTCAGATCCCGGATCTCGAGGCCGAAACGCACATCCGGCTTGTCGCTTCCGAACCGATCCATGGCCTCGCGATACGACAGCCGGGGATACGGTCCGAGGATGTCCAGCCCCGCCCCGCGGAAAATCTCCTCCATCAGTCCTTCCATCAGGGCGAAGAGCGAGTCCGGCTCCGGGAAGGACATCTCCAGATCGATCTGCGTGAACTCCGGCTGCCGATCGGCGCGCGAGTCTTCGTCGCGGAAGCACTTGGCGATCTGGAAATATCGATCGTACCCGGCCACCATCAGGAGCTGCTTGTAGATCTGGGGCGATTGTGGCAGGGAGTAGAAGCGACCGGGGCTCACGCGCGCGGGGACCAGATACTCGCGCGAGCCCTCCGGCGTGCTGCGCGTCAGGATCGGGGTCTCGATCTCCAGGAAGCCGCGCGCGTCCAGGTAGCGCCGCACGGCCAGAATGATCCGGTGCCTGATCGTCAGGATCCGCTGCAGGCGCGGCCGGCGCAGGTCGAGATACCGATGCCGGAGACGCACCTCCTCGGCGGTGCTCGTCTCGTCGCCCAGCGGAAAGGGCAGGGGCTCCGACGTGTTGAGCACCTCGAGACGGCTGGCCTGGATCTCGATCGTCCCGGTGGGGAGCGTCTCGTTCACGTTGTCGGCCGCGCGCCGCACCACCCGGCCGCCGACCGCCACCACGTATTCGGGCCGCAGCGTCTTCGCGGCGGCGAAGGCGTCGGGCGCCTGCTCGGGATTGAACACCGCCTGGGTGACGCCGTAGCGGTCGCGCAGGTCCGCGAACAGCAGGCCGCCATGGTCGCGGACGCTGTCGATCCAGCCGAGCAGGAGCACGTCCCGTCCGCTGTCGTCCGCCCGGAGCTCGCCGCAGGTGCACGTCCTCTGGGGAAACCTCGGAGTCTCAGGCACCGGACATCTCGCGCAGCCTCGCCTCGACTCGCTCCAGGGGAACCCGGTCCTGCGCGCCGTCGGCCATGCTCTTGATCGCGACCGCTCCCTCCCGGATCTCGCTCTCGCCGAGGATGAGGACGAACCGGGCCTCCAGATCGCCCGCCCGGCGCAGCTGCGCCTTCAGGCTCCGCCCCGGCTGCGGCTCGAACACGACGCGGCGACCGGCCCGCCGGAGCGCGCGCGCCAGGACGAGGGCGCCCACCACGCCCTCCTCCTCGAGCGCCAGGATGACGACCTCGGGGGCTCCCGACGGGACCGCCGCTGTCTCGGGCAGCGACATGACCAGGCGCTCCTCCCCGACCGCGAAGCCGAATCCGGGAACGTCGGGGCCGCCGAGATCGTGGATCAGCCCGTCATACCGTCCGCCGCCCAAGAGAGCGTTCTGGGCGCCGAGACCCGAGAGGGTGACTTCGAACGAGGTGCGCCGGTAGTAATCGAGACCCCGCACCAGCCGCGGGTCGACCGTGTGGGCGATATCGAGGGCCTGCAGAAGGGAGCGGAGCCGGTCGAAATGGCCCCGGCACTCGGCGCACAGGAAGTCGATGATGGCGGGGGCCCGCGCCATGATGTCGCGATCGGCCGGCACTTTGCAGTCGAAGCAGCGCAGCGGGTTGTCGGCGATGCGTCGGTGGCAGTCCTCGCACATCGAGTTCCGTTGCTCCTTCAGGTAGGCCAGGAGCGCCTCCCGGTAGGAGGGCCGGCACACCGGGTCGCCGACGGAGTTGAGGCGGAGAGCGGCGCTCTCGATTCCGAGGACGCGCAGGAAGCTCATCAACATCTCGAGGGTCTCGGCGTCGACCGCGGGGTGATCACTCCCGAAGACCTCGACCCCGATCTGGTGGAACTGACGCATGCGTCCCTTCTGCGGGCGCTCGTAACGGAACATCGGGCCGATGTAGTAGAGACGCTGCAGGCCGGCGCCGCGGTACAGGCCATGCTCGATGAAGGCGCGCGCCACCGGCGCGGTGTTCTCCGGTCTCAGCGTCAGCGACCGCCCCTTCCGGTCGGTGAACGTGTACATCTCCTTGGCGACGATGTCGGATCCCTCGCCGATGCCGCGCGCGAACAGCTCGGTGCGCTCGAAGAGGGGCGTGCGGATTTCGCGAAAGCCGTAACGCTCGAAGAGCGCGTGCGCGCGGTCCTCGACGAACCGCCAGCGCCCGATCTCGGCGGGCAGAATGTCACGCGTTCCCTTCGGAGCCTCGATCATCGTCCGCGTGCCTGTGCAAATCGGGTGCGCCGCCGAGCTGCGGCCAGCCTGCCGCGAAAGGCGCTGCAGAATAGCACACCCTCGAACCGGCGCGGAAGGCTGTCCCGGCGGGCCTCACGCGGGGTCCGCGAGCAGCGCGACACGGGCGCCGCCGAGCCGCGCGCACCGCGGGATCTATAATGGACCGGATGACGCACGCATCGTGCTCGCGAGCACGCGGGGCCACCGGGATCGCTTCTCTCGCGATCGCTTTCGCCCTGTGTCTCCTGCCCCGTCCGGTCCAGGCCGTGCGCCCGCAGCGAACGGTCTTTCAGAACCAGCCGGTCGACTGGAGTCCCGAGACCGCGAAGGACAACGCGCTGCCGTCGCTCGTGTTCCAGCCCGCCTGGACCTGGAACGGATTCCGGGCTCCGCTCGCCGGCGATCCCGTTCTCTGCTCGGATTCGATCGTCGCGACCAGTCGCGACGGAGACATGGTGGCCCTCGTTCCAGCGACGGGGGAGGTCCGCTGGACGTCCGCTCTCAAGGAGGCGGCCGGCTTCGGCCCCGCGACGGACGGGGCTCTTGTGTTCCAGGCGAGCGCCGCCGGACGGCTGACGGCGGTGCAGGGCTCGGATGGGCATCCCGCCTGGTCGATCGACCTCCCGGCGCGGATGGCCGTGCCGCTGCGCGTCCTGGGCGCGCGTCTCCTGGTGGGAACCATCGACGGTGAGCTCCTGTCGATCGAGACCGCCGGAGGACGGATCGCCGCCCGCTGTTTCCTCCCCGGCCGTCCCTCGGCCCCGCCCGAGCCGGCGCCGCGCTCGCTTCTCGTCGGGACGGACCACGGTTTCGTCCTGGCGCTCGACGAAGGGAGCCTCACGACACGCTGGAGCCACAGCGCGGGTCCGGCGGTGACATCGGCCGCGCTGTTCGACAGGGGCCGCGTGTACTTCGCCGCGGCCGACCGCAGTCTGCGCTGTCTGCGCTTCCGGAGCGGGCGACAGACCTGGCGCGCCCGCCTCGGCGCCGTCAGCACCGCCCGTCCGATCGTCCTCAAGCCGTACCTCTACGTCCTGTGCTACGACGACGACATCTACGTGCTGAACGCGCGGAATGGCCACCAGCTCACGCGCGTCCGCCTCGGTCACCGCCTCGACTCCGACCCTCTGAACACGGGGAGCCATCTGATGGTGGTGCCGTTCACGGAGGCGAGCGTGGTGGGGCTGGCGCTCCCGAGGCTCCAGACCGTGGGACGTTACGCACTGGAGGCGCCCGGCGAGTGGTTCACCACCTCGCCGATCCGGTTTGAGGACCGGATCGCCGTGGGATACGGGCGCAACGAGGGTCGGATTCTGGCGCTGACCGTCTCGCAGAAGAAGCCCGAGCCGGCCGCCCCCGAGGCGTCCAGCGGAGCCGCCCAGCCGCCGCCCGCGAGCGGCGCGCCGGGGCCCTAGAAGCCTGTCCGCGGAGCAGCAGCCGCGGCGTCGCAGAGACGGCGGCGGATCTCCTCCCCGACTTCGCGCGTCCCCAGAGACCCTCCCAGATCGCGGGTGGTGCGCCTCTCGCGGAGGCAACCGACGACCGCGCCTTCGAGAAGGCGCGCCTCGTCGACCCGTCCCACCTCCTCCAGCATCATGGCGGCGGAGAGGATCGCCCCCATCGGATTGGCGATGTTCCTGCCCGCGTGCTTGGGCGCGGAGCCGTGCACCGGCTCGAACAGCCCGGTTCTTCCGGGGTGCAGGTTGGCGCTGGCGGCGAGACCCAGACCACCCTGGATCTGCGCACCCAGATCGCTGAGGATGTCTCCGAACATGTTGCACGTCACGATCACCTGGAATTGTGACGGGTCTTTGACCATCTGCATCGCGAGGGCGTCGACGTACATGTGCGAGGCCTCGATCTCGGGGTACTCGGCCGCGACGCTCCGGAAGGTCCGCTGCCAGAGGTCGTGCCCGAAGGTCAGGGCGTTGCTCTTGTCCGACATCAGGACCCGGCGGCGACCGCGCGCGCGCGCGTGCTCGAAAGCGTGCCGCACAATCCGCTCGACGCCCTTGCGCGTATTGACGTCCTCCTGGATGGCCACCTCGTCCGACGTGCCCTTCTTGAAGAATCCTCCCATGCCGACGTACAGCCCCTCCGTGTTCTCCCGGAACACCACGAAGTCGATGTCGCGGGCGGTGCGTCCCTTCAGCGGCGTGAGGTGATCTGCCAGGAGCCGTACCGGACGCTGATTGACGTACAGGTCCAGCCTGAAACGGATGCCGAGCAGGATGTCAGCGGCGTGCCGGTTGTCTGGAACGCGTGGATCCCCCAGCGCTCCGAGGAGGATCGCGTCGCAGCTGCGCAGCGAGTCGAGGGCCGCGTCGGGCAGGGTTTCGCCGGTCTTCAGGAAATGATCGGCGCCGTAAGGCAGTGTCTCGAGGTGCAGCGAGCGGCCGCTGATGAGGGCCGCGGCGCGCAGCGTCTCGACGGCTTCGCGCGTCACCTCGATGCCGATCCCATCCCCGGGTATGACCGCGATCCGCGTCATGGTGAGGCGCTCCCCCGGCTCCGAGATCAGCCCTCTCCGCGGCGCAGGCCTAGCACGCGCCGCACCCAGGAGAGACCGCCCCGTCTCATCGGGCCGCGCGCCGCCCTCCGGAACGCCTCGTCCACGGCCTCCGCGCCCGCCCGGCCGGCGATGGACACCCCGTCGGGCAGCTCGAGGACCGGGACCCTGCCGCCATAGCGCGACCGCAGCGCCCCGTCCGAGTCGACGTCGTGCTCGACCAGCGTCAACCCGTGACGACGCGCCGACCGCCGCGCCAGTCGTTCCAGGGTCCAGCACAACGAGCAGTTCTCGCGCGTGTACAGCACCGCCGCATCGGGGTCCTGGACGCGTCCCGTCACGAGGCGCCTCGCCGATCGATCCATCGCCGGCCCAGACGCAGTGCGCCCAGACCGAGCCCGGCGCCGACCGCATCGCTCATGACGTCGGTGACGTCGGCAAACCGGTTCGGGACGAACTTCTGGTGGATCTCGTCGCTGATCGCATACCCCACGCACAGGACGAACGCCAGAAGAAGCGTCTTCCCCGGCACGGACCTCCGCAGACCACCGTTCAGGGCCCGGGCCATGAGTACGGCCAGCCCGAGATATTCGGTCGCATGCTCGAGATAGTCGGGATAGGCGGCCGCCCAGGGGATCTGTGACAGGCTGGACAGGTAGAAAATGAGGCTGACGTAGCCGAGGACGGGACCCCACAACCAGAGACGACGGAGGAGCCGATCGGCGGGCATCAACGTAGCGGGAAGGGATACATCACGTAGGCGATGATGAGCGAGAGCACGACCATCGAGCCGCCCAGGATCAGGACCACGCGCAGGCGGTCCTTCGCGTCGTTCTGGGTCAGGAAGGCGAAGAACACCGCCACGAGCGCCGAGAAGATCAGAAGATTGAGGAAATGGCTGCGGATCATCGCCTCGCCCCCGCGCTCAGTCCTTGCGTCCGGTCGCGATGTCGAAGGCGTCCAGGATCAGGAGGATGTTCATCAGGCCGGCCGTCAGGAGGAAGGTGCTGCCGTATTCGTAGGTGACGCTGCGCACCCTGGCACGCAGCTTCTCCATCAGCTCCATGCGTCTCGGGTCGCCCTCTTCGCCCGGAAGGACGTACACGATCCGGCCGTAGGTGAGATACCGGCTGGCGAGATCGATCGGGCCGGTGGCGAGGTTGTCGAAGGTCGCCAGGAAAGTGAGCGGCTGCCGCTCCTCGATCAAGGAGGCGGCGCCGTCGGAGGCGATCCCGAGTGTGAACATGATCACGACAACCGCGAAGAACACCCCGGCCCGCACTCTCTTTCCGAGATAGATGTGACCGAGGCCGGGAACCAGCCAGGCCAGAAGGCATGCCACGAAAGGCGCGGCGGCCGAGCGCGCACCTGGAGCGGCGCGCTCCACCAGCGTCTCGCTCATCGAGCTATTCCTTGACCACCCAGACCTTCACCTCTGCGGTCACCTCGGGGTGCAGCCGGATCGGGACCTGATAGATCCCGAGGCTCTTGATCGGATCGACGAGCTGGATACGTCGTTTGTCGACGACGATGCCTTCCTTCTCGAGACCCAGGGCGATGTCCGAGGACGTCACCGAGCCGTAGAGCACGTCGTTCTCGCCCACCTTGCGCACCAGAGTCAGGGACAACGCCTGGATCCGGCCTGCCAGCGCCTCGTTGTCTCCTTTCTCTTTGGCAAGACGGGCGACATAACGACGCTTCTCCCGCTCGATCGCCTTCAGGTTGCCGGGCGTCGCCGGCAGTGCCTTGCCGAGGGGCAGCAGGTAGTTGCGCGCGTAGCCGTCGGCGACCTTGACCACCTCGCCGCGCCGCCCGAGCTTCTCGATGTCTTCCTTCAGCACGATCTGCATGCGTGTCCCTTGCTTTCGGTTGAGGCTTCAGTCGGATGTGAACGGGATCAGCGCCAGGATGCGGGCCCGCTTGATCGCCTGCATGAGCTTGCGCTGGTGCTTCGAGCACGTCCCCGAGATGCGCCGTGGGAAGATCTTGGCCCGCTCCGGGGTGAACGCCTGGAGGAGGCGGAGATCCTTGTAGTCGATGAACTTGATTTTCTCGTCGCAGAACTTGCAGAACTTCTTCTTCCGGAACAGGAATTTCTTCTTGTACTGCTTCTTGCGGCCGCGATCGTGCCCGCGGCCACCCGATTCCCTGGTCTCCATCCTGGCTCCCATGGTGGTTTAGGGCGCGAGCGGCGGCTCGGCGAGCAGATCCTCCCGCTCCGGCCGGGGCTTCATCATCGGCGACGGCCCCAGCTGGGCCTCGTTCTCGACGCGCACGACGAGATGCCTGAGGATGCGGTCGTTCATGCGGTAGCGCCGGTCCAGCTCCTTGACGAGCGCGGGGGGACACTCGATGGTCATCAGGACGTAGACGCCTTCCTCGTTGCGACGAATGGAGTACGCCAGCCTTCGCTTCCCCCACTTCTCGATCTTGATCATCTTCCCCTTGGCGGACGCGACCACCTGCTCGTACCCTCGGATGAGCTCGTCGATCTCCTCGTCCGTGTAGGTCGAGTCGGCGATGAACACCGTTTCGTATTGTAGCATCCGGGCCACTCCTCCGTTTCTAGCCTGCGTCCTGGCCGGCTCGTTCGGCCGGCGCCCTGTTGAATCGATTCATCGCGGCGGCGATTCCCAAGGACAGCGCCGCCTCCGCACAATCGGAGGCGCCACGCACGACCTCCGGAACCCGTTTCTGCTGGCGGCGCGGGAAATCGCTCAGCACGAAATCGGCGTGAGCCACCCCGGGCTCGACCGGTCCTACTCCGACCCGCAGGCGAGCGAACGCCTGCGTTCCCAAAGTCTCGATGATCGACCGGAGCCCGTTGTGCCCCCCGTGGCTCCCCCGCGACCTCAGACGCAGGGTGCCGAACTCCAGATACAGGTCATCGCACACCACCAAGAGGTCATCCGGTCCGGTCCGCCCGAGATCGAGAAGGGCCTCGACCGCCCGACCGCTGCGGTTCATGGAGGTGAGCGGTCGCGCCACCAGCGTCTCGCAGCCGTCGATGCCCACCCGACACACCAGGGAGCGCGCCGCGCGCTCCGTCCGGCGATGGCCCCGCCGTCGGACAACCTCTTCGGCGACGAGATACCCGACGTTGTGACGGGTCGCGGCGTACTCCTCTCCCGGGTTGCCGAGGCCGACCAGGACCTTCACCTCGAGTCCCTCTCCCTTGGCGTCTATTTCTTGCCCTCCGGCTTCTTGGCCTCCTTCTTCTTCGCGGCCTCCGCCTTCTTGGCCTCGTCGCCCTCGTCCACCTCGCCGGCCCCCTCCTCCACGGCCTTGCCCTTCTTGATCACCTCGGGCTCCGCCGGCGCCGCCGGAGCCGCCTCCGCGACCGGAGCGGTGACCTCCTCCTTCGCCGGCGGGCTCACGACGACCAGCGTCAGGTCGGCATCGGTCAGCATCCGATACCGATCGCTCTTGGGCAGATCGGAGACCCGCAGCGCGTCCCCGATCTTCAGCGGCGTGACGTCGATGCTGATGTGCTCGGGGATGTCCGCGGGCAGGCAGGACACGCGCACCTGCCGCGTCACATGCTCCAGGATTCCGCCGTCAAGCTTGACGCCGGCCGCCTCGCCCGTGACCTGCACCGGAACCTCCACCTCGATCACTTCGTCCATCTGGATGCGCACGAAATCGGCGTGGATGAGACTGCCCTTCACGGGATCGACCTGATAGTCCTTGATCATCACGTGACGCCGGGCGTCCTTTTCGGCGAGACCCAGCTCGAAAATCGTGTTCACGCCGGACTCCGAGTGGATGATCTCGAGCAGGTGCTTCGGATCCACGACGACCGCCACCGGCTCCTTCTTGGCGCCGTAGAGGATGCCCGGAATCAGCCCCTGGTGACGCAGCCGTCGGGACGCGTTCTTTCCAAGGCTCTCCCTGGGCTTCACCTCGATCACAAGCTCCTTCATGCCCTTTTGTCCCCACGCCGGGGCGCGTCGTGCACCACCCGGCTCAATCAGCGGGACCTCCGTTCCCGACGGGAGATCCCGCGGCCCCGCCCGCGGCCCGCTACACGAACAACGAGCTCACCGACGAGTTCGTATGGATTCTCTTGATCGCCTCTCCCAGCAGCCCCGCCACCGACAACACCGTGATGCGTCCCATTTTCCTCGTCTCGTCCTTGATCGGGATGCTGTTGGTCACCACCGTCTGCGACAGCTCCGAAGCCCGGACCCGCTCCACCGCGGCTCCGGACAGCACCGCATGCGTGAAGCATCCGTAGACCGACCCGGCGCCCTCGCTCTTCAGCGCCTGCACGCTGCCCGAGAGCGTCCCGGCGGTATCGACGATGTCGTCGACGATCAGGCAGGTCCGGCCCTCCACCTCCCCGATCACATGCATCACCTTCGGCTCGTTCTTCTCGCCCCGGCGCTTGTCGATGATCGCGAGGGAAGCATTCAGGCGCTTGGCATACGCCCGCGCCCGCTCGACACCGCCCGCGTCGGGCGAGACGATGACCAGGTTCTTCAGGTGGAGCGATTCCACGTGATCGATCATGACGGGCGCGGCGAACAGGTGGTCGACCGGGATGTTGAAGAAGCCCTGGATCGCGGGCGCATGCAGGTCCATCGCGAGCACCCGGTCCGCGCCGGCGGCCGTCAGCAGGTCCGCGACCAGCTTGGCCGAGATGGGGACGCGCGGCTTGTCTTTACGGTCCTGGCGCGCGTAGCCGAAGTACGGCAGCACCGCGGTGATGCGCGCCGCGGAGGATCGTTTGAAGGCATCCAGCATCACCAGCAGCTCCATCAGATTCTGATCCGCCGGCGGGCAGGTCGGCTGGATCACGAACACGTCCGTGCCGCGCACGTTCTCGAGGATCTGGCAGTAGGCCTCGCCGTCGGCGAACCGACGGCACTCGGTCTTGCCCATCGGAATGCCGAGAACCCGGCAGATCTCCTGCGCCAGGGCGGGATGGGCGTTGCCGGAGAACACCTTGATCTGATCCATGCCGTTCGCGCTCATGCCCTGCGATCCCGCTTTCCGACGCCTCGATCGCCCGATGGTTGGGGCGGGAGGATTCGAACCTCCGGTCCTGGATCCAAAGTCCAGTGTCTTACCACTTGACGACGCCCCAAAGGTCGGCTCCTGGTTTCGCCCGGATTTAGACAGGGGTGGAATCGTCCGGGTGGAGGGAGTCGGCCCTCTCCGGGGCGCTCCCGGAGCCTTGCTCATCCTCACCCTCGCGGGGGCGGCGCGACGTCGACGAGAACCCCTGGGCCAGGATCTCCCTGTATCGGGTCAGCACCTTGTCCTCGATCTTCTTGCGCGTCTCGTTGTTCAGCGGGTGGGCGATATCCCTGAACGTGCCGTTCTTCCGCTTCTTGCTGGGCATCGAGATGAACAGACCGTTGTTGCCGTTGATGATCTTGATGTCGCTGACCACGAAGCAGTCGTCGATGATGATCGAAACGAACGCTTTCAGCTTCTCTTCGTCGACAGGAAAGACCCGGACCTCGGTGATGTCCATGGCCGGCGCCTCCCTTCGATCCAGTCCGTTTTCAGTCCAACCCCACGCGTCTCCGGTACTCCTGCCGGCCGAGCGGCGAGCAACGCATGACCGGGAATCCGATCGTCCCTAATTCGGCGAGCGCCTGCTGGATCGCGTCCGCGCTTCTGAAGACCCCGAAGACGGCGGAGCCGCTCCCCGTCATACCGGCGGCTGACGCCCCGGCGTCCCGCAGGCGTTCTCTGATCTCCCCGATCGGAGGACACAAGGCGCGCGCGGGCGGTTCCAGATCGTTCCCCGCCCGCACCCACGTCTCGACCTCCTCGTCGAGGTCGCCCGCCAGGTTCGGTCGAAAGCGAGGCATGCTACTGATTTTCAAGGCAGATGTCAACGTCGAGCCGGAGCGGGCGTAGACCTCGGCGGTCGACACGGGCACACCCGGGAAGACGACCAGGAGCTCGTAACCCGAGAGGTCCGGAAGGGGCTCCACCTCCGTGCCGGTCCCGGTCAGAAGAGCCGTCCCTCCGGTCAGGAAGAAGGGCACGTCCGACCCGACCGAGGCGGCGATGGAGAGCAGATCCCGATCCGAAAGCTCGAGGCGCCAGAGACGACGCAGGCCGATGAGCGTGGCCGCCGCGTCGCTGCTACCGCCTCCGAGTCCGGCTCCCACGGGAATCCCCTTCAGGAGGAGGATGCGGGCCCCGCACGGGCCGTGATCCGGAGGCCGCAGTCGGCCGGCGGCGCGCCGCACGAGATTGTCCTCTCGCGGGGAGAGGGTGGGATCGTCGATGCTCAGGTCGATGCCCTGCGCCTGGCTTTCGAAGACCAACGTGTCGTGCAGGCTGATCGTTTGCACGGCCGACTCGATCAGATGGTAGCCGTCGGGACGCTTTCCGTGGATCTTGAGGAACAGATTGATCTTGGCGTGAGCAGGAACGACGAGCCGGCTCAGTCCGTCCGCGGGCCGTCGTGCATCAGAAGCCCAGGTGTCTCCGGCGACGGGCCGGCCCGGCGCTCCTCGAACCCCTCCGGGATGTCGGGGGAAAGAACCTCTTCGGGAATCTCCCCGGACCACGGGCCCTCCACCGCGGCGAGCGTCACGGTGGCCTCCCGGCGCGGCAGCTGAACGCGAATCTGCCGGGGCCAGCGGGGTCCGAGACCCTTCTCGTAGTCGCCGTACTCGACCTCGAGAATGATAGCACCGCTGATTCCTTCACGGACGGTCGCCCCCAGGAGCGTTCCTCCCCTCTCGGTGCAGCGCGCCTCGTAACGCAGCTCGCCCGGCGGGCAGGCGATTTCGTACCACGAGACCGTGCGGCCGAAGGTGGCGGCCGGACGCGTCCTCACCTCCCCGCGCGCGGCGCCCGGCGGACACATCGGCGCACCCTGGAGAAGGTCCGCGAACTCCGCAGGGCCGACCGGGATGCCCAGCCAGCGCTCGAGCGCTCCCTCCGTGGCGCCGGACCGCTCGAACGTGCGCTCGGCAGGTCGGAGCATGACCACCGAAGCGCCGTTGGCGATGACCGCCAGACGCGGCCCCCCCACCGGACCGAACAGTTCCAGGCGCAGCCGATCCGGAGACACGATCGAGACCGCCAGCTTGAACCGTCCCCGGCCGTCCCGCCCCTCCCAGCGTCCGCGAAACAGGGCGCGATACCCGCTGACGGCATGACCCGAGCCGATCGGCGGCCCGGCGGCGGACAGGTCCTTCGGGCGGGCCGCCGAACAGGCGGCCGTCAGGACCAGGGCGGCGGTGCCGGCGAGCGCGATGGTGCGTTCTCGCCAGGTCGATTCCCGCTCGAGGCTCATGGAGCCATCCGGCCGAGCGGCTGTGCCCTGAGGATCTTCTGACGGACGCGCTCGGGCTGCTCGTGGCCGTGCTGCAGGGCCTTCTGCCAGGTGCCCACGGCCTCCTCCTTCCGCCCCGTCTGCATCAGCAGGTCGCCCAGATGCTCCAGGATGGCGGGGTCGTCCGCGTCGTATTCCAGGGCGGTGCGCAGGTTCTTCTCGGCTTCGTCGACGCGCGACAGCCGGAACTGGGCCCAGCCCAGGCTGTCGAGATACGCGGCGTTTTTCGGATCCAGGGCCAGGGCGCGCTGAATGTAGGCCATCGCTTCCTCCAGCTTCACGCCGCGGTCGGCCAGCATGTACCCCAGATAGTTCAGGGCCATTGCGTTCCTGGGGTTTACCTGGATCGCCTTGGCGAGCAGCCGCTCCGCCTCGGCCGCACGGCCCAGTCTCTCGATCGCCGCACCCCGCGCGAACAGGAGGCCGTCATCCTCCGGATGTCGGCGCAGGCCGTCCTTGAGAATCTCATCGGCCGACGCGTAGCGCTTCTGACGCAGGAGCGCCTCGGAGACCTGGGCATACGCCTTCGAGGAGCCACCGGCGTCGGTCACCACCGAACGAAAATAGGCCCGGGCCGCCGTATCGTCCCCACGGGAGATCAGAATCTCGCCGCGGAAGATCTTGAGGTCGAGATCGCCCGGGAATCGGCGCGAGGCCTCGGCGAGCGTGCGCTCGGCTTCGTCGGGCTTCCCGCCCTCCAGCTGGGCGCGGCCGAGCAGCAGAAACAGCTCCGGCGCCGGCTCGCCGGCGGCGCTGAGCGCCTGCGTGAACGAGTCCGCCGCCTCGGCGAATTGACGCGCGTCCATCTGGAGCAGACCGACCTGCGAGTAGGTCAGCGCCAGGATCGACGCCTCCCGATCGGTGACCGCGCCCCGGCCGTTCGCGAGGTCGACGATCTCGTGATACGCCTTCAGCGCCGCCGCGGTGTCGCCCTCTTTCTGCCACAACAGGGCCCTCCGGAAGCGGGCCTCGAGATGACCGGGCTCCTTCTGGATCAGGCTGTCGTAGCTGCGCATCGCGGCGGCGAGCTCACCGGTCCCTTCGTACGCCTGGGCGAGCGAGAGCAGGCTGCGCGCGTCGTTCGGGTCGATGTCCTGGGCGCGCTGGAAATCACCGATCGCCTCCTGGTATCGGCCCGCCAGCAAGTGCAGCGTTCCGATGCGGTTCCTGACATACGCCGAGTCGGTCCCCGCTTCCAGGAGCTGCCGGTACACGTTCACCGCGTCCTCGTACTTTTTCTCGAACTCCAGGACGGCCCCCAGGGCGTCCGCCGCCTCGACGTTGCCCGGGAGACGCGCGACGACGCGCGACAGGATGGTCTCCGCATCGCCGGTTCGGCCGGTTCGCGCGTAGACCTTCCCGAGGAGCAGGGACATCGACGGATCGAGGGGCTGCTTGCGCGAGAACGACAGCAGCGTCTCTCCGGCTTCCGGGAGACGACCGGTGTGGTAGTAGAGCTCGGCGAGCGCCCGGCACGAATCCTCATCCCCCGGATCCGATTGCAGGGCGGCGCGGTAGTTGGCGATCGCCTGCTCGATCTGGGCGTCGGCGTCTCCCCCGCCGTCGCGGGCGCGGTTCAGGTGGATGTCTCCGAGAAGCTTGTGCGCCTCCGCCAGCCCCGCATCCGCCGCCACGGCCTTCTCCGCCAGATCGGCGGCGCCGCTCAGGTCGTTGAGGGAGAACTTGAGCTGGGCGAGCTCGAGAAGCAGCGCCGGCGAGGGGTCGGTCGCGACGGCGTCCTGCATCTGCTCCAGGGCATGCAGGTAGTCACGCTCCATGATCAGCTGCTGGGCCAGCGAGTAATGGTAGTACGCCTCCCTGCGCGTCGTGTCCGGGCCGGGCGCCTCGGCCGCCGCGAGCACAGGAGCGCTTCCCGAGAAGAGGAGAACGGCGAGGAGCGATGGCGTGAACGGAGCGCGGCGGGCGCTCATCGGCGCACCGTCCCCGACTCCGGCATGTCGAATTTCAATTTCAGGCGCTTGCTGATTCCGCTCACGGTCACCTGAAGGGTCTTTTGCTCCTTCGCACGGAAATCGCCCTGGATCCCCTCGACATCGTCGAAGTTCTGCCCGGAGATCACCCTGACCTCGACCCGGTGGCTGCCGGGCGGAACGATCAGGGTTCGGACGAAGCGGACCTTGCCGCTCCCGCCCTTCAGGTGCTCTCCCAGGAGCGACGCGCCGTCCAGACGCACCTCGATCCGGCCCGAGGGGAAGCGATGCAGGAGAGACACTCTCAGCCGGGCCGCGAGCGCCGGATCCGCCGTGGAGGGCGCCGGCCCCGACACCAGACCGGCCAGGCTCCCTCCCGGCGCCGCGCCGCGCGGACCCGCCGACGCCGGTGTCGTCAGAAGGCCGAGCGGCTGCGATCCGGAAGAGCGGCCCGCCGGCGAGCGATAGAGCAGGAAGGGCGCCGACGCGAGCAGCACCAGGCAGACGAGGAACGCGATCCACCCGACCCCCAGCGGAGTTCCCCTCGAGGAGAGCAGGCGGGACAATCGCGGAGCCAGGAAGGTGATGCCGCGGACCCCGGCCTCCGCGGGCCCCCCGGCGGCGCGAGCCGAATCGCGCGACACGAGGGTCGGGGGCGTCGATTGTTCGGCGGACTGGCGCCACTCGTCGACCGCGGCGCGCAGCTCGGACGTCATGTCCTGGCAGCGGGCATAGCGATCCGAGGCGCTCTTGGCGAGGGCCTTGCGGACGATCCGGTCGAACGGCGGTCGCAGCGTCGGATTCAGCTTGGTGGGTGGCGGAGGGTCGACATTGACGACCTGGTAAGAGATGGCCGTCACGCTGTCCCCGACGAACGGCTTCTCCCCGGTGAGCAGCTGGTACAGGATGATCCCGAGCGAGAACTGATCCGTTCGGCCGTCGACTTCGCTTCCGACCACCTGCTCGGGCGACATATAGTTGGGAGTGCCGAAGAACTTGCCGGGACGGGTGAGCCCGCCGGCCGCCAGACGCGCGATGCCGAAATCGAGAATCTTGGGCTGGCCGCTTTCGGTGAGGAGGATGTTGGCCGGCTTGATATCCCTGTGCACGACGCCGTTCTCGTGCGCGTAGTCGAGCGCCTGCGCGAGCTTGTCCACGACCTCCGCCACCTGCATCAGCGGCAGGCGGCCCCCGCCCGCCAGGAGCTCATGCAGATTGGTCCCGGTCACGAACTCCATCGCGATGTATGCGTCGCCGCTCGCACCCTTCTCACCGACGTCGTAGATGGTCACGATGCTCGGGTGGTTCAGCCGGCCGGCGACCTGGGCCTCGTGATAGAAGCGCTGCAGAAACTCGTCTTCCTCTCCCGGACCGAGCGGGAACGAGAAGGCTATGGTCTTGAGCGCGACCGTGCGCCCGATGCGCGGGTCGCGCGCCCTGTAGACGACGCCCATCGACCCCCGGCCGACCTCTTCCAGGATCTCGTAGCGTCCGATCGTCTTCGGCATGGCCATGAGCCTGCCCCCTCCGTCTCCGGAGTCGACGAGGTCGGCGGGGCCGGACGACGGGACAGTCCCCACCTCGCGAGCCTTCCGGAGCAGGCCACGGGCCCCGCTTCAATATAGGACCCCCTTCCTGGATCGTCCAGAACACGGCGATTGGTGGCGAAGTCCGCGGAGGACTGTCCTGAAGCTGGGCGGGCCGAGCCTGTCCGGATCTTCGAACGGGCTCCTAGGCCGCCTTGCGCGTGGCGGGGAGAGACAGACCCCGCAGATACCCGATGGCCTTCCGCTGCTGCGGATCATCCGGGTCCGTCAGTTTGCCGTCGATGGTCAGGTCGGGCTGGAGGCCCTGACCGTGCCACTCCTTGCCGGAGGGGGACTGGTACCGGCCCGTGGCCAGCACGACGCCGTCGCCGTGCGGCAGCGGGAGGATCTTGCGGACCGCCCCCTCCCCAAAAGTGCGCTGGCCGACGATCGGAGCGCCGATATCGTCACGCAGGGCCGCGGCCAGCACCTCGCACGCCCCCGCCGTCCCCTCGTCCACGAGGACCGCCACCGGGCGATCCCAGGCGTTCCGGCGACCATCGGCGCGGTACGACAGATCGCTCTCGTAGCGGTCGGTGGCGGTCACGATCCGGCCATCGCCGATGAACAGGCTGGCCGCGCCGATCGCCTCCGCCAGGGAATCGGACGAGCAGCCCCTCAGATCGAGGAGGAGACGCGAGGCGCCCTTCCTCTTCAGCGCCCCGATCGTCTGGTCGAGCCGCTTGGCGTCTCCCTCGACGAGGGCCCCGAGGCGCGCCACCCCTGCGTCCGGCGCCTCGAACGTGCCGGACGGTGGAGGGGACGAGAGCACCCTCCGCACCAGAGTGACCGTCTTTCTCCCGACGGAGTCGACCGGGCTGAGGTTCAGCGTCGTCTTGCTGGCGGGCTTGCCCCGCAGCGCCTGGGACGCCTCCCAGACTCCCATCTGGCGCGTCGAACGACCGTCGATGACGACCAGGACGTCTCCCGTCTGCAGGCCGGCTTCCGCGGCCGGCGAGCCCTGGGCCGCCGAGACCACCACGATGTAGCCGCGTCGCTTCGAAAGACTCAGCCCCACGTCCGCCGGCCCCGCGTTCTCGCCCCGATACGCTTTGTCGTACTCGGCCGGGGAGAGATACTCGTTCGCGGGGTCGAGCGACTCCAGCATCCCGCGATAGGCTCCTTCCATGATCACGTCCAACTGCACGGGTTGGACGTAGTTATGGACGATCAGATACAGCGCCTCGTTGAACAGCTTGAGGTAGCTGTAGGTGCCTTCCACCGCGACCACACGCCCCATCATCGCGCCGGACACCGTGAACAGGATGAGAGCCGTGGACAGGACGAGCATCACTTTCCGGTCGGCCGTGATCTTCATCGAACCTCCCGAGCCTCAGGGGGCCCCGCGTGATTCCCGATGGTCGCGCGGCGCCGGCCTTTTGTGGCCGGCGACGGCACCCGGCACGCCGCGCAGCCAGCGCGCCGGGTCCTCGGGCCTGCCGTCATGACGAATCTCGAAGTACACCCCCGGCTGATCGAAGGAGCCGTCCTCACCCGAGCGGGCGATCACGTCGCCCTTGCCGATGTCCTGGCCGGCTGTCACCAGCCTCTCGTCGACGTGGCCATAGACCGAAAGATAGCCGTCTCCGTGGTCGACGACCACCATCTGCCCGTAACCCTTGAACCAGTCGCTGAAGACCACGCGCCCGTCGAAGACCGCCCGCACGTCCTGCCCCGGAGCGGCCGCGATGTCGATGCCCGGATGGGGCACCTCGGTCGAGAAGCGCGGATGACGCACGTTTCCGTACGGAACGGCCAGCCGGCCGCGGGCCGGCCATTCGAGAAGCCCGCGGAACCTCGCGAACCCGAGCGACGGGACCGCCTCGAGGGGCCCTGGCTGTGCCAGCCGGGTGAGGAGCGTCTGGATCTCCTGCTCCACCTGGACCAGCTCGGAGAGGAGCACCTTCTGCGACGCCTGCTCGCGCTGCAGCCCGGCCAGCATCGTCTGCTTGCGCGCGCGCACGTCGCGCAGGTCGCGCGACTTGACGTGCAGCTGGACCTGCAGGTCCTGGAGCGCGACTTCCTGTTCCTGCAGATCCGCCAGGACATCATCCAGGAGTCGACGATCGGCGTGGAACGACTCGATGCGGCGCCCCTCGGCGAGGCTCAGCGCCTCGATCGCCCGATAACCCGCCGCCACTTGCACGGGGGACGAGGCGGCCGCCACCACCTTCAGGTAGCGTGCGGGCCCGACCTTGTACGCCTCGCGAAGAGAGCCGCGGAGATCGCGCTCGGTCTCCGCCAGGCGGCCCTCCAGGACGGTCGCCTCATGGCGTGTCTCCGACTGGCGCTCGGCCGTCCTGCGCGCCTCGCCCCTGAGCGATTCCGCCTCGCGCTCGAGGAGGGACTGCTTCAAATCGAGCTCCTCCAGGGCATCCAGGACCGACCCGGCGCTTGCCTCGGTCCGGTCCAGACGCTCCTTGAGATCGGCGATGTCGCGGTGCACCTTCTCGAGACGCGACTGCTCCTCCTGACGGCGCTCCTCACGCCGCTTCGCGGCGTCGTCGGCCGCGGCGGTGCCGCCCGCCGACGGACCGGCCGCGGAGCACCACGTCACCAGAGCGAGCGCCGCCACCGTGGAACGCGAGCGGCACGGTCGCTCAACGGACGAGCGAGTGTCCATCAATGCCTCCGATCGCCGGGACCCCGAGCAGAGCCAGGACCGTGGGGTGGATGTCCATGATCCCCGGGTCGCCCCGGGCCAGGCGCACGCTGCTGAACAAGACCCCCGGCACGAGATCCGGATCGTTGGAGCAATGATCGCCGCTCCAGGTCTTCAGATTCTCCTCGAAGATCTGGGGCGGAACCTCGCCGAGAGCCGTCTGCCAGCCGATGCGATAGTGCTCGCTGTTGGAGACCCGCAGGTCGGGGATCAGACGCGGGTCGAACCCGGCGTAGATCTCCTCCCGGCGATAGACACGCTTCACCGGCTTTTCCCCGGTCTCGGGGTCCACCAGCGTCTGGAGCTTCTGGACGATGGCGTTGCGCACCTCGTCGTACTCCCGTCCCGGGACCACGCTCCCCTGCGGCTCGCGACCCATCAGGTTGACGTAGATATTTCCCAGGCCCATGGCGTACGCCTTGGTGCGCGACCAGTCGACGTAACGGAAGAACTCGCCGAGCTCTCCCTTGTCGAACAGGTCCTCCAGCGTCTTGCCCCCGGTCGACGTCCCCTGCTTGAGCGCCATGTAGCCGTTCCGCACCAGCCAGGTGTTGTAGTTGACCCCGCGCCGGAACGAGGCGAAGCCGTGGTCGGAGCAGACGAGGAGGGCCGTCCGAGGCCCGATCCTCTTCTGCGCCTCTCCGACGATGCGGTCCATTCTCTCGTACGCCTTCGGGATCTCGCCGGCGTACAGCGCCGCGAGGCGCGCGTCGTACAGCGGGTGCCCCGGGTCGTGCAGCCGCCACAGCATGTGCCCGACCCGATCGGTGAAATCGAACACCTGCACGTAGAGACGATCGTTTCCGGTCTCGAGGTAGTGCTTCATCATCGCTTCCTGCGTCTCGACCGTGGCCTCCATATCCTCCAGGAACTGCTTCTCGTCCGTCAGGCCGGACGGCAGCGACCAGGTGTCGATCGGCCAGCCGAGGGTCTTGAAAAGGCCGAATTCCCGAACCAGTTCGCGCGCGTAGGAGAGGGGATGGGTGAACGGCACCGGCTGGCATTCGGGATGGAAATTCAGTGGAGACGCGTACAGCCTCAGGTCGGGCGAGAGGGACAGCAGCTTGAAACGGATGATCCCCTTGAGTCCGGCGAGGCGGTCGACCACCGGGTTCACCGCGATCGGCACGACGAACCACTGGCTCCATTCTCCCGGCCGGAGCGTCTGGCGCGCGCCCGCGATCAGGATGGTCGCGGTCTCGTCGCCGGCCTCGATCCGCATCGGCGCGTCCAGGCGGCGCGGCACGCCTCGTTCCTGCAACCTCTTCTCGATTGCGGCGCGGGCGCGCCCTCGTGCCTCTCCGGAGAGTCCGCGCGCGGCATCCTCGATGACGTAGTCGTAGAAGGGCTGGTTCAGAGGGCCGATGACGCTGGTCTCGATCCGCCCGCGCTTGCCGCTGAGATGGACGATTTCGACGCTGAACTGGTTGTCCCGAAGGGCGAGCGCCGGATCGGACGTGTAATACGAGGGCGAGCCGATGCGGCCGCGCATGTCCGGCACGCCGAGCCCGGAGAGCATCGATTCGTTGTCGTGGTCCTCGGCTGGAAACGTGGTGGGCACGTTGAGGACACGCACTCGCAGTCCCGCATCCGCCGCGGCGATCCAGAACGGCTCGCCCTTGCGCGGATTGGAGGCGGTCGGCACCTCGTGCGGCAGGTAGCGCGTCGAAAGCCACGCCGTGACCCCACCGACCGCGGCGGCCGCCAGCACCGCCCAGGTCAGAGCGGCCGCGAGTCGGCGTCGGAGCGCAAGGGCGGCGGCCAGAAGCAGCAGTCCCGCGCCGGCCGCGGCGATGCCGCCGAGCGCCCGGGTGTTGTCGACACCGAACAGAAGGGGCTTTCGACCCACCTGGATCATCGCGAATTCGGGCAGGTACGTGCCATCGGTGCGGCGCAGGAAGTCGAAGATCTCCGTCCGCCCCGGATTCAGCCCCGTGATGAAGGACGCCCAGGAGACGGGGGTCTGCGGCGGGTTGGTCGGGCGCAGAGGAGCGTAGAAGCCGTCGGCCCGAAGCCTGGCGAGGTTCGGAAGCCGCCCCTCGGACAGATACTGCTCCACCAGAGCGGCGTCCGCTCCGTCGAATCCGAGGATGACGACCTTGTCGTAGGGGGCGGCTCCGAACAAAAGCGGCAGACAGATCACGAACAGACCGATCGCCAGCCGCGGACGACGCCCGGCTGAACCCGCACATGCCGATATCAAGAAGGAGATCCCCCGGTGGGTCAACAAGATACCGTGCAACCAGGCACATGCAGATTATAGGGCAAAAACGGCGACCCTTCAACGTTGATCGCCCGGTTCGTTTTCGCTAATATCTGCCGGCTCATCCTCGCGGGGAAGGAGCTATCTTCCCTTGATCCATCGTGTTGCCTGCACGGAGAGTGCATGATCGGAGCGCTCGCCGCCAAGCCTGAAAAATTGATCGTCGGCATCATGTCGGGCACTTCGGCCGACGGGGTGGATGCGGCGCTGGTCCAGGTGCGCGGTTGCGGCGAGTCTCTCGCATGGCGGCTGCTGCGGCAGGAGACGCTGGTCTACTCGGTGAAGGTGCGCGATCTCATCCTGAGATGCTCGGAGCCGGCCAGCGGCGACGCCGCGTCCATCTGCAGGCTCAACGTGCTGCTCGGCGAGCTGTTCGCACGCGCCGTCGTCCACGTCGCCGAGCGCGCGGGAGTCGATCCGCGCTCCATCGACCTGGTGGGGTCGCACGGTCAGACGATCCAGCACCTGCCCAACCCCGTGACCATCACCGGGATCCCGGTGCGATCGAGCCTGCAGCTGGGCGAGCCGGCGGTCATCGCCGAGCGCACGGGGATCGCGACGGTGGCGAACTTCCGGGCCAGGGATCTGGCCGCCGGCGGGCAGGGCTCTCCGCTGGTCTCCTATGTCGACTTCATCCTGTTCCGCAATCGGTCGCGCGGGCGCCTGGTGATCAACGTCGGAGGGATCGCCAGCCTGACGGCCATCCCCGCGAGCGCCGGTCCGGAGCGGGTCTCCGGTTTCGATACGGGACCGGGCAACATGGTGATCGACGCGCTGGTCTCGCGCATGACCGGGGGCCGCGAGGCGTTCGATCATGGCGGGCGATACGCCCGCGGCGGCCAGGTATCGGCCGATCTCCTGGCGCGGCTTCTCGATCACCCCTACCTCCTCGTCGCTCCGCCGAAGTCCTGCGGTCGGGAGGAGTTCGGCAGGCCGTTCCTCGAAAGCATCCTCAAGGACAACTCGGCTCTCGCCCCGCGTGATCTGATCGCCACGGCGACCCGGTTCACGGCCGAGTCGATCGCGTTCGCGTGCCGGCGGTACGTGATGCCTCACAACGTCTACGAGGAGGCGATCGTATCCGGCGGCGGCGCGCGCAACGAGTACCTGATGGAGCAGATGCGCGCCGCGATACCCGAGTTGTCGATCAAGGAGAGCGACGAATACGGCCTGCCGGCGATCGCCAAGGAGGCGGTGGCCTTCGCGATCCTGGCGAACGAGGCGGTGCACGGTCTGGCGGGCAACTTGCCGACGGTGACGGGAGCCTCCCACCCGGTCGTCCTGGGAACATTCGTCGCGGGCCGACCGGCGAAGTGAGCCGCCCGCCTCAGGAGAGGCGCCGGCCCAGGGCCTGCTCGAGGGCCGACACCGGAACCGCACCGGAGCGCACCAGGCGCGGGGGATCGACGGAGAGATCCAGCACCGTCGAGGCGTGCCCGCCCCGTGTCGGGCCGCCGTCGAGGACGAGCGCGACGTGATCGCCGAGCGCGTCAACAACCTCCGAGGCGGTCTGGGGCGCCGGCTGTCCGGAGCGATTGGCGCTGGTCGCGACGATCGACGAGCCAAACGCGCGGGCCAGAGCCGCGGCGATCGGATGCGGCGAAATCCGGACTCCGACCGTGTGACCCCCACCGAGCAGCCTCCGGGGAAGGGAGGGCGTGGCGGGGAGCACCAGGGTCAGCGCGCCGGGCCAATGGGCCGCCGCCAGACGCTCCGCGCTGCTGGGGAACTCCCGGACCGCCTCCAGCACCGAGCGCAGGTCGGCCGCGATCAGTGGCAGGGCCATGCGCTCCGGGCGACCCTTGGCCGCGAAGATCGTCTCCACCGCCCCGGGGCTGAGCGGATCGCAAGCGAGCCCGTAGAAGGTCTCGGTCGGGTAGGCCACCAGCCGGCCGGAGCGGAGAAGGGCCGCGCCCCTTTCGATCAGGACCGGATCAGGATGCTCCGAATCGATCGACTCGATCAACGGCACGCTACGGACCCTCGGGCCCCCTTGAGGATTCCCCCGACTATAACCGATCCCTCCGACCGGAATCGGCGACTCGCGATCGGGAGGGATGCGGCGTGAGAGCTCCCCCGAAGCGGGACCCGCCGGTCGTCGACAGCACCCAGAACGCCTCGGTCCGCCGGGCGCGAGCGCTCGAGCGTGAGCGGGCGCTGCGCGATCGATTGGGGACGTACCTGGCGTGGGGCCGCCGCCTGGCGCTGGAGGCCGTGGCGAGCGGCGCGCCGCTGCGTCAGGCGCTCGTGGGCCCCGCCTTGATGGAGTCGGGCGAGGGAGAGCCGATCGTCTCGAGTCTGCGCGCGCGCGGCGTGCCGCTCCTGCGCGTGACCCGACGCGTCCTCGATTCAATCGTCGAGGGCTGCGGAGACCAGGGGATTCTTCTGCTGGTGGCCCGGCCGGAGCACGGACTGCGGCCCATCCTGGCGGCTGCGCCCCGTCTGGTCCTGGCGGCTCACGGCGTCCAGGACCCGGGCAACATCGGATCGATCGTCCGGAGCGCCCGCGCGCTGGGCGCCTCCGGCGTCGTCACCCTGGAGGGGTGCGCCGATCCGTTCGGAAGCCGTGCGGTGCGCGGCGCCATGGGGGCGCTGTTCCAGTGGCCGGTCGTCTCCACGGAGACCGCTCGGCTCCTCGAATCGCTGCGGGGCACGCCGTTTCAGCTCGTCGCGGCCGACCCGGCCGCCACCGAGACGCCCGGCGAGGTCGATTTCGTCCGCCCCACCGTGGTGTTGCTCGGCAGTGAAGGCACCGGCCTTCCGCGACACCTGCTCGCGGGGGCGGAGCGTCGCGTCCGCATTCCGATGACGGCCGGCATGTCCTCGTTGAACGTGCACGCCGCCGCAGCCATCCTGCTCTATGAGGCGGCGCGCCAGAGAGGCTTCCGGTTTCTGTCCTAGCCCTGGATCCGACCACGCCTGGAGGGCGGCCGCCCGGTGGGCGCCACCTGATCGCGGGCCTGCGGCAGGGTGAAGGTGAACACCGATCCCTGGCCGACCTCGCTGGTGGCGCGGATCGTGCAGCCGTGCAGACGGAGGATGTCGCGGACGATCGACAGACCGATCCCCGTGCCCTCGTACTGGCGGCGCGGGCTGGCGTCCACCTGGTAGAAGCGCTCGAAGATCTTTCCGAGCGCCTCTTTCGGGATGCCGCTGCCCGTGTCGGCGACCTCGACCTCGAGGAATCCCTTCGGGCCCTTGCGCACCGTCACCGTGATTCGGCCTCCCTCGCGGTTGAACTTGACCGCGTTGGTCAGGAGATTCACCAGCACCTGTCCGATCTTGAGGCGGTCGCCCCGCACCCCCAGATCGTCGGTCTCGTACTGGGTGGTCACCGTGAGGCCCTTCTTGCGGACGCGCTCCCCGACCAGCTCGATCGCCTCGTCGATGATCTGCCACAGAGGGACGTCCTCGAGACGGAGCTGGGTCTCGCCTTTCTCGATGCGTGAGAACGACAGCAGATTGTCAATCATCTCGATCAGTCGATCGATGTTCTTCAGGGCCACGCCGAGCCCGCGCTCCTGCTCGGGCGTCAGGGGGCCGAGACGACGCTTCAGGACCATCTCGGTGTATCCCTTGATGGAGACGAGCGGCGTATGCAGCTCATGCGACACGTTGGCCAGGAGATTCGACTTCATCTCGTCCAGCGAGCGGAGCTCGGTGTTCAGCTTCATGAGCTGCTCGTTGCGCTCGGCCAGCTCTTTCTGCGCCGCCGCCAGATCCCTGCAGGCCGTCTCCAGCTCGCTCTTGGCGCGTCCGAGGTCCTCGACGCTCCGGCGCAGCTCCTGCTCGCCATCCACGCGCCGGGTCACGTCCCGCGACGTGACGAGCACGCCCACGGGTTCCCCCCCGGCCGAGAGCACCGGCCCTGCCGTCAGGTCGACGAGCGACCGTCGCGGTCGCGCGAGAGCGAGTCCCTCGACACGCGCCTCGCGTCGCGCGGCGCTGGCCACCAGGAACGGCTCCAGGACCGCCTCATCGATCCCCCGGTCCGCGAGCAGGCGTCCGACCTCGGACAGTGTACGGCCGACGAGCGCTTCCGCCGGCAGCCCCAGCATCTCGCGGAAGACGCGGTTCGCCAGCGTGACCACGAGCCCGCGATCGGAGTCCTCCAGCGACAGGATTCCGTCACCCGTCGAGTCGAGCGTCGCCTGGAGGCGCGCCTCGCTCGACGCCAGGGCCCGCTCGAGACGCGCGCGTCCAGTGACGTCGGTGACCGTACCGATCAGGGCGTCGGTCCCGCGCGATTGCGTTCGCGCCCAGGCCAGTCGCACCTCGACCGCCGCGGTGCCCGACGGCGACAGGAGGCAGCGCACTTCGCCGGTGGTGTCGGGTCCGGTCAGCGCGCGTCGCATGAGGTCCAGGACGCGCAGCAGATCGTGTGGATGGATGAGGCGAGTCAGGGGAGCGCCGAGGAGGCGATCGCGCTCGACACCCGCGAGGCGCGCCAGGGCGCCGTTGGCATAGGCCAGGCGCTCATCCTGGAGAATGAAGACTCCGTCCCCCATCCCCTCGACGAGGCGACGGTAGCGCTCCTCCGATTCGCGCAGCCGGCCGTCGATCTCCTGATCGACGGTGAGGTCCCGCGCCGCCACGAGCACCCCTCCCGCTTCGCCCGGCAGGCCCGCGACCGAAACCAAAGCCGGGAACAGCGTGCCGTCGCGGCGTTGCATCCTGAGCGACTGCGAGACCCCGGTCTCGCGCAGGGATCGTCGCGACAGCTTGGGAAGGATCCGCTCCCACTCCCCCGGCCCGAACAGCGCCTCGACGTGCCGGCCGCCGATCTCCTCGGCCGGCCAGCCCAGGAGCGCCACGGCCCCCCGGCTGAAGAACGTGATACCCCAGTCGGAGTCCGCGCCCACGAGCGCCAGGTCCGGTGGGCCCGCGGCGAGGCGCTCGAGGTCGGCGGAGCGCTTCTGGCTCTCCTGCAGGCGCGCGCGCAGGTCCGAGACCAGGTGGTTGATCTCGAGGGCGAGCGCTCCCAAAAGGGGATCCGGCTCGTCCGGAAGGACGCCCAGCAGGGGGTGCCGGCGCAGCTCCTCGAGATGGGCCGCCAGCCGGCGCAAGGAGCGGCGCAGCAGGCCGATGCTCAGGACGGCGAGCGCGACGGCCACGACGCCGGCCACCAGCCCGACCCCGGCGGCGACGAGCAGGTTGCCTTCCAGCGAGTTGCCCATGGAGTCCTCGTCCTCCATCGCGCTCCGGCGGGACGGAACGGCCGGAGCGGCGCGCGCCCTACGCGGTTCCCAACCCGCCGCGTGCGAGCACGGGGAACGCCGGCGCCGGTCGGGCGAAATAGAACCCCTGCCCCAGGCGGACGCCGCACGCGCGCAGAGCCTGGCATTCCTCTTCGGACTCGATCCCTTCGGCGATGACCCGGGTGCGGGTCCGGGAAGCCACCTGGACCAGGGAGCCCACCAGGTCCTGCTTGATCAGGCTCCGGTGGATGTTCTTGATGAGCGACATGTCGATCTTCAGAAAATCGGCCGCGATCTCGGAGACCGTCTGCAGGGAGGAGTAGCCGGTTCCCACGTCGTCGATCGCGACCAGATAGCCCCTCTTGCGGAGGCGCTCGAGCTCGCGGCCGAAGGCCTCGAAATCCAGGATCTCCGAGCGCTCCGTGATCTCGAGGACCAGATGGTCGGGGCGGAGGCCGACCTCCTCCAGGACCGCCTGCAGGTTCTGCTCGACGAGCCCCGGAGTCCCGAGGGATTCGGGCAGCGAGTTCAAGAACAGCTTCTTGCGGGGATCGAACCCGCGCGCGTTCATCAACGCCTGGCGGCGGCACAGGACATCCAGCTCGGACGAGAGATGATTCCGATCCCCGAAGGAGAACAGGGCCTTCGGGACCTCGAACGCCGTGTGACGCGGCCCGCGAGTCAGCGCCTCGTAGCCCATGATCGACCCGCGCTCCATGTCGACGATCGGCTGGTAATGCGTCGTGAGGCGACCCTCGTGCAGGATGGCCCGGAGCTCGGCCGCGCGCTCGAGCTGCACGCGGTCGGCCTCCCGCAGGGTCATGCCGCGCGCCTCGCGGATACCCTGATGCACCATTCTCTCGAAGCGGGCCGCGGGGTTCGGAAAGACGAGGGCAAAGCCGACCGAGAAGTCGATGGCGGGCGGCGAGGGCGCCCAGGCGGCCCCGGCCAGACGTGTCTTCAGGTGGGCGGACAGCAGCCCGGAAATCTCCGCCAGCTCCGCCACGGCGATCTCGCCGCCGCGCCGACCCTGCCTCAGAAAGAGAGTGAAGGCGTTCCCGTAGACCCCGTCGAGCGAGATGACGGTGCCGTCCGGGAACACCCGTCCGCGCATCGCCTCCAGAAGCGAACCCGCGCCCAGAAGAAACCGGTCGCTGATCTCCCACCCGTGCGTCTGCTCCAGCCAGCCCAGTCCCGGGAATTCCAGGACGATGACACCCAGACGGCGACCGGCGCACTGCATCTCCAGCTCGTCGAGGTAGAGCGTGTACGAGCACAGACCGGTGATGGGGTCGTGGAGCGCGCCCTTCATGCGCAGGAAGGAGGAGCGCAGGCGGCGTGCCGCATCCGCCCCGGGTTCCGGCCCTCGATCGACGACCGGTCTCACGCCATGACCCCGCGCTCGAGCGTCTCGAAGATCCGCCGCACGCGGAACAGAAGCTCTTCGCAGGAGAACGGTTTGGTGATGTAGTCGAAGGCGCCCTCCTGCATCCCGTGCAACCGGTCGCGCACCTCCATCTTGATCGAGAACATGGCGACCGGGATGGACGTCGTCCTCTCGTCCACCTTCAGCATCCTGAGAAGCTGCCAGCCATCCATTCCGGGCATGTTGATGTCGAGCAGGATCAGATCGGGGCGCGATTGCTCCAGCGTTCGGAGCGCCTCGGGGCCCGAGGCGGCCGGCACGACCCTGAATCCACCGCCCTCGAGCACGAGCCGGGTCATGTCCAGGATGTCGCCGTCGTCATCCACCACCATCACCGTCGGGGGTAGCGGTTCTCCGGAACGCATCAGGCGCCGCGCCTCTCCGAGACGGCCCCGGCGGGCGGATCATCGTCCCCCTCGCCGGCGGCGTTCACGTACCGGTCGATCCGCTCCTCGTCGGCCGGATCGATCTCAACGAAGCGCACGCCGATCCCGGGAATGAGATGAGAGTCCGGATCGGGCGAAACCTGGCGCACGACCAGACCGCGCGCCCTCAGCGTGCGATCGCCCGCCCGCCCCGGCAGGCGCAGGGCAATGGCGACCGGCGCGGTCTCGGTCATCGGCTCCCGCAGGGC
>CAYLND010000032.1:0-29809 GCA_964384905.1 uncultured Acidobacteriota bacterium
CGTCGCTCGATCCGGGGGCGGACGCCGCTGCCGCGGCGGCGGCCTGTACCGGGGGGGCCGGCGCCGGCATGGCGGCCTGGGTCCGCATGAACGTTTCGAGCGCGTCGCGCAGGGAGTGCAGATCGCCCGCCAGGACGGAAAGCCGCTGATCCGACTCGTCGGCCCGGGTGCGCAGGACCTCCTGCTCGTGCGTCAGGCTCTCGAGCCGGACACGCATCTCCGCGGCCGACGGATCGGGCGCGGCGGTGGCGGCGTCGGTCTGGGCGAGCTGCTGCTTCAGGGCCACGTTGTCCTTCTGCAGTCTCCAGACCTGCTGCTGCAGGGCGTCGAGATCAGTTTGCAGCTGCGCCTCGCCGCCGGCGCTGGCGCAAGCGGCGGACGCGACGGCCAGAAACGCCGCGAGGGCGGCCGCGCGACTCCATCCCATGGCGCTCCGGTTCACGCGGGGACCGCCCTCCCTCCGGTCGGCGAATCCTTATTCGGCCACGAAGGTGAATTCATCGCGCCTGTTCTGGGCCCAGGCCGACTCGTTGTGACCCGGGTCGAGCGGGCGCTCCTTGCCGAACGAGACGATGCTCAGACGACCCGGGGGCGTCCCGAGGGAGACCAGGTAGTCGCGCGACGCCCGGGCCCGCTTCTCGCCCAGGGCGAGGTTGTACTCCACCGTGCCGCGCTCGTCGCAGTGACCCTCGATGCGCACCTTGAACTGGGGGTACTGTTTCATCGAGGCGGCGTTGTCGCCGAGCGTCCGGATCGCCTCCGGCCTCAGATCGTATTTGTCGAAGTCGAAATGGACCCGCTTCAGGACGCCCTGCGCGTTCAGCTTCTCGGCCAGCGAGGAGGCCGATTCCTTGACCGCCTCGCTCTGCGGCTCGGCCGCCTTGAATCCGGTATTCTCCTCGACCTTCTCGGCGGGCTTGGCGGACTTGCCCGCCTCGAACGTGGGTGGCGCGGTCACCGGCGCCTCGGCCGGGGGAGCGCTCTTGCAGGCCGCGACCATCACGACCATCGATACGGCAAGAATCAGAAGCGTCAGGCAGCGGGAAACGCCTTGACCCATCGCGTCACCTCCCGATCGGTGGAAGGGCCGTTTCGTGAACGTAATCCGGCCCGGATGGCGCGGCGCGAAGCCTTCGGGCCGCGCGTCTTCGAAGGATCCTCTCGAGCGATCCGAACGGCGGGATTATAGCACGCGGTTCAAGCGCTCAGCGCGACCACGCGGGCGAATAGCTGTTGCCGCCGTGGGTCAGGCGGCGCACGTGGGAGCCGTCGAAGTCCATCGTGTAGATGTCGAAATTGCCGGTCCGATTCGAGGCGAACGCCAGATGACGGCCGTCGGGCGACCAGCGCGGCCACTCGTTGATGTTGGCATTGTCCGTGAGCCGGCCGATCGGGGCGCCCTGGGGGTCCTTCTCGTAGGCCTTGACGTCCCGGATGAAGATGTCGAAGCCGCCCGCCACCCTCGCCGTGAAGGCGATCTTGTCGCCCAGCGGAGACCACGACGCGGCGTCGCAATAGGACACCTCCGGAGTCAGGGGGCGCACGTTGCCGCCATCGGAATCCATGACATAGATGTGCGGGCTGCCGGCGCGGTCCGACGTGAAGGCGATCTGCCGGCCGTCCGGGGACCAGGTCGGAGAGGTGTCGATGGCGTCGTTGCTGGTCAGGCGCTTGAGCGAGCGATCGGACACGCGCAGCAGGTAGATCTCCGCGTTCCCGTCCCGGCTGCTGGAGAAGGCCAGCGTGCCGCCGTCGGGCGACCAGGCGGGGGCGCTGTTCAGCTCGCCCTTCTGGGGGAAGGCCTCCCGCAGGGCCCCGTCGTTGTTGATGATCATCAGCTCGGGCGCGCCGGTGCGGTACGACACGAAGGCGATCTCCTTGCCGTCGGGCGACCAGGCGGGGGAGAGATTGATGGCGCCGTTGCCGGTGATCCGCTTGGCGCGCGCCCCGTCGTAATCCATGACGTAGATTTCCTTCGCCTTCCCCACCTGCGACACGAAGGCGATCCGGGTGAGGGCGATGCCGGGCTGACCGGTGTACTGCTGCACGATCTCGTTGCTCATCCGGTGCGCGATGACCCGCGTCAGGTCCGGCTCGCCGCGGTAGCGCTTGCCCAGCAGGAGCTTCTGGTCCGTGGTGTCGTACAGCCGCCCTTCGCACACGACGGCCGTCCCCTCGAGATGCAGCTCGCCGAGGACGAGCGCCTCGGCGCCGACGCCCTGCCACTCCTTGAAGGCGATGTGGCCGCCGCTGTCGGGACGGACCAGCTTGTGGTACTCCTCCGGGACGATCGCGAAGTAACCCGAGATGTCGAGGTCGTCGCGCAGCGTGTCACGCGTCTCCTTCGACAGGTCCTTCGCCCGGCCGTCGGCCGACGCCTGGAACGACGGAAGGGCGATCGGGATCTTCGGTTTGGCGGTGCCGACGATCTGGATGATCGGGGCCGTCGGGATCGGCGCCTCGGGCGGCGGGGTCTGACCTTGCTCGGGCGCGTCCCGGCGCGCGGCCGCCAGAGCGGCGGTCAGCCCGCCGAGCAGGATCAGGCCCGCCGAAAGGAACGGTCGCTTCTCCAGGCGTCTCATCGAGTCTCCCGGTCTTCCCGCGCTAGTCGGGCGTCAGGACCATCTCGATCGGCAGCGCGAGGACAGGATAGCCGAGGGACGACGGGAACGGCGGAAAGATGGCGTCATGGACCGCATCCGTCACCGACTGGTCCATCGCCTCGTACCCGCTCGGCGCCACGATGACGACGCTGTTCACCCGACCGCTGCTCGTGACGATGACCCGGACCTGGGTGGTGAACGTCTTGCGGCTGGTCTCGGACGCCGGGTAGAGGGGTTTCTTCCACGCGTTCTCGATGTTCTTCTTGACCAGCGCGGAGTAGAAGTTGAGCGCGTCGGTCTGCGCCTCACCACTGCCGCCGAAGCCGCCGCCCGGAGCGCCCGTGCCGCCTGGCGAGCCGGCCGTCGAGGTGGCGCTCGCCGCAGGCTCCGACGGTGCGGGCGTGCCCCGCGGCGTCGCCGGATTCTTCGTCTCGACGCTCTTCGCCGGGGTCGGGCGCGCTTCCGGTGTCTTCTTCGTCTCGGGAGTTTTCTTCGGCTGCGCCTTCTTCGCGCCGCGCTCCGGCAGCGTGATCGCCTTGTCCTCTTTCTTGGGTGCCGCTGCCGGCGCCGGTGCGGCGGGACGGGACTCCGGCGCGGCGGCGGGAGGTGTCCCGACGGCGGGCCCGCCCGGGAGGGAAACGAGATCGACGACGTACACCGGCGTGAAGGCGGGGCGCGGCAGGAGCCGCGGCAATCCGAACACCAGGAAGAAGCCGATCAGGTGAAGACCAATCGACAGCGCCAGGGTCAGCCTCCACGGCAGCGACGGCGGGCCGAGGTCGAACGGGTCGAGACGCGGGCTCATTTCGAGGACTTCTTCTTCTCGGCCGGGCGGGCCGCCTGGGTCACCATGCCGACCCGATCGGCCCCGGACTTCTTGATCTGGTCCATCACGACCATGACCCGGCCGTACGGGACGTCCTGGTCGGCGCGCAGGAAGACGAAGTCGATGCCGGTCCGCTTGATCTCGGTCTTCAGCCGATCGGTGAGGAGGTTCACGTTCACTGGGTGATCGTTGAGGTAGACTGTGTTGTCGCTGTCGATCGAAACCACCAGCCGCTGATCGGTCGCGTCCGAGCCCGACTCGGTCTTCGGCAGCCGCACGTCGATGCCGCGCGTCATCATCGGGGCGGTGACCATGAAGATGATCAACAGGACCAGGATCACGTCCACCAGGGGCGTCACGTTGATGTCCGAGAGCGCCGGGCCGTAACGCCCGCGGCCCCGGCCCGGAAGCGTCATCGCCATCGTGTCAGACGCGGATCTTGCCCGCCTCGACGACCGTCGAGGCGGCGCGGCCGGCCTCGATCTGGGTCTCCGCGATCGAGGCGAATCCGAGGACGAACCGATCGATGCGGCCGCCCAGGCGGCGTGCCCGGGCCAGCAGGAGGTTGTACCCGACGACCGCCGGGATGGCGGCGAACAGCCCGGCGGCGGTGGTGACCAGCGCCTCCGAGATCCCCGGAGCCACCGCCGCGAGACTGGCCGAGCCGGCGATACCGATCCCCTGGAAGGCGTTCATGATCCCCCAGACGGTCCCGAACAGGCCGATGAACGGCGTGACGGCGCCCGTGGTCGCCAGGAGGCTGAGATTGCGGTCCAGACGCTCGGCCTCGCCCGCCGCCGTCTCCTCGAGCCGACGGCGCACGCGCTCGAGGATGCGGCCGCGCTCCTCGTCGGGGAAGCCGGCGTGCCCGCGATAGCGGTTGACGGCCTCGGCGACGGCCGTCGTCAACTCCTTGAATCCGGCGCTGAAGATCGGCACGAGGGGGCTGGCCTGGTAACGGCCGCTGCGGTCGCGCAGGTCGGCCAGCCGCTTCTCGTGCTCCAGGGCCTGCAGGAATCGGACCGTGTCAGCCTCCGATCGGCGCAGGGCCCGGTGCCGCTCGAGAATCACCGCCCACGACAGCACCGAGAAGCCGAGCAGGATCAGGAGCACGAACTTGACGAGCGCACCGGAGTCGGCGATCAGGCGCAGGATATCCCCCTGTCCGGCCGGCGTGGCGGCCAGGATCAGTCCTGAGGCGAACGTCATCGGGGGTCTCCTGTGCAGGGCGTGCGATCGTGCAACAGGTTCGAGGACCGTAAGTTAACACACGCTCCGTTCCTTGACAACCCGGAATCCCTCTGATAGCATGCGCGGCCGATCGAACCCGCGCGGCAGGGCACCCTCCACAAGACGAGTTCGATGCTCCGTTGCTTGCACATCACACACCTCGCGATCGTTCGCGAGTTGACGCTCGACCTCGGACACGGTCTCAATCTGCTCACGGGGGAGACGGGGGCCGGCAAGTCGATCCTGGTCGACGCGCTCGCCCTCGTCCTCGGGGAGCGCTCCGGCCCGGAGGCCATCCGTGCTGGCGAAGAGCGCGCCTCGGTGGAGGCGGAGTTCGACGTCTCGTCGAACCGGGCGGCGCGCGCCTTCCTGGACGAGCGCGGCTACGCGACCGACGCCGGATCGATCGTGATGCGGCGCGAGATTCTCGCCCACGGCCGGGGCCGCGCTTTCGCCGGCGGATCGCTGGCGCCGATCGCCGACCTCAAGGCCTTCGGCGCGGCGCTGGTCGACGTGCACGGTCAGAACCAGCAGCAATCGCTCCTCCAGGCGGACAGCCACCGCGCGCTCCTCGACCGCCACGCCGGACTTGCCGACAGGCTCGAAGGCATGGCGGATGCGGCGCGCCGTCTCGAGACGGCGGCCGGGCGTCTGCGGTCGATGCGCGAGGGAGCCCAGCGGCTGGCCCAGCGCGTCGACGTCCTGCGCTACCAGATCGAGGAGATCGATCGGGCGGCGGTGCGTCCGGGAGAGCGCCAGGCGCTGCGCGCCGAGCGCGAGCTGCTGCGCAACGCCGAGGCGATCCTGCGGAACGCGCGCCAGGCGTACGAGGCCCTGTACGAAGGCGAGGCGGCCGCGCTGTCGCGCCTGAGCGAGGCGAATCGCGCGCTGCGCGAGCTGGCGCGCTTCGACGCCGGTCTCCAGGAGACTCTGGCGCGCGCCGAGACGGCGCGCGCCGATCTTCAGGAAATCGCCTTCCTGCTGCGCGACTACCCGTCGGGTCTCCACTTCGAGCCGCACCGACTGGAGGCGATCGACGATCGGCTCCAGGTCCTGGAGACGCTCCTGCGCAAGCATGCGCCCGGAGGAGACGAGGAGGATCTGCTGCGGCGGCGCGAAGAGGCGGCCGAGGAGATGTCCCAGCTGGTCGGCGGCGGCGAGTCCGTGGAGGAGCTGGAGAAACGCGTCGAGGGTCTGAGGACCGAGGCGCTGCGCCTGGCGGCCGATCTCTCGGCGGCGCGGCGCGCCGCCGCCCGCGAGCTGGAGAGACGGGTGCAGACCGAGCTGGCCGAGCTGGCGATGGAGAAATCGCGCTTTGCCGTCGACGTCCGGCATCGCCCCGCGCAGGGTTCGGGGCTGTGGGTCGAGGGCGAGGAGGTCGCCGTTGACGTCACGGGATACGACGTGGTGGAATTCCTCCTGGCGGCCAACCCGGGGGAGCCGCTGGCTCCGCTCGCCTCGGTGGCTTCCGGAGGCGAGTTGTCGCGGGTCATGCTCGCCCTCGAAGGAGCGCTGCGCCGGGAAGGAGAGCCGCGCGTCCTGGTCTTCGACGAGGTCGATGCGGGGATCGGCGGCGCGGTGGCGGAGACGGTCGGTCGCAAGCTGCGTGCCCTGGCCCGCCGGCACCAGGTGATCTGCGTGACCCACCTGCCGCAGATCGCCGCGCACGCCGACCGGCACGTGCTGGTCAGCAAGCGCGCGGCGGCGCGCCGGACCGAGGTGGCGGTCGAGACGCTCGACGATCAGGGGAAGGTGCGGGAGCTGGCGCGCATGCTCGCGGGCGAGAAGGTCACGGCGGCCGCGCTCCGGCACGCTGCCGAGCTGCGGTCGCGTGGGCGGCAGCGCGTCGGTCCGGAGGTGGAAGGATGAAGCTGACGGCGGTCTACCCGGGTACGTTCGACCCGATCACCAACGGCCACCTCGACATCATCTCGCGAGGCGAGACGCTGTTCGATCGGATCATCGTCGCCATCCTGCGCAATCCGGAGAAGGATCCGCTGTTCTCCCTGGACGAGCGGGTCGCCATCCTGCGCGCGGTGGTCGGCAAGCGGCCGGCCGTGGCGGTGGAGGTGTTCGACGGGCTCCTGGTCGAGTTCGCGCGGGCGCGCGGCGCCCAGGTGATCGTGCGCGGTCTGCGCGCCCTGTCCGACTTCGAGTACGAGTTCCAGATGACCCAGATGAACCAGCGTCTCGAGCCCGGCATCCAGACCGTCTTCATGATGCCGTCGGAGACCTACTCCTACGTCAGCAGCCGCCTGGTCAAGGAGGTGGCCCGTCTCGGCGGCGACGTGGGGGGGCTCGTGCCCCCCGACGTGGCAACCCGGCTGAAGCGCCGCTTTGCCGCGCCCGCGAGCCACCGGATGGAATCCCGATGAGCGCGGACCACGGACGTCTGGCGCGGCGCCTGGAAGCGGTCAGCGTGTCCCCGACGCTGACGGTCATGATGGAGGCGAAGGCCCTGCGCGAGCGCGGCGTGGACGTCGTCGACTTCGGCCCGGGCGAGCCGGATTTCGACACGCCCGAGAACATCAAGCGCGCGGCCGTCGCGGCCCTGCAGGACAACCGGACGCATTACACCGACACCGCCGGCGTCCTCGAGCTGCGTCGGGCGATCGCCGCGCGCTATCGCGAGCGTTGGGGCGCCGCCTGGAGCGCCGACGAGGTGCTCAGCGGTTGCGGAGGCAAGAACGTCCTGTTCCTGGCCGCCCTGGCGCTGTTCGAGCCGGGGGATCGGGTGGCGGTCTTCTCGCCGTACTGGGTCTCGTTCCCCGAGCAGGTGCGCCTGTGCGGAGCGACGCCGGTGGTCGTGGCGGCGCGGGAGAGCGACGGCTTCGTGCCGCGCGCCCGGGATCTCGAGGCGCAGGGAGACGTCAAGGCAATCATCGTGAACTCGCCGTGCAACCCGAGTGGCGCGGTCCTCCCGCCCGACGAGGTCGAGCGCCTGGCGGCGTATGCCGCCCGGATCGGCGCCTGGGTGATCTCGGACGAGACGTACGACACCTTCCACTACGGACCGGGGACGTTCGCTTCGTTCGCCTCCCATCACGCCCGCCTGCGCGAGCGGCTGGTCCTGGTCAATTCGCTGTCCAAGACCTACGCCATGACCGGCTGGCGCGTCGGTTATGCGCTCGGCCCGCGCCCGCTCATCGACGCCCTGCGCAAGGTGCAGTCGCACGACGCCACGCACACGTCGTCGATCTCCCAGGCGGCCGCCGTCGAGGCGCTGACCGGACGGCAGGATTCGGTCGCCTCCATGCGGGAGGAGTACAGGAAGCGGCGGGACGAGCTGGTCCATTCGCTCAACCGCATCCGCGGCGTCACCTGCCTCCTGCCGCCCGGGAGCTTCTACGTCTTTCCGAACGTGAGCGGCGCCATGACGGCGCTGCGCTGCCAGGACTCCGTGGCGTTCGCCCGCCGTCTGATGAGCGAGATCGGCGTCGCCACCGTGCCGGGGGAGGCGTTCGGGACGCCGGGCTACCTGCGCCTGTCGTACGCGCTGTCGCTCGACCGGATCCGTGTCGGCGTGGAGCGTCTGCGGACCCTTCTCGGTGCCCGGGACGAATGACCCGAACTCGCCGCTTCGCGCCGCGCGCCCTCCTCGCCCTGCTGTCGCTCGGCGCGGCCGCGGTGCCGTCCGCACGGGCCGCTCCGACGTCGGCTCCCGGCGCCGGGCCTCTCGTCTACACCGTCAGCCTCAAGGACATGATCCACCCGATCTCGGCCCGTTACACGAAGGAGGCGATCAAGAAGGCGAACGAGGACGCCGCCGCCCTCCTGATCATCGAGATCGACACCCCCGGCGGTCTGGTCACCTCGATGGAGGACGTGGTCCAGGCGATTACCTCGTCGCGCGTGCCGGTGGTGGTGTTCGTCGACGGCAGCAAGGCCGCCTCGGCGGGCTTCTTCATCACGATCGCCGCCGACGTCGCCGTCATGGCGCCCGGGACGCGCTTCGGCGCAGCGCACCCGGTCGTCCTGACCGGCGACATCCCGAAGGACTCGCCGATGGCGGCGAAGATCGAGAACGACATGGCCGCCTATGCGCGCACCCTGGCCAGCAACCGCGGCCGGAACCAGAAGGAGGCGGAGATGGCCGTCCGCCAGAGCAGCGCCTTTACCGAGCGCGAGGCGCTGAAGCTGCACTTGATCGACTACGTGTGCCGTGACGAGAAGGAGATCCTGTCCACGCTCGACGGCAAGACAATCCGGCGCTTCGACGGCCGCAGCCAGACGCTCCACCTCGGTGGAGCGCGCCTGCAGACGCTGGACATGTCCCTGCGCGATCGATTCCTGAGCTATCTGGCGAGCCCGCTCATCGCGCTCGTCCTTCTGTTCGGCGGGATCGTCGGCCTGTACGTCGAGTTCACCCATCCGGGCATGATCGCCCCGGGTGTCATCGGCGCGATCTGTCTGCTGCTCTTCGCCCTGGTGATGCAGATCCTCCCGATGAACTGGGGCGGCGTCGCGCTGGTGATCGCCGGGATCGTCATGTTTCTCCTGGAACTGAAAGTGCCGAGTTACGGTACGCTGACGGCCGGAGGGATGGTCTGTCTGGTCCTGGGCGCGCTCCTGCTGTTCAAGGGCCAGCCGGGGACGCCGCAGCTCGGCATGGCGCGTCTCGCGATCGTCGCGGTCGCGAGCTCGGCGGGCGTGATCATGGCGATCCTGACGACCTTGGTGGTGAGGACGGCACGCCGCAAGCCGTCGACAGGGTCGGCCGGTCTGCTGGGCGAGCGGGGCATGGCGCTGACCGACCTCGAGCCCGAGGGCCAGGTGTTCGTGCACGGCGAGTCCTGGAACGCCCGGACGGCCCGCCCGATCAGGAAGGGGGCCAAGGTGCGCGTCACGCGCGTGCAGGACCTCGTTCTGGAGGTCGAAGAGGTTTCGTGACGCCGCGGGAAGCCGCGGAGGAGGTCTCATGGGTGGTTCAATCGCTACGGGACCGTTCTGGATGGTGGCGATCGTGTTCGTCGCGCTCTGGGCGTTCTCCAGCATCAAGATCCTGAACGAGTACGAGCGGGCCGTCGTCTTCCGCCTGGGGCGCCTCACAGGGGCGGCGCGCGGGCCGGGCGTCACCCTGGTGATTTTCCCGATCGAAAGAATGGTGCGCGTGTCGATGCGAACTGTGGTGCACGACGTTCCGCCTCAGGACGTGATCACCCGCGACAACGTGTCGGTCAAGGTGAACGCGGTGGTCTATTACAGGGTCATCGACCCCAACCGGGCGGTGGTGGAGGTGGAGCAGTACCACTACGCCACGTCGCAGCTGGCGCAGACGACCCTGCGCGCCGTCCTGGGTCAGGTCGAGCTGGACGACCTGCTGAGCAAGCGGGAGAGGCTGAACGCCGAGCTGCAGCAGATCCTCGACCGGCACACCGATCCCTGGGGCGTCAAGGTGTCGATGGTCGAGGTGAAGCACGTCGATCTCCCGGCCGAGATGCAGCGGGCCATCGCCAAGCAGGCGGAGGCCGAGCGCGAGAAGCGCGCCAAGATCATCCACGCGGAGGGTGAGTTCCAGGCGTCGGCCCAGCTGGCGAGGGCCGCGGAGGTCATCTCCGCCAATCCCACGACCCTGCAGCTGCGCTACCTGCAGACGCTGACCGAGATCGCCACCGAGAAGAACTCGACGATCATCTTCCCGGTCCCGATCGACATCCTGGAAGCGCTCAAGAAGAAGATCGCCTGAGTGTCGACCTCGGGGGGAAGCCGACCCGTGAGTCCGGACCAGATCGAGGACGACCTGCTCATCGCCCGCGCCGCTCTCGGCGCGGCCCGCCTGCTCGATCTCACGGCCGTGTCGGACGCCACCGTCCGCGCCGGCATGGATGTCGGCCGCGCGACCGCCGCTCTGCTGTATCTCTACGACGCGGAGCAGGACACCTTCCATCTGCAGGCGTCGCACATCCCCCCCGACGATCCGCGGCGCAAGGGGATCGTCACGCTCGACCTCGCCGAGCTGCGCGGGCCGGGACCCCCCTCGGCGTCGTTCACCCCCACGATGACGCGCGCCCCCGAGGCCCTGCGCCGTCTGGCGATCGATCCGGTCCTGGCGGTCCCCCTGCCGGGCGCCGGGGCGCTCCTGGGGATCCTGCTCATGGCGCGGGAGGGCGGGGGCTTCGCGCCGGCCGAGGTCGATCGGATCGGCCGCCTGGTGCCCGAGCTGATCCCGGCGCTGCTCAACTCCCTCCTGGTCGAGCGCTACAAGGAGCTGATCATCAAGGACGACCAGACCGAGTCGTACAACCGGCGGTACTTCGATCGCTTCCTCAGCGAGGAGGTCTACCGGGCGCACCGCTACTCGACCTCCCTGTCGCTCATCTTCCTCGACATGGACAACCTCAAGGAGATCAACAACCGCTTCGGGCACGCCATGGGCAGCAAGGCGCTGCGCGAGGTGTCGCGCCGGCTGGTGAGCGAGATTCGCGGCAGCGACAAGCTGTTCCGGTACGGGGGCGACGAGTTCTGCGTCGTCCTGCCCGAGACCGACCTGCGGGGCGCCTGCGAGCTGTCGGAGAGGCTGCGCGTCTCCCTCGGCAGCCGGACGTTCCTGGTCGACGACACGCCCGGGATGACCCTCACCGCATCGTTCGGGATCGCGGCGTATCCGGACCACGCGCGCACCAGCCTCGGACTGATCAAGTGCGCCGACAAGGCGATGCAGAAGATCAAGCTGTCCGGAAAGAATTCCATCGGCGTGTCCGAGGCGGACCAGGAGACGCTCGAGGCGATGGGGGGGAATCGTTGAGTGGAGCGGGCTCCGTCCGGTCGCTCCTGCTGCGTGTCGGTATCGTCGTGGCGGTGCTCCTTGGCCTCTGCCGCTGGACCAGCCGGGCCGTCAGGCCGGGGGTCGCGGAGGACGCCGGCGCCACCCCGTCGGCGCTCGGCGACACGGACGGCGGTCCACAGCAGCTGAGCGCCCCCGGCGATCTGACCTTCTACAGGACGCTCGGCTCGGGCGGTGGGGCGGTGGGAGCCGCGGCCGTGCCGGGGTTCACCGACGGAACCCCGCGGGAACGCGCCGGGGCTCCCGGAAGCACGGGGCCTGCTAGACCGCCGCAGGCTAGTAATAAGGATACGGCGGGCTCCGCCGCCGGGGGCGGCTCCACCGGGTCGGGCGCGTACATCGTCCAGGTCCTGGCCACGCGGGACCCCGCCCTCGCCAGACGCACGCGCGACCGCCTGGCGGCGCGCGGCTACCCGGCGGTCGTGCTGGAGGATCGATCGGGTCGCCCGGTGGTGTATCGGATTCGCGCCGGACGCTATCTGACACGACAGGAGGCCGAGGCGGCGGCGCGGGCCCTGCGCCGGAATCACATGAGCCCGTGGGTCCTGCAGGAGGGTCAGTGAGTTGAGCGGCGGCCGCGTGTCACGGGACGATCGCAGGCTCCTGGGCGATCTTCTGGTCGAGGCGGGGATCGCCACGCGCCGGGCGGTCGCGCTCGGTCTGGAGGAGCAGCGCCTTCGCGGCGGCCGCCTCGGCTTCAATCTCCTCAAGCTGGGATTGGCGACGCCCGCCGCGTTGCACCTGTTCTTGGCCGACCACATGGACATCCTCGTGCCGGATCTCCAGGAGGGCCTGCGCTCGGGGCCGCCTATCGATCTGATTCCGGGACGCCTGGCCCACCACTACGGCATGGTGCCGCTGCGTGTCGAGGACGGCATCCTGGTGCTCGGTCTCGCGAGCGCGGACAACGCCGCCTTGATTCCGGCCACCGAGGAGATGACGGGCCTCGCCGTGGACCCGCTGATCTGCCCGCCGTCGCTCCTCGCGGAGGCGCTGGGCCGGTTCTACGCGCCGGAGGCGGAGAGGGGGGTGATCTACCGCGCTGGCGGCGATCACCATCTGATCGTGTCGGATCGACGCCGGAGGATTCTGCCCTCCCTCCCCGAGACGCTCGGCCCGGACGCGCCCGCCGGCGAAAGGCTCCGGTCGATCGCGGCGGAGGCCGTGCGCAGGCACGCGCGCCAGATCGCCATCGAGCCGGGGCCGCAGGCGCTGCGGGTGACCTTCAACGGACGGGGCGCGGAGGGGCAGGAGCTGCCGCAGCCGCGCGGGGCCTACCCGGGACTGGCCCTTCTGCTGGAAGGGGTGTCGGGCATGTCGTCGCGCGGACGCATCGTGCCGCGGCAGGGGCGGTTCGTCGCCCTGATCGAGGGGCGCCGTGTGTGCGTCTCGGTCTCTGCGATCCCGGGGTTCGAGGGGGACGTCTATCGCCTGGACCTGCGGGAGGAGCGCATCGCCGTCCCGACGCGCGAGGAGATCGCGGGCGATTGTCCGGCGCTGGCGCGTATCGTCGATCGTCTCGCGGACGAAAAGCGCGGGCTCCTCGTGGTCGCGGGATCCGACACGACGGACGTCGCGGCAGGAGTGTCCTGCATCCTGACGCTCCTCGACGATCGCTGTCCGCGTCGCGTCGCCGTCGGCGGGGTGGCCCGACACGACTCGCTGCGCTCCGTCGATGCTCCTCACGACGAACAGGAGATCGCGTTCGAGCCGATCCTCGAGGGAGCCCTGGCGGAGGGCCCCGACCTGCTCGTCCTGCCCGATCTCCTGACCGCGCGGGGCATCGCGGCCGTAGCCGAACAGGCCGCCAGGCGGTTCACCATCGCCGCCGTCGAGCCGGCGATCGACGCCTGCGCCGCCGCCGAGTCGATCGCGCGCCGGGGAGTGGCGACGCGCGTTCAGCCGTTCCTGGGTGGCATCCTGGGCGTGCGCCTGATGGAGCGGCTGTGCGACGTCTGCCGCCGTCCGGTGGATTTGGGCGATCTTCTGACCCCGGCGCCGCGCCATCGCCGGCCACCCGCCGGCTCGTACTGCGTGGCCCCGGGATGCTCTTCGTGCCGGGGCTCGGGGCTGCTCCGGCTGACGCCGGTGTGCGATGCCGTCGACGGCGGGCGGATCCTCCCGATGGCGTCCGCGCAGGGCGGGGCCGCCGCCCTGCGCAGGGACAGCGCGGCGTGGGGTGAAAGGACGCTGTTTCTCGCCGGTCTCGACAAGGCCGCTCAGGGGTTGGTGGACGTCCGGGAGCCGATTCGCCTCCTGCTTCATGAGTGCTAGAAGACGCCTCGACGGCACGTGGCGCGGCCCGCTGCTCGCGTGCCTGTCCGGACTCCTGCTCTCTCTGGCCTATCCACCGGCCGATCTGGGTCTCGCGGCGCTCGTGGCCCTGGTACCGTTCCTGGTGTCGCTCGAGGGGGTCGGGCGCGGCGGCGCCCTGGCTCGCGGCTACGCCTGCGGCGCGGTCTTCTTCCTTCTTCTTCTCGATTGGATTCCTGGAGTGATGCACGACTACGGCGGTCTGCCGGTGGCCCTGTCGTGGCTGATCCTCGCCCTCCTCGTGTTCTACCTGGCGACCTATGTCGCGCTGTTCGCCTGGCTGATCGCCGCGTCCTGGCGGCGATCCGGTCCGCTGGCGCTGGCGCTCGCGCCGATCGCCTGGGTGGCGCTGGAGCTGGCCCGCGGCCGCCTGCTCACCGGCTTCCCCTGGGGACTCCTGGGCTATTCCCAGTACCGCAACACCGCCCTTCTGCAGGCCGCCGCCTGGGGCGGAATCTACGCAGTGTCGGGATTGGTCATGGCGGCGAATGCGGGAGCGGCGCTGCTGGTCGTGCGCGCGGGGGAAGCGCGGTCGCGCGCCACCGCGGCGGCGCTTCTGGCGCTGGTCGGGGCCGGCCACATCACGGGGCTCGTGGCGATGCGGTCCGCGGCGGACGCTTCCGCGGACAAGGCGCTGAGCGTCGCCGCCATCCAGGCCAACATCGCCCAGGACGTGAAATGGGATCCCGTCCGCGCCGCCTCCATCGTCTCCGATCTGGCGCGTCTCACGCGCCAGGCCGCGGCAGGCGGAGCGCGATTGATCGTCTGGCCCGAATCATCGAGCCCGGTCTCGGTGCGCCGTCCGGCGGCGCCCGGCTCCGGCGGGGCGGGCGTCGCGACGGACGAGGCTTACGTGTCGTTTCTCGGCGGCCTGGCTCGCGACCTCCACGTCGATCTCATCGTCGGCAGCGTCGATTACGCTCCCGCGGACGCGGGCGTCAAGGCCTATAACGCCGCCTTCGTCGTCGGATCGGACGGGGTCCTGGGGGCGTCGTACGCCAAGGTCCATCTGGTGCCGTTCGGTGAGTACGTTCCGCTCGCGGAGATGCTGTTTTTCGTCAATCGGATGGTCCAGGGAGCGATCGGCGAATTCGCACCGGGTCGGCGGCTCGAGCCGCTGCCGACCGTGGCCGGCCGGACAGCCACTTTCATCTGCTACGAGGCGATCTTCCCGGAGCTCGTGCGGCGGCTGGCGCGCCGCGATGCGGTGCTTCTTGTCAACATCACCAACGACGCCTGGTTCGGGCGCTCAGCGGCACCCCAGCAGCATCTGGCCATGGCGGTCGCGCGCGCGGCAGAGAATCGGCGTCCTATGGTGCGCGCCGCCAACACGGGGATCAGCGCGCTGATCGATCCGTACGGGCGGATCGTCGCGCGCGCGCCGCTGATGGAGAGCGCGGTGCTCGCCGGGACGCTGCGGCCGCGGCACGACCTCACGCTCTACACCCGCTGCGGGGACGTGTTCGCGTGGGGGTGTGTTATACTCACGATCCTTCAATGCGCCGCGCTCCGCGCGGCGTTTTCGCGCCAGGGCACCTGATCGGGCGCGGAGGAGACCATGGCCAAGGGCGTTCGCAGCTTCGAGATCGACGAGCTGGTGCGAAGGGTGGACGCGCTCAAGTCTCGATTCGCGGAGCTCGGGAGGCACCTTTGATCTGGAGAGCCGCTCCCGGGAGCTCGCCGACATCGAGTCGAAGGTCGCCGACCCCGGTCTCTGGAGCGATCCCGCCCGCGCCCAGTCCTTTCTGAGAACCCGGACCCGGATCACCGAAGAGATCGAGGCGTACCGGCGCCTCGAGAAGGCGCTCGAGGAGGCGGAGGTGTGCGCCGACTTGGCGCGCGAGGGCGAGGATGTCTTCGCCGACCTCATGCAGGCGGTCGAGGCCCTGCAGAGGGCGCTCGACGACCGGGAGCTGGAGATCATGCTCACCGGCGAGCACGACGCCGGTGACGCCATCCTGACCATCCACCCTGGCGCCGGCGGGACCGAGTCCCAGGATTGGGCCGAGATGCTCTATCGCATGTATCTGCGGTGGGCCGAGGGCCACGGCTACCGCGTCGAGACACTCGACTACCAGAAAGGCGAGGAAGCCGGCATCAAGAGCGCGACCCTCCTGGTGCGCGGGAAGAACGCGTACGGCTTCCTGCGGGCCGAGAGCGGCGTCCATCGTCTGGTGCGGATCTCGCCGTTCGACTCGTCGGGACGGCGCCACACCTCCTTTGCCTCGGTCTACGCCTATCCCGACCTGGACGAGGAGATTGACGTGGCGATCGAGGAGAAGGACCTGCGCATCGACACCTATCGCTCGAGCGGTGCCGGGGGCCAGCACGTGAACGTGACCGATTCGGCGGTGCGCGTCACCCACCTGCCGACCGGCATCGTGGTGTCCTGCCAGAACGAGCGCTCGCAGCACCGCAACCGCGATATGGCGATGAAGATCCTGAGGGCCCGGTTGTACGACCTGGAGCGCCGCCGGAGGGACGAGAAGCGGCAGGCGGAGGAAGGTGCGAAGAAGGACATCGATTTCGGCAGCCAGATCCGCTCGTACGTCCTGCAGCCCTACACGCTGGTCAAGGACCACCGTACGTCCGTCGAGCGCGGCGACGTCGCTCGGGTCCTGGACGGCGATCTCGACCTCTTCATCCGCGGCTACCTGCTCGCCAGGAGCCGCGAAGTCGCCAAGACCGGCGGTTCTCCGGGCGGTCGGCCCACGGGGACGCCGGGACCCTGATGCGGCGGTCGTCCAGTCCGGACGCGGATTTGGGCCGATTGACAGGTTCCAGCCGGGCCGGTATATTGGCACTCGACGATCATGAGTGCTAAAGAACGAGCCATGCCGGAACGCCTTGCCGACGCCCGCGCCGAAGAAATCCTGAAGAAGGTCATCGTCAACTACATCCTGACCGGGGAACCGGTGGGATCCCGGACCATCTCCAAGATGAGCCGGGAGGGTCTCAGCCCGGCCAGCGTCCGCAACGTCATGTCGGATCTGGAGGAGATGGGGTTCCTGGCGCAGCCTCATACCTCGGCGGGCCGCGTGCCGACCGACAAGGGATACCGGTACTACGTGGACAGCCTCCTGCAGCCGGCGCGCCTCGGCTCCCGCGACCGGGTCCTGATCGACGAGAGCCTGACCCGCATCGGGGGAGAGTTCAGCGAGGCCCTGGAGATCATTCCCCGGCTGCTGTCACGGCTCACCAGCCAGGTCGGGTATGTCATCGCGCCGCCCATCAAGGACGCGGTCCTGAAGCACATCGAATTCGTCCGACTGCACGATCGGAAGGTGCTGTGCGTCTTCGTGGACCGGTCGGGCGTGGTGAGCCACCGCCTCATCGAGGTCGACGAGGACTACGAGCGGACCGATCTCGAGAGGGCCGGACGCTATCTGGTGGAGGAGTTCGCCGGGCTGACTCTCGCGGAGATCCGGACCCGGCTCGTCGCCCTCATGGCGCAGGAGAAGGCCGCCTTCGACCAGCTCCTCCGGAATGCCGTGACCCTGGGAACGCGCTACCTCGACGCCGGGCAGGAAGACCGACGTCTGGTCATCGAGGGGACCACCAACATCATGAAGCACCCGGAGTTCTCCGACGTCGAGACCATGCGCCGCCTGTTCGTCACCTTCGAGCAGAAGCACCGGCTGGTCAATCTCTTGGATCGCTGCATCGACCAGGCGGGCGTGCGCGTCCTGATCGGCTCCGAGACGTCCGATCCCGCCCTGGGCAATCTGGCCCTGGTGGCGTCGCCGTACCGCGTCGACGAGCGCTCCACCGGTCTCCTGGGGATCCTGGGACCCACCCGGATGGAGTACGAGAGAGCCGTCGCCCTGGTCGACTACATCTCACGGCTGCTCTCCAGTTTATTGACCGGCCATCTTCACTGACCTATATTCGGGCGGGAGGTCGTATGCCGACGCGTCGTCGCAGGCCGGCGGATCCGCCTGAGCCGGAGGGACCCGCTCAGGACGAGGAGGAGCCGATCGAAATCCTCGAGGTGGTCGGGGTGGACGAGACGACGGGTGTGGCCGACACGGCGGGACGCCCCCCGGCCCATGCGCCCGAACGTGCGGCGCCCTCACCGGAGCCAGCCCGGGCCGCTGCCCGACAGCTGGAGGAGGCGCTCCGGGACAAGGACAAGTACTACGACCTTCTGCTGCGCAAGCAGGCCGAATTCGACAATTTCCGCAAGCGTATCGAGCGGGAGCGCGCCGAGAGCGGTATCGCAGGGGCGCGCGAAGTCCTGCTGCGCCTCCTGCCCGTCCTGGACAACATGGAGCGCGCGCTGAAGACAGGAGAGACGTCCAACGATCCGCTGCGCCGGGGCATCGAGCTGGTGCACCAGCAGTTCCTGGACCTTCTGAAGAGGGAAGGCGTGCAGCCGATCGAGGCGCTCGGCGCGCATTTCGACCCGCGCCTGCACGAAGCCGTCGAGGTGCTGGACGTGCCCGGCTTCGAGGCCGACATGGTGCTGGAGGAGATGCAGAAGGGGTACACCTTCAACGACAGGCTGCTGCGGCCGGCGCTCGTCAAGGTGTCGTCGGGGCGGAGTGTCAGGGCGCCGGGGATCCAGGGCGGGGGGGAGGGTGCATGAGCAGGGTGATGGGGATCGATCTCGGGACCACGAACTGCTGCGTCGCGGTCATGGACGGCGGGACGCCGCTGGTGATCCCCAACAAGGAGGGCGCGCGCACCACTCCGTCGATCGTCGCGTTCACCGAGAAGGGCCAGCGCCTCGTCGGCCAGATCGCCAAGCGCCAGTCGGTGACCAACCCGCACAACACCGTCTACTCGGTGAAGCGTCTCATCGGACGGAAGTTCGGGTCTCCCGAGGTCCAGCAGGCGAAGAAGTACGTTCCGTACCAGATCGTCGACGCCAAGAACGGGGACGTGCGCATCCGCGTCCGCGACAAGGACTACAGCCCACCGGAGATCTCCGCGATGATCCTCGAGCGCTTGAAGGAGATGGCCGAGGAGCACCTGCAGGCGGAGGTTCACGAGGCGATCATCACCGTGCCCGCCTACTTCGACGACAGCCAGAGACAGGCGACCAAGGACGCCGGGCGCATCGCCGGACTCAAGGTCCTGCGCATCATCAACGAGCCGACCGCGGCCTCCCTGGCGTATCGACTGAACGAGGAGTCGGAGAAGAAGATCGTGGTGTACGACCTCGGCGGCGGGACCTTCGACGTGTCCATCCTGCAGCTCGGCCAGGGCGTGTTCGAGGTCAAGTCGACCTCGGGCGACACCTTCCTGGGCGGCGAGGACTTCGACCAGCGGATCCTGGAATGGCTTCTGCAGGAGTTCGAGAAGAAGGAGGGGATCTCGCTCAAGGAGGACCGACTGGCGCTGCAGCGGCTGAAGGAGGCCGCCGAAAAGGCCAAGTGCGAGCTCTCGGGCGAGACCCGCTCGGAGATCAACCTGCCCTTCATCTCGGCCGATGCCAAGGGGCCGAAGCATCTGAACATCGTCCTCAGCCGCGACAAGTTCAACGAGCTGACCGCCGACCTGGTCGACCGCACGCGCAAGCCGTGCCTGGAAGCGCTGTCGCTGGCCGGGCTGAAGCCCTCGGAGATCGACGAGGTGCTGCTCGTCGGCGGCATGACGCGCGTCCCCAAGGTGATCGACACGGTGCGCGAGATCTTCGGCAAGGAGCCGTGCCGCGACAAGAACCCGGAAGAGGTGGTCGGCGTCGGCGCCGCCATCCAGGCCGGCATACTCCAGGGGGAAGTCAAGGACATGGTCCTCCTGGACGTAACGCCGCTGTCGCTCGGCATCGAGACGCGCGGCGGCATGTTCACGAAGCTGATCGAGCGCAACACCACCATCCCGACCCGCAAGACGAAGATCTTCACGACCGTCGCCGACAACCAGGCCAAGGTCGAAGTGAACGTCCTGCAGGGGGAGCGCGAGGTCGCGTCGTACAACAAGTCGCTCGGCCGGTTCGAGCTGATCGGCATCTCGCCCGCTCCGAAAGGCGTTCCGCAGATCGAGGTCACCTTCGACATCGACAGCAACGGCATCGTGCACGTCTCGGCGCGGGACATGGCGACCAACAAGGAGCAGACGATCGTCGTGACTCCCTCCGGGGGCTTGACGGAGAAGGAGATCAACGACATCATCGACGACGCGAAGAAGCACGCCGACGCCGACAAGAAGCGGGCGGAGCTGTACCGGATTCAGGCACGCCTCGAGGGGCTCCTGGAATCCAACATGAAGTCGTTCGCGGAGTTCGGCAGCCTCCTGGACGAGGAGAAACGGAACACGGTCAAGAAGATCCTGGAAGGGGCGCGCAAGGCTCTGGCCTCCGCCAGCGTTTCCGAGTGCACCGCGTCCCTCGAGAAGCTGGGAGAAGCGTCCGAGATCCTGACCGAGGTAATCCTGTATCATCCTTCCCCCAACGCGCCGGGGGCGCCGGGGGGCTCGGGCGGCGGCACGGCGCACACGTCTTAATCGACCCGGTGGGGACCGTAGGGCGGGAGGAGCGCGACCGAGGGCGCGCGCCCGCGGCGGGCTGTTCACTGCCGGGCTGGAGCGTTCGTTGAAGAAGCGTGATTACTACGAGGTGCTCGGGGTCGAGCGCAACGCCAGCGAGGCCGATATCAAGAAGGCCTATCGTCAGCTGGCGATGAAATACCATCCCGACCGCAACCCGGGCGACCGGCAGGCGGAGGAGCGGTTCAAGGAAGCCGCCGAGGCGTACTCGGTCCTGGCCGACCAGGACAAGCGGGCGCGCTATGACCGGTTCGGGCATGCCGGGCTCAAGGGCGCGGAGGGCTTCGGAGGGTTCAACCCCGAGGTCTTCTCCGACTTCGAGGACATCCTCGGCTCTTTCTTCGGCTTCTCGATGGGCGATCTGTTCGGGGGCGGCCGGCGCGCGCGCAGTGGCCGGCATCGCGGCGCCGACTTGCGCTTCGACCTCGAGGTCGACTTTCTCGAGGCCGCGAGGGGCACGGACAAGGAGATCCGCGTTCCGCGGCTGGAAACCTGCGCCGACTGCTCCGGCACGGGTGCCAAAGGGGGAGCCAGGGCCACCTGCGATATCTGTCGCGGCCAGGGTCAGGTCGTCCATCGGCAGGGATTCTTCACCCTGAGCCAGACCTGCGGGGCCTGCGGCGGCGCGGGGTCGGTGGCGCGCGAGCGATGCCGGTCGTGCGGTGGTGAAGGGCGGCGTCGCGAGGTGCGTCACCTCAACATCAAGATCCCGGCGGGCGTGGATACCGGCACCCGCCTGCGGCTCAGCGGCGAGGGCGAGGGCGGCGTGCTGGGAGGGCGCGGCGGAGACCTCTACGTCGTCGTGCACGTCAAGGAGCACCCGCTGTTCCGGCGCGACGGACCGAACCTGATGGTCGAGCTTCCGATCACGCTTCCGCAGGCGGTCCTCGGGGCGGATCTGGACGTCCCCACGCTTGACGGTTCGTCCCTTCTGGCGATCCCGCCGGGCACGCAACACGGGACCATCTTCTGCATGCGCGCCAAGGGGCTGCCCCGCCCCGGCGGCGGCCATCAGGGCGACCTGTACGTCAGCATCTCGCTCAGCGTGCCTTCCAAGCCGAGCCGGAGACAGCGCGAGCTGTACCAGCAGCTCCTGGAGGCGGAGGAGCCGGCCCGGCCGGCCTCCGGCGAGAAGGACAAAGACCTCTTCGGCCGGGTGAAGGACATCTTCAGCTGAGCCGCTCGCCCGGATCGCCATCCCGTTTCATCCGCGCCCGCGTTCTGGTCCCTCCCGCGCTCGAGGAGCAGGCGGTCGCCGGGTTCTGGGACAGCGGCTGCCTCGGCGTCCAGGTCACCGCCTCGGGGCGCGTCACCCAAGTCACCCTCGATGCTTATTACTCGGGTCTGCAGTCACGGCGCCGTCTGGAGGCACGTCTCCGCCGCTCCCTGCGCCGCGCCGGGCTCGAACGGTGGGCGAGACCCCGGTTGAGCGCGCAGGGCGCGGGTCGATGGGTCGAGAAGTGGCAGCGCTCCCTGCGACCGATGTCGATCGGCCGGTTCCTGGTGATCCCGGAGGGGTGCGACGCCTCAGCCCGGGCGGCGGGACGCCACGTGCTGCACATCCGGTTCGGGCAGGCGTTCGGGACCGGCGAGCATGTCTCGACCCAGGTCTGTCTGCGTCTGCTCGAAGCCCATCTTCGACGGGGCGATCGCGTGATCGATCTGGGGACCGGCAGCGGCATCCTGGCCATGGCCGCGAGCCGCCTGGGAGCGGTCGGCGTGGTCGCGGTCGACGACGACCCGGCGGCGCTGGCGGTGGCGCGCTCGAACCTGGGGGCCAACGGTCTGGCCCGAAGGGTCGTGCTGGTTCGCTCGGACGCGGCGGACGCCTGCGGGCGCGGCCGCTTCGACCTCGCGCTGGTGAACATCGGCGCCGCGACCATCGAGACTCTTCTGCCCGTCCTCGCCCGGTCGCTGGGACCGGGCGCGCGCGCCATCCTCGCCGGCTTCCTAATCGACGACGAGGAGCACCTGCTGCGGGTGGCGGCGGGATGCGGACTCCTTCTGCGCGCGCGCCGGCGCAACCGTCCCTGGTCGGCGCTCGTCCTGTTCCGGCCTTGATATCGTTTCACGCCATGACCTATACTGCCCCGACCGGACGGCAGCGGCGCGGCATGCGATGGAGGGCCGGATGGCGTTCGTGAAGGCCGAGACGATCTGGATGAACGGCCGCCTCATCCCCTGGGAGCAGGCGACCGTCCACGTTCTCGCTCACGTCATCCACTACGGGTCCTGCATCTTTGAAGGCATCCGCTGCTACAAGACCCCGAAGGGCCCCGCCGTGTTCCGGCTGCGCGATCACGCCGATCGTCTGTTCGACGGCTGCAAGATCTACCGCATGGAGATCCCCTACACGCGCGAGGAGATCGAGGCCGCGATTCTCGAGACGGTGCGCGCCAACCGGCTGGAGGCCTGCTACGTGCGGCCGCTCGTCTACCGCGGTTACGAGTCGCTCGGCGTCGATCCGTTTCCCTGCCCGATCGACGTGGCGATCGCCGCCTATCCCTGGGGCGCCTACCTGGGCAAGGATGCCGCCGAGAAGGGCGTCGATGTCATGGTCTCCTCGTGGCGCCGTCTGGCGCCCGATACGCTTCCCGCTATGGCCAAGGCGAGCGCCAATTACATGAACTCCCAGCTGATCAAGATGGAAGCGCTGGTGAACGGATACGCCGAGGGGATCGCGCTGGACGCCGCCGGATACGTGAGCGAGGGGAGCGGCGAGAATCTTTTCGTCGTCAAGAAGGGGATGCTGTACACCCCGCCCCTCACCGCCTCGATCCTGCCGGGCATCACTCGCCAGACCATCGTGCAGCTGGCACAGGACCTCAAGATCCCTCTCGTCGAGCGCAGCATTCCGCGCGAGGCGCTCTACACGGCCGACGAAGTGTTTTTCGTCGGTACCGCCGCCGAGGTGACCCCGATCCGCACCATCGATCGGGTGCCGGTCGGCCGCGGCAAGAAGGGCGAGATCACCTCCCGCTTCCAGAGCGAGTACAAATCGCTCATCTCCGGCCAGACCGACGACCGGCATCACTGGCTCTTCCCCGTCTGATCCGGCGTAAGAACCAGAAAACAATCGTCTTCCTTGACTTCGACCGGACCGGAACCTAGATTTGCGATCGTGTCGTTTCGGGGCAGCACGCGCCCCGGAGGAGCGCACGCAAGTCGATGCACGTCAACGATCTCCTCAAGATCGCCACCGAACGCCGGGCCTCCGACCTGCATCTCAAGGTCGGGAGCCACCCCGTCCTGCGCATTAACGGCCACCTGACTCCATTGAGCGAGCTGAATCGCATGTCGCAGGAGGACACCATTGCGATGGCGTTCAGCATCATGAGCGGCCGGCAGAAGCAGAAATTCAAGGATCATTTCGAGATCGACTTGGCGTATTCGGTCCCCGGGCTGGGCCGCTTCCGCGTCAACGTCTTTCAGCAGCGCGGCACCGTCGGGCTGGTCCTGCGCGTCATTCCCGCCAAGATCCTGAGCATCGAGGACCTCCTTCTGCCGCCCGTCCTGAAGACGATCGCCGACGAGCGGCGCGGCCTGATCCTGGTGACGGGCACCACGGGGTCGGGCAAATCGACCTGCCTCGCGGCCATGATCGATTACATCAACAACCAGCGCACCGAGCACATCATGACCATCGAGGACCCGATCGAGTTCCTGCACCGCGACAAGAAGAGCCTGGTCAATCAGCGCGAGATCGAGGTCGACACGAAATCGTTCGCGACCGCCTTGCGCTCGGCCCTGCGGCAGGACCCCGACGTGATTCTGGTCGGCGAGATGCGCGATTACGAGACCATCGAGACCGCCTTGACCGCCGCCGAGACCGGGCATCTGGTGTTCTCCACCCTGCACACGCTGGACGCGACCGAGACCGTCAACCGCGTCATCTCGGTCTTCCCTCCGCACCAGCAGAAGCAGATCCGGCTGCAGCTCGCGAGCGTGCTGAAATCGGTCATCTCGATGCGCCTGCTGCCCCGGGCGGACGGCAACGGCCGCGTGCCCGCGGTGGAGGTCCTGCGCATCACGAACTTCGTCCGCGACTGCATCGAGAACAAGGACAAGACGAAGCTGATCCACGAGGCGATCGCCCTGGGCACCTCGCAGTACGGGATGCAGACCTTCGATCAATCGATCTACGGGCTGTTCAAGAAAGAGCTCATCACCATGGAGGAGGCGCTCCGCCGCGCCAGCAACCCGGACGAGTTCAAGCTGAAGCTGCAGGGGATCGAGTCGACCGCCGATGTCGCGCAGCGCGAGATGGAAAGCACGCTCAAGAGCGGATTCGAGAACGCCGCCGGGGGCGCCGCCGGCCCGGGCGGCTCGGTCTTCGATCTATCACGCGCCCACGGCGCGGGCGCGCGAAAGAAGTAGCCCCTCCGCGCGGGCCGCATGTGGTCCGGCTGCGCTCCTCCGCCACCCTCCCTTCCCTGCGGTCTCCCGCGGCGGCTTGATATAATGACCCGCTTTCGGGGACGATCGATGGCAGCCAACCCGAGCACCAGCGCCTGGATCCGCGAGCAGTTCCTGCGATTCTTCGAGGAGCGCGGGCACCAGCGCGTGCCGTCTTCGTCCCTCATACCGGCGCAGGACCCTACGATCCTGTTCACCAACGCCGGAATGAACCAGTTCAAGGACGTGTTCCTCGGGCGCGAGACGCGATCCTACCGGCGCGCCACGTCCTCGCAGAAGTGCATGCGCGTCTCCGGCAAGCACAACGACCTCGAGCAGGTGGGGCGCACCCCGCGTCACCACACCTTCTTCGAGATGCTCGGCAACTTCTCGTTCGGCGACTACTTCAAGAAAGAGGCGATCGAGTACGGCTGGGACCTCATGACCCGGGTGTTCTCCCTGCCCAAGGAGAGTCTGTGGGTGACGATCTACCGGGACGACGAGGAGTCGTTCCAGGCCTGGCACGGCGGCATCGGCCTGGCGTCGGGACGCATCGTGCGCCTGGGCGAGAAGGACAATTTCTGGGCGATGGGGGACACGGGGCCCTGCGGGCCCTGCTCGGAGATTCACTATGACCGAGGAGCGGCGATCGGTTGCGGCAAGGCGTCCTGTGCACCGGGCTGCGACAGCGAGGGGTGCGAGCGCTACATGGAGCTCTGGAACCTCGTGTTCATGCAGTTCGACCGCCAGCCGGGCGGCGAGCTGAAGCCGCTGGCGAAGACGGGCGTCGACACCGGCATGGGTCTCGAGCGGATCGCCTCGGTGCTGCAGGGGGTCGAGAGCAACTACAGGACCGACCTGTTCTCGCCGATCGTGGACGCCGCGGCTGGGGTGGCCTCGCGGGACGGCGGCTGGAAGGAGTCCGGCGCGCCGGAGGAGGACCGGGTGGCCCTGCACGTGATCGCCGATCACGTCCGGGCGATGACCTTCCTGATCTCCGACGGGGCGGTGCCGAGCAACGATGGCCGCGGCTACGTCCTGCGCCGCATCATGCGCCGCGCCATCCGGTTCGGCCGGACGCTCGGTCTCGAAAGACCGTTCCTGTGGGAGCTCTCCGGAACCGTCATCGACATCATGAAGGACTCCTACGAGGAGCTGGTGGCGCACCGCGACCTGATCGCGCAGACCGCGCGCCGCGAGGAGGAGCGTTTCGCCGCGACGCTGGCGGTCGGGCTCGCGAAAGTGGAGGACCTGGCGCAGGGCCTGCGTTCGGAGCGGCGATCCGTCATCCCCGGCCTCGAGGCGTTCCGCCTGTACGACACGTTCGGCGTGCCGCTCGACCTGATCAAGGACGTGGCGCATGGCTGGCACCTGACGGTGGACGAGCCCGCCTTCGAGAAGGCGATGGAGGAGCAGCGCGAGCGCTCCCGCCGTGGGATGAAGGAGACGGTCGCGGCGGTCCCCGCGGTCACGTCGCGGCTGCCGGCGCGGGAGGTCGTCTTCGGCGGCTACGACACGACGGTCATCGACGACGCGCACGTTCTGGCATTGGTGCGCGGCGAGACGCTGGTGGACGAGCTCGGGCCCGGGGACGAGGGGCAGGTCCTGCTTGATCGCACTCCGTTCTACGCCGAGGGCGGCGGGCAGGTGGGGGACACGGGCTTCCTGACCGCCTCGACCGGAGTCGCCTTCGTGCGCGACACGCAGGCGCCGCTGCCGGGCCTCAACCTGCACGCCGTCGTGGTGCGCGAAGGCCGGGTGAGGACCGGCGACCGGGTGCGCGCCGAGGTGGACCGGGCCCGGCGCGAGGCGGTGATGCGCAGCCACGACGCCACCCACCTGCTGCATGCGGCCCTGCGCGACGTCGTCGGCGTTCACGTCAAGCAGGCGGGCTCGCTGGTCAACCCGGACCGGCTGCGCTTCGATTTCAGCCATTATGCCGCGCTGTCCGACGACATCGTGGCTCAGGTCGAAGACGAGGTGAACGACGTCATCCGACGGGATCTGCCGATCAGGACCAGCGTGATGCCGCTGGAGGAGGCGCTGCGCCGCGGAGCGCTGGCCTTCTTCGGGGACAAGTACGGCGATCGGGTGCGCGTCGTGGAGGTGCCCGGCTTCAGTATGGAGCTGTGCGGCGGAACGCACGCGGCGAGCACCGGGTCGATCGGCGTGGTCAAGGTGACGCAGGAGCGCGGCATCGCGGCCGGGATCCGCCGCATCGAGGCGCTGGCCGGGGACGAGGCCCTGCGCCGGGCGCGCGAGGACGGCGCCCTCCTCGAGCGGGTGCAGGCCACGCTCAACGTCGACCGCCGCGGCCTGCACGAGTCGTTGCAGCGGCTCCTGGATCAGAACCGCGCGCTGCAGCGGGAGATCGAATCGCTCAAGGTGCGGATGGCCGCCGGGGGCGGCGGGGCGGGGAGCGAGGACGAGATCCGCGAGATCGTCGGCGTCAAGGTGATGGTGCGCGGCCCCCAGGAAGGCCTCGACAAGGACGGCGTGCGCGCCCTGGTCGATCACAGCCGGGGGCGTCTGCCGACGGGGGTGATCGTGCAGTGGTCGGTGCGGGACGATCGGGTCACGGTGACCGCCTCGGTGAGCAAGGACCTGATCCCGCCGCTGCACGCGGGGGAGATCGTCAAGGAGCTCGCCGGGCTGTTCGACGGTCGTGGCGGCGGCCGGCCCGACATGGCGGAGGCCGGCGGCCGGCGGCCGGACGATCTCCCGGCGGTGCGCGCACGCACGCTGGAGATCGTCGAGAGAGTGATCCGGAGAGTGGGCGCGGCGCGATGAAGCGCGCCGCCTGCCTCCTCCTGGCGAGCGCCGGTCTGGTCCTTCTGGCCGAGGCCGGGGAGGAAATCTACTATCGCAGGGACGCCAACGGGGCGCTCGTCCTGACCAACGTCCCCGACCGGCAGGACCTGCGCGCCTATCGCGGCCACGGTCCCCTGCCCGTGACCAGCTCCGGCGCGGAGTTCCGCGAGCTCATCGAGCGCACGGCGCTGCAGCACGGCATCCATCCCGACCTGGTGTTCGCGGTCGCCGCGGTCGAATCGAACTTCAACGTGCGCGCGGTCTCGGAGAAGGGAGCGCAGGGCCTGATGCAGCTCATGCCGGACACTGCGGCGCGCTTCGGCGTCCTCGATCCTTTCAATCCCGCCGAGAACGTCCTGGGCGGCGTGCGCTACATGCGCTACCTGCTCGATCTGTTCAAGGGGGATTCGCGTCTCGCGGTGGCCGCCTACAACGCGGGGGAGAACGTGGTGCTCGCCAGCCGCGGCGTGCCTCCCTATCCGGAGACCCGCCGCTACGTCGACCGCGTGCTCAAGATGTTCGGCCGCAAGCGGCCTCTCCTCGCCGCCCCGCTGGCGACCCGGACGCCGGTGGTCCGCCCCACCCCCGTGCCGATCCGCTCGTACACCGATGCCGGCGGCGTGATGCATTACACGGACGGAGAGACGCCGAAGCCCGAGGCCTCCCCCGTGGCTCCGGCCGACGGGCCTCGTTGAGCGACGCCGGCGCTCCCGCCCCGTTAGCGCTGCGCGTCCCCAAGGCGGAGATCCACCTGCACCTGGAGGGGTCGATCGACCTGGACACGCTCGTCACCCTGGCGGGGGCCGGGCGGTCCGACGCGGCCGCGCGCGCCCGGCTCGCGGCGTTCTACACGCATCGCGATTTTCCGGATTTCCTGCAGAACTTCCGCCGGCTCTGCGCGGAGCTCCGAAGACCCGAGCAGTTCGCCACGATCACCGAGGCCCTGTCGCGACGGCTCGAGAAGGAGAGCGTGCGTTACGCGGAGGTGTTCTGCTCGCCCTCCATCTTCCAGCGCTCGCAGGGAATGCCGGCCGGAGAGATCCTGGACGCGGCGTGCGGGGCCGCGCGCGCCCGCGAGAAAGCGGGCGGACCGCGTCTGCGCTTTCTGCTGGACGGTGTCCGTCAGTTCGGCGTCCGGGCCATGGAGGACGTGGTCCAGACCGCCGCCGCCTGCCGCCGATACGACGTGATCGGCATCGGACTGGGGGGCGACGAGGCCTGCGCTCCGACGTCAGCGTTCGCCGGACCGTATCGCGAGGCGCGGCGGCTCGGCCTGCGCACCACGGTCCACGCCGGAGAGTTCGACGGCGCGCGCTCGGTCTGGGAGGCAATCGAAGTCCTCGAGACCGAGCGCATCGGCCACGGAGTCCGCGCCGCGGAAGACCGCGAGCTGGTGCGGGTCCTCGCCCGGATCGGGCTGCCCCTCGAATGCTGCCCGACCAGCAACGTGAAGACGGGTGTCGTCGCCGGATGGGAGCGGCACCCGATCGCTGCGCTGCATCGCTCGGGGGTGGCCGTCACCGTCAACAGCGACGACCCGGCGATGTTCGGCACGTCGCTTGTGGCCGAATGGCAGGCCCTCCGCGACTCGCTCGGGCTCGCGCCGGACGAGGTGCTGGCGATCGGCATCCGCACGGCGCGCGCGACCTTCCAGCCGCCCGGCGAGCAGGAGAGACTGGTCGACGCGATGCGCCGGGAGGCCACGCATGAAGGACTGATCGCGTGAGCGACGGCGGCGCTGCCCCGCCCGCGCCGGGTCGGAGGCTCGCCTGCGCGCTGATCGCGTTTTTGGTCGTCTACGTGGTCCTGCTCGACTCCCTGCTCCGCCCCTCGGGAGGCCTGCTCCTCGGCCCGGTCGGCGGCCTGCGCGGACGGTATCTGATCGTGGGCGAGACCGGCGTCGAGATGCCGGTGCACGAGAGGGTCGACTCCAGTCTCGATTTTCCCGTGCCGCAGCGGCTGGATGCCGCCTACATCCTTCATTGGGACGAGCGCCGGCTGGGCTTCCCGGCGACGATGCCGCCCTACAGCATCCACTGGACCGGGCTGCTCGAGGTGCCCGCGACCGGCGACTACGGTTTCTCGATCGACGCGCAGGGAGAGGTCCATCTGCGGATCGACGACTCGGCGCTCGAGATCCATCCGGACATGCTGACCGAGAGGCGCCTCGCGGCAGGCCGCCACCCGATCGCCGTCGATTACGCGCTGTCGCAGGGGGACGCCCGGCTGATCCTTTCCTGGAAGCCCCCGGGAGGATCGCTCGAGCCGATTCCGTCGGGCCGATTCGCCATCGACGCCGCGGCGGCCGACGCCGCGCGGCGACGCCGCGGCCTGGCGTGGGGCCTGCTCGCGCTCGCG
>CAYLND010000033.1:0-28921 GCA_964384905.1 uncultured Acidobacteriota bacterium
CGTTCAGCGCTTCGTTGAACTTGCGGATCAGCTCCTCGAAGATCGTGCCCATCGTGGGGTTGTCGATCTTGTTCGGGTGGAGATCGACGTTCTTGAAGCGCTCGAGCACCTGGAAGAGAAGCCCCGCCTCGTCGAGCTTACTGATGGTGTTGTCGAATTCGAACTTCTCGAGGACCTCGCGCATGTTTGGGCTGAAACCGGCGATGTAGTTACGCAGGTTGGCGGCGAGGTGCGGCGCGTCGCCGAGCAGCTTCTCGAAGTCGTAGCGGGAGGTGTTGTAGAAAGCGAAGTCGGAGGCCTTCTTGAGTTGGGCGTCGAGATCCTTGAGCCCCTTTCCCTTGAGCTGCGCCTGGCGCTTGAGAACGCTCTCCTTCGTGTCGGCGAGCACGCAGTCGAGGCGGCGCAAGATTGTGAGCGGGAGGATGACGTCCTGGTACTTACCTCGCTTGAAGGTGTCCCGGATCAGGTCCGCGACGCCCCAGAGGAAGCTGACAATTTCGCTATGGTTCAATCGTTCACTCTCCGGTAACCCTTGCCAGGTTCGCCGCGCCCCAGAGGTGGGCTTCGAGTTGCTGGAGGGTGAGCTTCATGACGCGAGCTGTTTGTCGATCATGTGCCACCTCGATCGTCGCCTCGGAAGCGGGCGAGATACGCTTCGTAGTCAATCGCCGGCGCGGTGGCCAAGGCCTGAAGCTGCTTCAGGAGGCGCATTAGCAACTGCACGAGCGATCGGGGACCTTCGGCTACAGTGAGATCGACACCTCCCGCATCCGGGTAACGCGCCTCGAAGGCGCCGTGAATCAGTGCGCACCCGACGTGCAGTCGCTCCTCTGCGCCAAGCTCTGCCAGCGCGCTTCGGAACGCATCGCCGAACGGCGGCGTCCACGAACTCTGATAGGTAAGAATTCCCGCGATGATTCGAGGGAGTGAGCGTGGCTTGGCGACCCCCTCAACGTGAGGAACAGGGGCCGAAGTGCGATGCAGGCGGCGAACCGAGGCGGTCTTTTCGCCGGCATAGAGAACGTGCTCGCGACTCAGGTCTTGCTTGACCTCCAGGACGGCGTACACGCTCTCGGCAGGGATGTAGCGCTGGTTCGCTTGGTTGTACAGAAACGGGGAGTACTGGCGATCGTAGATCACGACGTCGATTTGCTCGCTGCAGGCGCCCTGCGAGTCGATCACAAATGCTCGATCAGCCCGGTAGCGACGCGGCAGGTGATCGTTGAGCACGCGCAGCCAGTCTTCCTCCGACGCCTCGCCGCGCGCCCCAGGGTGTGTTACCGCGGTTCGATTTCCGCGCAGTCCACCTTCGAGGCGTGCTTGCAGGCCGTCCAGGATCTCGGCAAGACGGTCTCGCGCGGGGCCGCTCACCAGATAATCCTCCCCCACGACTGCTCGCGCGCTGACAGAGCGGCTTGCGCCACGATCAGCTGCTTTTCGGCCTGCGTCAGATCGTCAGACAGGATGTTGTTAGTGTTGGCGGGGTCGACGATACTCGTGGAGCCCAGCGATGAGCCTATCGTTCGCAGCACATGAAGAACATTCTCGGCGAGCGTCGAGCGGGAGTGGCCTGACAGCGCGTCGATGGCGAAGAGTTCGACGTACAGCGATGGGAAGTCGAACCCATGGAGCATTCGCCAGATCTTGATCGCACGAATCTCCTTCAATCGACCGGAGTTGCGCACGGTGTCCACGTGGAGAGCCACGTTCGTCTGGGTCCAGGAGTCCCGCTTGCGGAGGTAGAGGCTGTGGTAGTTCTGATAGCCCGCCTGCACCTTTCCGGGCACCAGATCGCCCCGCGTGCCGTTCACGGTGACGCCCACCGAGACGTTCTGCCGGCGCGGTGACCAGCCGTTGTTCTGCGCCAGCGATATGATTTTCTCGTAGATCCCCTTCAGGGTGCAGCTGGTGTCGGACTTGAGCGAGATGAACACGTCCACATCCGAGATCCCACGGACGCCGGTCTCCTTCGCATAGGAACCAGAGTACTGCAGGGCATTCAACTGCTGACCCGCCCAAGTGCGGAGCGGACCCGCCACCGCCGTCCCGAGTTGCTCCGCAGGCGAAGTCGGGCCGCGGGGCACCGCGTACTTCGCGAGGATTGTCTCGACGTACTGGTCAGGTGTCATTATGAGCGCTTCTGCTTGCGTCCAACGGTCACCCTCACCTGCGGCGCGCGAGCGCCTCGCAGCGCCCCTTGCCCCCCGCGCGCCTGTATGTGGAGTGGGTTGCATTTAGTTCGCGACGGCGAGCTGCTTCGTCAGCGCGCCTAGCAGGTCAGCAACCGCGAACATTCTCTTGGGATATCACCCGCGCCAGACCCCGTTGCTCAGCTCCCGCTCGGGGTCAGAAGGATGGGGAATTCTATCACGCTGGCGGCTCAGCAAAGGGGCGAGGGGTTCCACGACGCTCGAGTTCGTGCCATGCTTGCCGGGGGGCCACCGTCCCCGTGCGCGTCGAGGGGCTTATGAACAACGTCGGCAGGACGATCCTGGTCACGGGGGCCACGGGGCGGCAGGGTGGAGCGGTCATCCGCCACATGCTCCCCAAGGGATGGAAGTTGCGAGCGCTCACGCGGAGCCCCGACGGCCACTCCGCCCGGGAGCTGGCCCGCCAGGGAATCGAGGTGGCGCGCGGAGACCTGGAAGATCCCGCTTCTCTCGAGGGCGCCCTGCGCGGGATCCACGGCGTCTACAGCGTCCAGGACTTCTGGGCGGTCGGAGCGCGCCGGGAGGTTCAGCAAGGGAAGAACCTGGCCGACGCGGCCAGGAAGGCGGGCGTGGAGCATTTCGTCTACAGCTCCGTCGGCGGTGCCGAGCGCAACTCCGGAATCGACCACTGGGAAAGCAAGTGGGAGATCGAGAAGCACGTCCGGAAGCTCGGCCTGCCGGCCACTATCCTGCGGCCCGCCGGCTTCATGGAGAACTACTACGTCGATCAGGTCGAGATCGGTCTTCTGAAGGGGAAGCTCTTCGATCCGATCCGCCCCGACAAACCTTACCAGACGGTCGCAACCGATGACATCGGGGCGTTCGCGGCCCTGGCGTTCGACCAGCCGAAGCGATTCCTCGGGCTGGAGCTGGAACTCGCCGGAAGCGAGCTGACCAATCCCCAGGCTGCGCAGGTCTTCAGCCGCGTCCTCGGGAAGCCGGTGAAATTCCGGAGGCTGCCGATGCCGATCGTGCGCCTCGCCCTCGGCCGTGAGTTCTATCAGATGTTCCGCTGGTTCAACGAGTACGGCTTCAAAGCGAATATCCCCGAGCTGCGCGCCAGGTATCCCGAAATCCAGATGATGTCCCTCGAGGAGTGGCTGCGCAACGAGGGCTGGCACAAGCGAGCCCGGCACGTCGTCGCCCCCAGGGGCTGAGACAGGACTCCGGAGGCGGCGGAGCAACTGTTCCTCGCTCCGCCGCCTCTTCACTCCGGACCAATTGGTGGTCCCGCTGCTCGCCGAGTCACCTACTTCGTAGTCGCCTCCACGCCGGCTGCGGCTTTCTCGATGAGTGACGCCACGGCCTTGGGCTGCGACACGTACACGGCGTGGCTCCCCTTGACCTCTGTCACGGACGCGCCGGCGCGCCTCGACATCGCGCGCTGGGCATCCGGCGGGATCATCCGGTCGTCGGTTGCGACCAGGTACCAGCTCGGCTTGGTTTTCCACGCCGGCTCGCTCACGGCGCCGTTCAATGCTTCCAGCCCCCACGGGACCTGGGAGTCGGCCATGAACGCCGCCTCATCGCGTGTTACATCGGCGGCGAAGGAGGCGGGGAACTTGGCGCGGTCCAGGAAGAGGTACCCGTCCTGCGGCGGCAGAATCGGCGGGACGGGCGCGCCCGGTGGCGGGTTCTTGATCAGGGCCGACACCGACTCGCCCTTGTCCGGAGCGAACGCGGCGATGTAGACCAGCCCGGCAACCTTGGGGTCATTGCCTGCTTCGGTGATCACGACCCCGCCGTACGAGTGGCCGACGAGGATGACCTGGCCGTTCAGTCCGGCAATCGCCCTCTTCGTGACGGCCACGTCGTCGGCGAGGGAGATGGTGGGGTTTTGAACGATAGTGACTGCGTAACCGTCCTGCTTCAGCGCCTTGTAGACGCCCTCCCAGCCCGAGCCGTCCACGAAGCCTCCGTGCACCAGCACGACGTTCTTCACTGCGTTCGATCGGCTTGCCAGTGACATTGGTGTGTCTCCTTTCACCGGGGCCGATAGCAAGTGACGTGCCGCGGGCCCGCGCCCTCGGAACGGCCCGTTTTGTGGTCTGCTGGCTTCGGAGCTCACGATGCGCCGGGACGCCTCCCGATGGGTCGTGAGAGGCGACGGATGAGCCTGGACTCTGGTACGATCGGGCCACACACGGCTCTTCACTGTCCGCGAGGCTTGCACGTGAGGGACGCGAACCCCGATCAGGCGCTGCGTTTGAGCGAGCAGGCCTTCCGGCTGATGGTCGACACCCTTCCGGGTCTCATCGCCATCTTGACGGCCCAAGGGGAGGTCGAATACGTCAACCGGCGGGTCCTCGACTATTTCGGCAGGACGCTCGAGGACTTGAAACAGTGGGGAACCACGGACGCCATCCACCCTGAGGACCTTCCCGCCGTCGTGGCCGCGTGGAGACACGCGGTCGAGACGGGGGTGCCGTACGAGTACGAGCACCGCATCCGCCGCGCCGACGGCGCATCCCGGTGGTTCCAGTCCCGCGGCATGCCGCTCCGTGACGGGGATGGCCGCATCGTGCGGTGGTACAACCTGCTGACCGACATCGACGAGCGCAAGCGATCGGAAGAGAGGCTGCGGCGCAGCGAGGCCGATCTGCTCGAGGCACAGCAGATGAGCCGCACCGGGTCATGGCGGCACAACCTGGTGACCGGCGCGCTGACGATCTCTCCGGAAGTGTTCCGTATCCGCGGCGTTCCGCCCACCGACTCTCCCGGAACGATCGAGTTCTTCTTCAGGACGATGCATCCCGAGGACTCGGCGAGGGTCCGGCAGGCCTACGAGACGGCCCGGGCGAACAAGGCCGAGTTCCAGGCCGATTACCGCATCGTCACTCCCGATGGCACCGTCAAGCACCTCCACACCGTGGGCCATCCCGTCCTGAACGGGTCGGGCGACGTCGTCGAGTACGTCGGCACCGGCATGGACGTCACCGAGCAGCGACAGGCCAGAATAGCCCTGGAGAGCGCGTTCGAGGAGATCAAGCGCCTGAAGGACCACCTTCAGGACGAGAACCTGGCCTTGCGCGAAGAGATCGATCAGGCCTTCATGTTCGAGGAAGTCGTCGGCGCCTCGGCCCCGCTCAAGGCGGTGCTCGATCACGTCTCCAAGGTGGCGCCGACCGACTCCACGGTCCTCATCACCGGCGAGACGGGCACGGGGAAGGAGCTGATCGCCCGCGCGATCCACAGACGATCGCGCCGCGCAGACCAGGTGTTCATCAGCGTGAACTGCGCCGCGATTCCCGCCTCGCTCATCGCTTCGGAACTGTTCGGGCACGAGAAGGGAGCGTTCACCGGCGCCCTGCAGCAGCGCCGGGGGCGCTTCGAGCTGGCGCATTCGGGCACGATCTTCCTCGACGAGATCGGCGAGGTCCCGATGGAGACCCAGATCGCCCTCCTGCGCGTGCTCCAGGATCGGGAGATCGAGCGCGTGGGCAGCAGCCGTTCGATCCAGGTCGACGTCCGGGTGATTGCGGCGACGAACCGCGACCTGCTCACGGCCGTCACGGCGGGGACTTTCCGATCCGATCTTTTCTACAGACTCAACGTGTTTCCCGTTCAGATGCCTCCGCTGCGAAAGCGCACGGAGGACATCCCGCTTCTGGTCGAGTACTTCGTCAAGCGGTTCGCCGAGAAGATGGCGAAGCGCATCCGGACCATCGACAAGCGGACTCTCGACTCGTGTGCAGGCTATTCGTGGCCGGGGAACATCCGCGAGCTGCAGAACATCATCGAGAGGTCGATGATCCTGTGCAGCAGCGACGTCTTCTCGATCGACGAGGCCTGGCTGTCTCCCCAGGGCGTGCCCCGAGCCGACCCGTCGCTGGCCGCGACGCTTCAGGATCGGGAGAAGGAAATGATCGAGGCTGCTCTGGCTCAATCTCGCGGCAAGATCGCCGGGATCGGCGGCGCGGCCGCACGACTTGGCATTCCCCCTTCGACGCTGGAGTCGAAGATGAAGCGGCTGAAGATAGGCAAGCAATGAGACGGGACGCGCGCGCGGCTCTCTGCCTTCTGCTGGGGGCCATCCTCGCTGGCTGCGGCGGGGTGTGGGACGCCGTCACCGGAAAGGGACCGAAGGAGATTCGGCTAAGCGCCGATCCCCCGGCGCGGAAGAGGCCGGTTCAAGGGGCCGGCGGCCGTTCTTCGTCGAAGAACTAGCAAGCTCGGTCGGTCATCTACTTGGCCGGTAATTGGACCTTGGTGTGATCAGCGCCGGAAAGTGCCGATGAGCCTCGGCACGTACCGCATTTGAGAATTACGCTCACCAGCGACGCTGCCAGGCGACGCCTTCTTCGCGCGTCGCGGGATCGTAGAACGGCAGGATGAGCGCGGAGGTCTTGCTCGCGGTCGTATCGCGCCGGGCCAGCGCCATCCGGCCGAAGCTGTCTCCGATGAAGGCGGCCACCACGACGTCGCTGGGGAAGTGGCGGCCCAGCGCGACGCGGGAGATCCCGACCAGCGAGGCCGTGCCGTAGGCCATCCACGGGACCCAGGGGTGCTGCTCCCGGTACATTCCGGCGAAGACGCTGGCGGCGGCGAAGGCGCCGGCCGCGTGCCCCGACGGGAAGGAGCCGATCGTCTGGCCGTGGGACGGGTGGTACTGAAAGAACTGGCCGGTGCCGCCGCCGCTCGGGCGGGTGCGGGCGGTGACGCTCTTCAGGACGGTGACCCAGAGGCCGGTGTCGAGGACCGCCTCCGCCGAGAGACTGGCGGACTCGGCGAAGCGATCGTGCCCGGTCCAGCGGCCGGTGAGGTAAGCCGTTCCGATCAGCGCCAGGCCGACGGGCGCGTCGCCGAGCGTCGTGAACCGGCGCGCGATCCTGTGGTACCTCCCTTTCGTGTCGGAGCTCAGATCCCTCTCGAACTGGAGGTCCGGCTGGCTGGCGTCGGCGTCCCGCCCCGCCTCCACGGCGACCCCCGTCGCGACCAGGACCGGCACCATGAAGCCCGGCCGGCGCGCCTCCGAAGGCAGCCAGTCGGTGAACAGGAATTTCTGATCCGAGAAGAACCGCTTGACCAGGTTCCGGCGCCAGTACGGCTCGTCCCCCCCGGTCGTCGCGCCGGCCGGGGCGGAGACATCGGGCGTGTCGCCGGACGCGACCGCCGCCGACCGGGGCGCCGAGAGGAGCGCCGCGATCAGAAGCGTCAGAATCAGGAACCGGACAGAATGTCGGATCGGCGACCCCCCGCGAGTGCGCACGCCCTCACAGTAGCCCGAAGCTCGGCGGATGTCCACTGTAGGAGGCGTCGGGAGCGCGGATTCCTTCGCGCGGCCTCAAAAAAGAGGGGCCGCCAGGGGATGGCGGTTTCATCGGAGCCGGCGGATAATTTCGATCACTTCAGCCGAGCGCAGGACCGCAACGCCGGCTGGCAATGAGGAGAGGAAAAAGTGTCTTCATCGACGTTCCTCGTCGAAAGCGACCCTTCACCCGAACAGATTCAGTATCTGGAAGAGCGGATCTACGAGTTCAACTCCAGCGTGACGCGGATAACGGACGGACAGTGGCTGGCGATTCTCGTGAAAGACGACGCCGGGAAGATCCTCGCCGGGATTTGCGGGAATACCTGGGGCGGTTGCTGCGAGATCCGACAGTTCTGGGTGGAGGAGTCGCAGCGTGGCCGGGGCCTGGGGACTCGTCTGCTCGAAGCGGCGGAAAGCGAGGCCCGTCGGCGAGGTTGTACGCAGATCTTTCTCATGACGTTCACCTTCCAGGCTCCGGCCTTTTATGCGAAGCGCGGCTTCAGCATTCTGGCCACGGTGAACGACTACCCCCGGGGTCACCAGAATCTCCTGATGAGGAAGGTCCTTTCGCCGCGCGCCTGACCGGGTGGTTCTCGCTGCCGCTGAGGACTGCTCGCTACCACTCGTACCCGAGCCCGAATCGCAGGTGGCGATCGAAATTCTCGGTCGCCGGCTGCCCCAGCTCGGGCCCGATGATCGTCTCGGCTTCCGTCGCCTGGGTGATATCGAGCACGTTGAAGAGGTCGACGAACACCCGCATACCCCGTTCCTTCGCCAGCTCGTGATGCCACTCGGCGCGAAGGTCGAGCGTGCCCTGGGCGGGCAGTCGCCGCCTGCCCCTCCGCTCGGCGAGGTAGAAGAACGGGCCCTGGGGAAACGAGTGGCAACCCAGGATCCCGTCTCCGATGACACCGTTCCCGTCGTCGGTCAGCAGACAGTCGGTCCTGGGCGTCCAAGTGTCGCCGGTGTAGTAGGTGTAGACGCCCGAAAGGGACCAGTGATGCGCCGGGAGGACCCAGGTCGCCTGCACCTTGAACTGATCGGTCTGGTCGTGCGTGAGGCGCCCGTCCGCGTTGACGCGGGAGTTCGGGGTCTGCAGGACCGTGCCGAGCAGGTCGGGTTCGTTGGTGTCGGGGAGGCTCGTGTCGAACCCCAGGTTGTCGACGTTGCCGCGCGCCTGTGAATGCACGTATGACGCGACGAGCATCCAGTTCCTGCTCAGGCGGCGCGTCAGGGAGAGAATCACGGCCTTGTAGGTGCGTTTCAGCCCCTCCGGGTTGTCGTAGGCGAGGACGTCGGTGGTCGAGTTGTTGTAGTCGAACAGGGTGATCGGCTGTCCCGACCCGGGAACCACCCCCTGTACCGGCGTGAACTGGCCGTTCCGGCTGACGATCTGGATGAAATCGGCGCTGCGCCGGTACACGATCGTGCCGTTGACGACGACGCCGTGCGCCACCTCCCTCTCGAAGCCCAGGATGTACTGGTCGAGGTAAGGCTGGCGCACTCCCGACGCGTCGGCGACGTTGCGGCTCGGGAGCGACGCTATCGTGTCGGTGAAGCCGCTCGTGTTGAAGGTCCTCTGCTTCGTGAGCGGAAAGAACGCTCCCGGCTCGGTGAACTGGTAGAAGGTCGAATAGAGGCTCTCGTAGTAGCGTCCGTAGTGCGCACGGAGGACGGATTTCGCGTCGCCCGCGACATCCCAGGCTAAGCCGATCCGCGGCGCGAGCGCGTTGGTACTGAAGCCCGTGGACCCCTGAATCTTCCCCCTGTTCAGGTCGAGGCGGAGGCCCGGGTTCAGGGTGAGCCGGGGCGTGATGCGCCACTCATCCTGCGCGTAAAGCGAAATTCGATCGTTGGCAGGCCGCACTTCGTAACCGCCGCCCAGGAAGGCCAGCGTGAACCGATCCGGATTCCCCGTGCTGGGATCGACCTGGGGCCCCTCGTTGTCGATGTAGAACGCCCTTCCGGGAAACCCCGAGCTGTCGTGCATGAGGGAATGTTCGGCCTCCATCCCGAACTTGAGGTCGTGCGTCTCCAGGGAATACGTGAGCGAGGCGTTGATCTGATTGCGAGTCCGGTCGAACCTGCGGAACAGCGCCGCGTTGTCGGATGCGAACCCTGTCTGCGCATCGGTGCGTCCCGGCGTCGAAAACCCGCTGTGGGGATCGAAATGGTGATAGCCGGTGTATCCGGCCCAGCCGACGTTCAGGATCGATCGCGGAGTGAGCACCGATCTCCACGACAGGTTCCACACCAGCTCGGGATTGTTCTCGTTGGCGGTGGCTTCGATCGGCGTGAACTCATCCCCGTTGCGTCCCTCGACCCGCGTCTGGTCCGACTCCAGCCATCCATGCACGAGGTTCGCCGGGCTCGCCTTCCAGGTCACCTTCGCGAAGATTCTGGGGTCGGTCTCGGTCTGGTCCGGTCCGCCCTCGTTGGAGACGTCCTTGATGTACTGCGCGGAGGCGAAGTACCACAGGCGATCCTTGCGGAACGGTCCTCCGACCTCGACGCTGCCTTCCTCGTGGCTGTTCAGGCCGGCGAGGGATTCATTGGTGTAGTAGACCTCGGCCGATCCGAAGGGATCGTTCGACCCCGACCGGGTGATGCTGTTGAAGACGACACCGGTGAATCCCCCATACTCGGCCGGCGCACCCAGGCCGACGAGCTGGACTTCGTTGACGAGGCTGTAGTTGAAGATCGACCAGGGCGCGCCCCCTTCGGGGTCGGAGATATCCACGCCGTCCATCTCGTAGGAGTTCCCCGCTTCCTCTCCGCCGCCGTAGGCCGATTCGATGTTGATGCCGGGCGCGAGGTCGAAGATGTGCGACGTGTCCCGGTCGGTCGGAATGTTCCGGAGGAGCTCCGGCGGCAACGTCGTGCCGGACGCGGCGCTCGTCGTATCGATGGTGGCTGGCGAAGCCTGAACGCGCACCACTTCCACGCCTGCGTAGGGAATCAGCCGAACAGGGATTTCCGTGGTGGCGCCGACGGAAAGGCGCTTCCCCTCGATGACGATCGACTTGTAGCCCGTGAGCTCGACCGTAAGGGCGTACTCCCCCGGGGGCAGGTCGGCAAACCGGAACCGACCGGCGGCGTCGGTCGTGACGACCTGCGGGCCCCCGATGAGCGCCGGGCTCTCGATGCGCACTCTGGCGCCCGCGAGGGGAACGCCCGCTTCGCTCGCCACGCGGCCGCCCAGCCCGGAGGTCGTCCGGCTCTGTCCGAAAGCGGCGGACCCGGCCAGGCCGGCGAGGCAGAGGACGGCGGCCAGGATCCTCAGCGGCGAAGCCCAGGGAGAGATCATCCCGGGCCTCAATGCTTCGGGATGTCGACGTGCCCGTGCTTCACCAGCAGGAGCTCGCCGTCCTGGACGATGCCGACGCCCCGCGCGTAGATCTTGTACTCCTTGGCATTCGCCTCGATGGGGTTCGTCTCCTCGGTCTTGAGACAGTCGTGAAACTCCCCATCGGGCGTCTTCAATGACACGTCGTCGCTGAGGATCTCGACGCGATCCATCGCCACCCCTGGAGCCATTTCCTGGTAATAACGCGCGCCCAGGAGCGGCCTCGAAGGCATGAAGATGCCGGCCTTCGCCCCAGCCGTGTTCGCGACCCAGGCGCCTTCGTGGTTGGAGACCTTGCCGTCCTTGTACATGTCCACATCCTCGCCGAAATAGAAGACGTCGTTCCCCGGACCGCAGATCGCAAAGAGGTTGCGCGAGATCTCCTCGAGGTGGCCGTCATGAGTTTCCTTTTCTTCGATGATCCGGGTCTCGATTCCGCCGACCTTGCGCGTCTCGGGCATGACCGTGATCTCCAGGTGCACCGACTCCTTCCCCTCGTGACCCTCGAGAATCTGCTGGTAGCCCGGCTCCAGGACGAAGAAATCGTTCTTCCCGCTCGACGACCAGGCACAATTCGAGGTGTCGAACCTGTCCGTCCATTTCTTCGAATCGGTTGTCGCGGAGCCGCGAGCCGAAGAAACCAGCAGGACCACGCAGCATGCCAGGACCGGCAGGATCAGGAACACTGATGATCGCTTCATCGTCACCCCCCTGCTTCGAAAATTTCCGGATTTCATGTGTCAAGTGCCCTGCCTCGTCCCGCCGAACACCCAGGGAGGAGCAGGCCCGCCGACTGACGGTAGGAGGAGGTCGGCGCGCGAAATCCTTCGCGAAGGATCTTCGCGTCTGAAGGCCTCTTATAGTTGCGGGCTCCTTCGAGCCGGAGGAGGTGGGCCTTGAGGCATCGATCGCAGCGACCGGCCTGGATCGCTGTCTTCCTGGTCGCGGGATGGGCCGGAGGGAACTCCTTCGCCCAGACTCTCGAGACCGAGACTGCGCGCCTGGTCCCGGTCGGCTGGTGGAAGGTCGGCACCGCCCTCGAGTACCAGACGTCGTCGGAGGGGACGGAGGCCGCCGTCCCGATGCTGGCGGAGTACGGCTTCACCGACAACCTGGAGCTGGTCCTCGAACCGGTCGCCTACACCGCCATCCGTCCCAAGTCGGACACCAGCGCGGTCGGTCCCGGCGATTTCGAGGTGACGCTCACCTGGCGGTTCGCGCGGGAGGGCGCGCGACTCCCGGCCATGGCGGTCGCCGGCGAGGTGAAGCTGCCGACAGCGCGGGACACGCTCATCGGCACCGGCGAGACCGACTATGCGGGCTATTTCATCGCCAGCAAGCGCTTTCACAAGTTCGACGTCCACCTGAACCTGTCGTATACCGTCCCCGGAAACCCGCCCGGGGCGCAGCTGGACCATCTCTTCGGCTACGCGCTCGCCACCGTGTACCGTCCGAGCGATCGCAGCGAGTGGTTCGCGGAAGTGCTCGGCAACACCTCGACGGGATCGCATGGCGAGACCGCCGACTCCGCCCCCGCGAGCGGGACCACCGTCGTCCCGGAGGCTTCGGGCGGCGAGCGGGTCGGCACGATCGGCTTCGGGCGGTCCATCCGGCCCAACCTCCTGCTGTTCCTCGGGGTCAGCTACGACAACACGAACGCTCTCCTGATTCGTCCCGGCCTGACCTACAAGTTCCCCACGGGGCGCTCGACCGGCCGTGCCGCGACGAAATAGCCGTGTCGCCGGGGCAAGTCGATCTGGGATAGACGCCGCGTCACCTGGGAAGGGGCAGGATCCTCGACGCGTCGTGCTGGAGCGGTCGATCCAAGTTGAAAACGGCGGCCGTATTACCTTGAAAATGACTCGAGCACTGATCACCCGGCGACAGTCAGCCCAGACCAGGGAGACGATGGCGTCGTCTCCTCCTATTTCGGCGTTGCCCACGGCACCGAACTGAGGGGGTTGGCCGCCGCCGCACTCGGGATCGACAGGACAATGCCCGCAGACAGGGGCGGTAGCCAGGCGTCATGGACCAGCGTGTCGTTCTCCAGGATCACCACGAACCGTTCGGGTATGGCGATGAATCGCGTCGGGCGGATCCTGGACGTCAACCTCGACCTGTATCGCTCCGTGATCCCGAGCGGCCGTTCGAGCCAGCTTGTCTGTGGCCGAATCGGCTAGGATCCGCCTTTTCGAGAGGCGGGAGATTGAACTTCCTGTGGGCCGCGGCAGCGCCGGCGCCGTCCGCCGCGTTCAGGACGGTTTGCGCTTCAGCAGGACGACGTTGCCGGAGCGGGTCTGCCGGGTGACCGCGAGACGGGAACCGTCGGGAGACCAGGCGTAGTCCTGGATCTCCGCCCCGTCGAACCGGGCGAAGCGTTTCGGCGCGCCACCAGGCGCGGGGAGGCTCCACAGCTCGTCGGCGCCGTCGCGCGCCAGGACGTAATCGATCGAGCGGCCATCGGGCCCATAGTGGAGAAGGCGGCGGGAAGGCGGCAGCCCGGGAATCGGACGTGCCTCGCCCCCGGCGATCGGCAGCAGGATCGGCGCGACCTCCTCCGGCGTGTCGTATCGAATGCAGAGCAGGTCCCGCCCGTCTGCCGAAAGACCCGCGCAGCGCATCGCAGTCTTCCGGAACTCCACGGGCGCCCCTCCAGCCAGGGGGACTTTCATCAGCGTCTGCGTCGCGGAAGTGAAGAAGACGGACTGCCCGTCGCCGCTGATCACCGCAAAGGCGTCGAAGCGGCCGTCGGTCAGACGCCGCTCGCGGCCGGTCTGGGCGTCCACGACCCACAGGTTGCCCCGATCGCCGTCGGCGCGCAGGGCGAGCAGCGACCGGCCGTCGCGCGTGGGCACCGGCTGGTAATGCGACGGCCCGCTGGTGAGGACGTGGGTCGTCTTCGAGTCGACTTCCGTGACGAAGAACTGCATCTCGTTGCCCTGCAGCATCCCATGCGCCAGGTGTGTCCCGTCGAGCCACGAGAGACCGAACCCCGCGAGCGATGCGGAGACGGGATACAACTCGGTGAAGGCGCCCGGCATGCCGCCGGCCACTGCGGCGACCTCGATGCCGCTCTGCAGCTCCTTCTGGACTGCCGCCACCGTCGATCCGTCCGAGGTCATCGACAGGCTGGAGTAGGCATTCAAATCGTGCGTCAGTGGTTGCATGTCGCCGGTCTTCCTGACCTCGAAGATCTGCGACTCGCGCTGGTTCACGACCGCTCGCTCCGAGCCGGCCGCGATCAACGCGTCCCTGGCTGGGATGAAGGCGACGTCGTCGATCGTGTGCAGCGTCGGAGTAGCGATCGACGTTTCGCGACCCGTGTCGGGATCGATCAGCACGATTTCCTGGGCGGAGCCGAACTTGTGACTCACGATGGCGATCGAACGCCCGTCGGACGACCAGGAGCCGTTCGAATCGAAATGGTCCTCGCCCGTCCGGGTCGCGAGGACGCGCGCGTCCTCTCCGTCGGCCCCGCCGACGCTCAGGGTCCAGTGATTGACGGTGCCCCCGTTGAGGAGGAGGCGGCGCCCGTCCGGTGAAGGCGCCACGGCGAACACGTCGTCGACCAGACGGCGCGGCGTCCCGCCCAGGACGGAGACACGATAGGCCCACCCGGTCGGATGGTTGGTCTCGATCGAGACGTAGTTGAGGAAGTTTCCATCCGCCGAGAACACCGGCGACTTCAGGTCCGTTTCGGACGGCGTCACGATCTGGACCTCGTCTCCGGTCATGACCTGCCGCAGGCGGAGCGAGCAAGTCTCCCCGGCGCAGCGCACGTAGGCCAGGTAACGACCGTCCGGCGATAGAGCGGCTTCTTCCACCTTCCCGTCGGTCGTCGCCCGGGTCAGCTGGATCGAAGCGCTGGTCGCGTCCACGGCGGCGACCGGGAGGGCCCGCCTCGAGAAGACCCAGCCGGCGACGATCCCGAGCGCCAGAAGCGCGAGGGCGGCGACGCCCAGCGCGGCCCGTGACACCCGCGGAGCGCCCGAAAGGCGCCCCACGCCGCCGGCCGCCGTGACCTGCTCGCGCGTCAGCCCGCCGGAGTCGCTGTCCTCCTTGAGCTCGCGCAGCTCGTTGAGCAGATCGGCGGTCGACTGGTACCGGCGTCCCGGCTCCTTGGCCAGGCAGCGGCGGACGATGTGTCCGACCTCGGTCGGAAGGGCGGGGTTGACCTGGTGCGCCGGAGGCGGCGTGTCCTTCAGGATCGCCGAGATCGTCGCGATCGCGGTGTCGCCGCGGAACGGCCGGCGTCCCGTCGCCATCTCGTACAGCACCACGCCGAACGCGAAGATATCGGAGCGCTGGTCGAGCGGCTTCCCTTCCGCCTGCTCGGGCGACAAGTAGGCGACCGTGCCGAGAATCTTCCCTGCTTCCGTGATGGAGCGCGTCGGAAGGCCGGTCGCGCCCGGGCCCGCGATCGGCTCCCGCAGCTTGGCCAGGCCGAAGTCGAGCACTTTGATCCGCCCGTCGTCCGTCAGCATGACGTTGTCGGGCTTCAGGTCGCGATGCACGACGCCGTGGCGGTGCGCCACCTCGAGCGCCTCGGCGATCCCAATCGACAGGTCGAGCACCTGTCCGAACGGCAAGCCCCTGGGCGCGAGCAGCGCGCGGAGCGGCCGGCCGCTCACCAGCTCCATGGTCAGGAACGAGACGCCGCCGGCCTCCTCGACCGAGTGCACCGTGACGATGTTCGGGTGGTTCAGGGCGGCGAGGGCGCGCGCCTCGCGCTCGAACCGGGCGCGGCGCTCGGAGTCGGCCGCGACGTCGGCCGGGAGGATCTTGAGGGCGACCCGCCGGCCGAGGCGCGTGTCCTCGGCGACATACACCACCCCCATGCCGCCTTCGCCGATCTTCCGATCGATGCGGTAGTGAGCGATCGTCCTTCCCGGCTCGAGGTCCATGCCTTCGGTTCCCGGCGAAACCGGCGCATCATATTAGTTGATGGCCCGGGTGAGGGATAGCCCGTTCCACCCACCCTGCGATAGGCCGGACAAGCGGGCCAGCGTGTACGCTGATCAGCGCGCCGCGTCAAGCGTCTTGAGCGTCTGCTCCGCGCTGCGACGAATCTCACCACGGTAGGGCTCCGTATCGGTCCACGAGGACGCCGGCAGTGCACGGGAGTCCAGCAAGGCCAGCGCCTTTTCGGAATGCTGGCGGGCCCGATCCTTCTGCCCGTCGGCCAGGTACGCTTCGGCGAGGTTCTCATGGGCGTCGGCGGAGTCCGGATACGCGAGGAGGACGAGGCTCAAGACCTCGATCGCCGACTTCGTCTCGTGCGCGCGCAGGTGGTTCTGGCCGATGGTGCCGACGGTGATTTCAGGAAACAACTGCGCCCTTGGATCCTCCCGTCTGGCTTCCGTCAGTCGCCGCGTGACCCGGGCGACTCCACCGGGCTGCTCGATTTGATTGATGATCGGGGCACAGGCCACGGTGTCCGCCGGCGCCCGACCCGGTGTCTTGATCAGCGTGGTGACGAACCACTGCACGATGATCCCGGGCAGCTCCGGATGGGCCTTGAGCATGTCGGTGCCGTGGCCGCCGGAGGGCGGAACCTTGCCGATGTCGAACGGTTCGTACCAGAGCCAGGGCGCCTCTTCCGCCGCGGTGTAGTGCACGAACTTCCTGCCTGGACTCGAGGCGGTGATGTAGAGCAGCTCCATCGCCTCGACGATGGGAGGGTATTCGTCGTCGTCGGCCGCGACGAACAGCTCGGGCAGCTGCGACGCATGCCGCAGAAACTGCTGGCCGTCCGGCAGGGTCTCTCCGGAAAGCAAGGCCAGCGACTTCACTCCCGCCGGATGGCGGCGCGCCGCCTCGACGGCATTCACGACGCCGATGACCCCCGCTCCTCCCACGCCGATGATGTCTCCCCTGACCCCCGGCTGTGAAGCCAGGTACTGAATCGCCGCGTCGAGATCGCCAGGGGTCCGCTCGCGGACCTGCGCGCTTTCCTCGTCCGTCTGCTTGTCGACGAATGGGCCGTCGCTTTCACCGAATCCGCGCTGATCGAGGGTCAGCGTGTGGATTCCGGCCGCCGCCAGCTCCACCGCCAGATCATCCCACGCCTTGCGCGTCCGGTTGGACTGATGGAGCAGCAGCACGCCGGGCCCCGGCTTGACCCCTGCAAAGTAACTGGCCTTCAGCACGGCGCCGTCGGGTCTCTTGAGGTCGACCACACGCGGAGCGCGCGGCGACTGCGATGGCGGCGCCTGCGGGGCGCTCGTGGACGGGTCGCCGCCTGCGCCCTGTCCCGAGGCGGCCACGGCCACGGTCAATGCTGCCAGCGTCGGGATGATCCATACCTGTTTCATGCGAGCGGCTCTCCTTTCGTGATCGCCAGTTCGACCCCCAGGTCAGTGCCCCCCGATGAAGCAGCACGCCGTGTGCGAGACCGTTCCAAATACGCCCGCCAGGAGAGCAGCGATGAACATCGCCGTCAGCAGCGTGTTCGCCGCGAAGCGCGATCGTTGGGGTCGGGATGGCGTCAGCCGGGCCAGGCGACGGCCCAGGAACGACGAGGCGGTCGCCTGCAGCAGGAACGCTTTCTCCGGACTGGCCAGCTTCGCGAGCGCGGAGACCAGGTCTCCGCCGCGGGCGCTCCGGACGACCGACTCGTCGCAGGAGAGCTCCCGGTACAAGGCCATGCGCGAGCCGGCGATCCAGACGAGCGGATGAAACCAGAGCCCGCAGAGTCCCACTTCATGGAGAAGACGTATCAGGTTGTCGCGTCTCTTCGCGTGCGCGAGCTCGTGGACGAGGACGGCGTTCAGCTCCCGCTCGCTCAGCAGCCGGTCGATTCCCTCGGGAAGCGCGATCCGAGGACGCAGAATCCCATGCACCGCCGGGGCCTGCCGGGAAGCGGTGAACCTCACGGGGACGCCCCGAGGAAGGAATCCCGCGTCCCGGCCGCCGCGACAGACCAGGGCTTGCGCATCGCGATGCTCGGAGCGAACACGCAAACCCACCCGCCCGAGCATCAAGACGGCACCGAGCAGCCACGCCACCGCGAGCACCGGCGCCGCCTGGCTTCGAGTCGCCCGGTAGGCCACGTCGCCGACGACGCTCAGCGGCGCGGCCCACGAGAGGCGGGAGGCCCAGAGGAGGTCGAGACCCGCCCCCACCGGAAGGATGAAATTGAGCGACGTCGCCACCCAGATCCAGTATTTCGCGGTGGCGCTGCCCATCCGGATCGACGTCAGGACCCAGGCGGCCAGCCAGACGATCGACGAATACAGGAGGTGGACCTCGAGGTAATACAAGGCGCGCGTCAGGTGCTCAAGCATGACCCTTCCTTCCCTGGCCGCGGCGGTTCCTGCGGCCCGGCGCCGCGTCCTGAAGGGCTTTCAGATCTTTCAGCGTGATCGTGCCCGTTTCGAGGAGATTGGAGACCAAGAGCCGAGGGGACCCGCCGAACAGCTCCAGCAGGTCTCGAACCAGGCCGGTCCGGTGCTCGCTCCGGTCGATCGCAGGCTCGAAGAGCTGCGCGTTGCCAATCTTCTTGACCTTGCGCAGAGCGCCTTTCTGCTCGAGCCTGTAGACGAGCGTCTGGACGGTCGTGTAAGCGACGCGCTCCTCCTCGGGCAGGCTGTCGAGGATCTCGCGGACGGAGCACGTCCCCAGCTTCCAGCACTGCTCGAGGATGCGTGTTTCGGCTCTCGAAAGACGGACGCGATTCATATACCTCCTACGTGTCACGGTTATTCTACTACAATATGCGTTCCGCCCGTCAGCAAAGGGCGGCTGATGAAAAGGAGGACCCCCATGCGCTTCTCCCTCCCCGCGGCGTTCGCGCTCTCGTGTCTCGCCGGCGCGGTCGCCGCCGCATGCCACCCCGCGGCGCTCGGCGGCGGCTTCCGCGACTGCGCCGACTGTCCGGAGATGATTTCGCTCCCCGGCGGCACGTTCAGCATGGGCTCGGACCCCGCCGAGCAATCCTGGGCCGCCGGGCACGGCGCGACGCCCGAATCGGTCTCCGACGAATCGCCGAAGCACACCGTGACGCTCCGCCCCTTCGCGATCGGCAGGTACGACGTCACGCGCGGCGAGTTCGCGGCGTTCGCGGAGGCGACCGGATTCAAGCCTGCGGACGGCTGCGGGCACGATGGCGCCACGTGGGAGAAGACGCCCGGCGTCACCTGGGACCATCCCGGCTTCGAGCAGACGGATCGCGATCCCGTCGTCTGCGTCACCTGGCACGATGCGAAGGCGTACATCGTCTGGCTGAACACGAAGGCGCAGGCGGGCCGCGTCTATCGACTCCCGACCGAAGCCGAGTGGGAGTACGCCGCGCGCGCCGGGGCGGCCACGATGTTCTGGTGGGGCGACGGCGCCGAGGCCGCCGCCGCGCACGCGTGGTTCAAGGACAACGCGAGCGGCCGCACGCACCCCGTCGGCTCGAAGCCCGCGAACGCCTTCGGCCTGTTCGACGTGGTCGGCAACGTCTGGCAGTGGACGGAGGATTGCTACGCCGAGAACTACGCCAACGCATTTTCGGACGGCCGCGCGTACGAGACCTGCACGCCGGACGATCGTCGCGTCGATCGCGGCGGCTCGTGGTTCTATCCCGCGTGGCTCCTGCGCTCCGCGCCGCGCGAGCGCAATCCGTCCGATTACCGCGACCTGATGCTCGGCTTCCGCCTCGCGACGACCCTGCCGTGATCGGAGCCCGTTCGCCGGCGGCTCAGCGGCTCAGCGCGTCGGCGAACTCACGCAGCTCCGTGGAGTTGAGATCCGAGACGGCAGCGTGCGAGAAGCCGGCGCGCGTCCACCGGATCACGTTGTAGCCGCGGCGCGCCGCCTCGGGCGCCGGCGCCGCGTCGCTCCCTGCGGCCGGCCACACGAAGAGGTTGATGACGTGTCCACGCCGTCGGTAGACCAGGGCGGCCAGGGCCCGGCTCCCCGCGTAATCGAGACGGCCGCCGACGAGCGGATACCCCTTTTCCGCGAGATCCCGGACGTCGGGAGAGAAGTCGAGGCGTCCGTCGAACCACGGCTTCACGGTGTGCTGATCGGTCGAGGCGACGTCGGTCAGATGGTCGGCCATCAGCGAGCGGATGTGATCCGCCACCAGCTCCTCGGAAAGGAGATCGCCGGCGGGGACGGGGCCGATCGCCGGGCGAAGGAACAGGAGGCCGGTGACGAGGACGGCCGCCGCCGGGAGCGCGACGGTGAGCCAGCGTCGCGCCGTCCAGCGCCTGGACGCGTCGGTCCGCCGCTCGTCACGCAGGGCCCTGCGCACCCGGGCCTCGAGCCCCGCCGGGGCGCGGAAGGCCAGCGAGCCTGACTTCATTGCGGATCGCAGCACCTGGTGGTTGCGGAGCGTCCTGGAGCAGTCCGGACACTCCCGCAGAGTCCGCTCGACGGCAGCGCCCGCAGCGGGATCGGCCTCGCCGTCGATAGAGGCGCTGAGAAGCTCCTTGGAATGATCGCAGGACACGATCTCAGTCCTCCTTCTGACTGACGGCGAGCCGGTTCTGCAGGCGCCGGCGCGCACGGGCCAGACGCGACATCACGGTACCGATGGGAAGACCTGTGACACCGGAGATCTCCTTGTAGGAGAGTCCCTCGATCTCGCGCAGGACGAGAGTCTCCCGGAACTCGGCCGGAAGCTCCTCGAGCGCCCGCCGGACGGCCTGCGCGTCCTCCGCGATCAGCAACGACGCCTCCGGCCCCGGCTCCTCGCGATCGACTCCATGCACCTCCTCATCGAACTCCGTCGTCATCCCGCCGAACCGCTCGTGGCGCACCCGGTCGTAACAGGCGTTGCGAACGATCGCCAGGAGCCAGGCCTTCCCGTCGCCGCCGCGGTAGCCGCCGAAGAATCGCAGGGCCCGGACGAAGGCCTCCTGGACGATCTCCTCCGCCTCCTGGTCGTCGCGGGTCAGCCAGCGCGCGAGGTTGAACGCCGCGTCGAGATGCGGGAGCACCACGGCTTCGAAACGGAGGTCTTCCGTCACGACACCTTCATTCCAGGAGACGCGAAACCAGCTCCTTTATTCCCGCGGCTCCGGAGCGGGAATATCGCCACGATGGCCGAGTCTACTCCTGCGACGGGGCATCTTACGCCCGCACAGAGGAGAGAGAGACATGACATCGACGAATATCACCCGTTGGTTGTTGAACCCGCCCGACGACGCTCCCCGGTCAGCGATCCTGATCCGGCTGATGGCCGGCGGCGTCTTCCTCTGGGAGGGGATTCTGAAGTTCGTCTACGTGAACCAGGGGGTCGGACGCTTCACCAAGCTCGGCATCCCCGTCCCCGAGGTGATGGCGCCCTTCGTCGCCGTCCTCGAGATCGTCGGCGGCATCCTGTTGATCTCCGGGACACTGACGAGGCTCATCGCCATCCCGTTCGTCATCGAGATGATCGTCGCCATGCTCTCGACCAAGATCTCCCTGTATCACGGAACCTCGCCGCTGCCGCTGCCGCCTTCACCTCCACAATTTGGAATATGGGCGGTGCTGCACGAGATCCGCTCCGAGTACGCGCAGATCATGAGCGTGCTCTTCCTGTTCGCCGCCGGCCCCGGGCCCTGGTCGGTGGACGCGGTCTTCGCGCGCATGAAGCGGAGATTCGGCGTCGGCGCGAGTCGCCTCCAGCCGACGGGGTCGCGTCGAGCCGCAGCCTGAGCGGGATCCCTGGTCGCTTCCGGGAGGCGCCCTTCCCGGAAGCGATCAGGGTCGGACGGGTGACGGAGGCAAGCCGATGAGCGACCTCGGGCTACCTCGCGAGGCCCGCGGCCCAATCGAGAGCGACCGTCAGGGGCGTCGTGGTCGCGTCGCCGGCGTCGGTGTTGACCAGGAAGCGCTGTCCGTCCGGCGAGACGTCGTAGCTGAACAGATCCATCGTAGCCACCGGCTCCCGGCGGCGGAACGCGAAGAGCCGCTTCGGCGACTCCGCGTCGAACGTGGGGCTCACCCTGACGGCAGCCGCCATCAGGACCCCGTCGGGGGCCAGGTAATAGAGCTCCTTCCCGTCTCTCCGCCACCTGGGCTCTGATCCGCCGTCCGTCGAGACCTTCCAGTTGCCGCCCGATCCAGGGAAGGGAGCCACGTAGATCTCCCATCGCCCCGACTCGTTCGACGAGTAGGCGACATAACGCCCGTCCGGAGAGAACCGCCCGTCGCTGACGCTGTATCGAGCCTGGATGAACGGGACGGGTCTCCTGTCGCCCGAGATCGGCATGGCCCAGAGCTCGAGCTTCGACTCCGCGTCGGCGGAGCGGAAAAGGAGAAACTTTCCATCCGGAGACCAGTCGGTGGCGAGTTTTGATCTTTCGGAGTGGAGAACGAGCTTTGGGAGACCTTCGCCGCTCGAGTTCATGAGGTAGAGATCAGCGCGTCCCTGAGGATTCGACGTGAACGCGATCGTGCGTCCGTCCGGTGACCAGACAGGGTCCGCATCCGTCTCGACCCCCGACGTGAGGCGTGTGGCGATGCCGCCAGACGAGTCGTACGCCCAGAGGTCCACGTTCCCCGACTGGGGGTCGGTGAGGTGCAGCAGGACGCGCCGCCCATCGTGAGAAATCTGCGGATTGGACTGATCGATGGGAGCCCCGAGCAGGCCGAGCTTCCTGCCGCCCCGATCGACCCAGACGAGCTGCGCGATGCTCGTGGCGGTGCGGTTCTGATAGAGGAGGATGCCGTTCGCCGAAACCGAGAAGAGGGCATCGTAGATCTGGGCGAAAGTCTGGATCGTCTCGGCGATCGGGAAGGGATCTCCCGATACGCGCTGCTCCCGCGCGTCGAAGGCCTGGGCCAGCAGGTTTCCTTCGCGCACGAAGAGCAGGTATCCCGGCGGCGCATAGGCCATTCTGGAGTTGGCCTGCACGAGGAATGTCTGCTCCGGCGAATCGAGCGAGGCCGAGTAGATGCCCAACCCTTCCTTCTCCCGGCTGGCCGAAAAGCTGGCGACCAGAAAAAGGAAATGGCGCCCGTCCGGAAGGAAGTACGGCCAGCGGTGGCTGGTTTCCCCGCGCCCCGGATCGAGCCGCGTCACCGCGGTGGCCGATCCGCCGGTGTTCGGGACTCGATAGAGCGGTCCGTCAGCGAAGGGCGCGAAAAGGATCGTTCCGTCGCTGCTCCACGTTCCGCCGCGGCTGCTCGACGCGTCGCACACGGTCTGCGCGGGACCTCCGGAAGCGTCTATCTTCTTGAGTTTCCCGTCGGCGAAGTAACCGATGAAGCGGCCGTCGGGAGACCAGAACGGGAAGGAAGGGTTCTCGGTCCCGTTCAGCGGCCGGATCGCGGACGAATCGAGCGACCGGACCCAGAGCAGGTTCCTGCCCTCCGTGTCCTTGGCGACGATGACGAGTCGCGATCCATCGGGGGAGATGACGGCGGCGTGCAGGGCGGATCTGTCGGGCAGGAGGACGGACAGGCTCATCGGGCGCGCGGGAGCGTCGACCGGACGTGGGCCGCGAAGGAACGCGGCCGCCGCCAGCACGAGCGCCAGCGCCGCGAGACTCCATGCGGCCCCTTCGCGGACGGTGCGACCCTTGTGCGGCTCGGAGGGGACGCCGGGGCGAGCCTTCTCCTCGGCGATCCATCTCAGCTCGGTCTTGAGGTCCTGGGCGCTCTGCCACCGATCCTCGGGGGCCTTGGCGAGACAGGTTCGCACCACGTGCTCGAGCGACGCCGGAGTCGTCGGACTGATCCGGGAAATGGGGACGACCTCGTCCTTCATGATGGCCGAGATCAACGAGGCTTGCGTGGTTCCGGAGAACGGCTTCCGGCCCGTCGCCATCTCGTACAGAACGGCTCCCAGGGCGAAGATGTCGGTGCGGGCGTCGGCGACGTTCCCTTCGAGCTGCTCCGGCGCCATGTACGGCAGCGTCCCGAGAATGGTCCCTTCCCGCGTCAGTTCGTCGCGCGTCGGCATCGCCGTCAGTCCGCTTCGCTGTGCCGGCGTGAGCTCGGCCTTGGCCAGACCGAAGTCCAGCAGCTTCACGCCGTTCCGCGTCAGCATCACGTTGCCGGGCTTGATGTCGCGGTGGACGATTCCGTGCTGATGCGCCTTCTGCAGGGCATCGGCCATCTCGAGCCCGAAGCGAAGCGCCTGATCGAGCGGCAGGGCTCCCCTGGCCAATCGGTCCGACAGCAGCTCGCCTTCGAGGTACTCGAGAACCAGGTAGTCGATTCCCTCGTGACGGCTGGCATCGAAAAGAGAGCAGATGTGGGGATGTGAGAGCTGCGAGATGGTCTTCGCCTCGCGCTCGAATCGCTGCCGGGCCTGGTCGGAGGTGCAGAGGTCCGCGGGCAGCACCTTGATCGCGACCGTGCGCTCGAGCCGCGTGTCGCGGGCTCGGTAGACCTCGCCCATCCCGCCGGCGCCGAGCGGGCCGAGGATTTCGTAGGGACCGAGACGGGAGCCGACCGACAGGGTCATGTTCGGAAGCATAGCCGATCGGCAGCGAGGTCGGTGGTGGAGGCAGCGGGAGTCGGACCCGCGCCTCCTCAGAACGCTAACTGCCTGATGGCGCGCGCCTTTTCGTCAGAAGTCAGCCACCGCCACCCCGGCTCGCCCGGGGAGTGCGGCCATTGCGCGATACTCGGTCGTGCCCCAATCATGGATTGACGGGATTGAGAGTAGGGGGTATATGGAACCCACGCTGTGAGTCTCGCCGCCCGGGGAAGGCTCTTCCGAGGGAGGCCTCGATGACGACATCCCGTGTGAAAACCGCGTGGATCCTCCTCGCGGCCTGCACCCTGCTGGGAAGCGCGCCGGGCGCGACCTCCCGGTCGCTCGACCGGCTCGTCGCCGCGCGGCGCGCCGTGGAGGAGGTGTCCTGGCGCCGCCGGATCTGGCCCGACGCCAACCCGGGACCAAAGCCATCTCTCGACACCTTCATGTCGGATGCCGCGCTGCGCGCCAAGGTGACGGACGGCCTCCGGAAGAGCGCCGCGCTCGAAAGATACTGGGGGCGCCCGATCACCCCCGGTCAGCTCCAGGCGGAGATCGATCGGATGGCGGCCCGCACCAGGGCCCCGGAGATCCTCCGGGAGCTGTTCTCCGCCCTCGGGAACGACCCGGCGCTGGTCGCGGAAACGCTGGCCCGCCCCGCCCTCGCCGACCGGATGATCCGCAACGCCTACGCGCTCGACGACCGCATGCACGGCGCCACGCGGATTCGGGCCGAGAAGGCGATCGCCCGATCGCACGATCTCGACTCGCTGGTCAGGGCCGGGGGCGAGCGCAGCGATGCGACCTACGTGCGCGCCGGCGCTCGCGCGGCGGAGCCGGATGGGCAGGGCGCGGAACCCGAATCTATCGTCCTCGAGAGTGGAGAGTGGAACCGGCGCCTGGAATCCCTGGCGTCGGCGTTCGGGACCGACATGGATGCCGTCCACGACCCGGCGCGCTTGCCGACCGGGCGCGTCAGCGGGCTGCAGGAGGATGCGGACCGCTTCTACGTCAGCGAGATTCGCGAGGCCGGCGAGGGCCGGATCGTGGTGGCCTCGGTCTCCTGGCGGAAGCGCTCGTTCGACGAGTGGTGGGCGGCGACGCGGGACACGATGCCGGCGAGGCTCGACGGAACGTCGGGACTCTACCGCCTTCCGGAGATCCCCCAGACCGCTTGCGATGACCTCTGGTCGGGCTTGAAGCGCCCGAATCCCGAGCCGCGTGTCGGTCATTCGCTCGTCTGGACCGGAACCGAGATGATCGTGTGGGGCGGGAACAACGGCTTCGGGGCCGTGAAGACGGGAGATCGCTACAACCCGGCGACCGACACCTGGACCCCGGTCCGTTCCGACGCGGCGGCTCCGACACCGCAATTCGGCCAGACGGCCATCTGGACCGGAACGGAGATGATCGTCTGGGGCGGCGCTCAGCAAGCTCCGCCCTACAACGCGGGCGGACGCTACAACCCCTCCACCGACACCTGGACCGCAACCCGCGCCGACGCCACGGCGCCCACGTCCCGATCGAACGCGACCGCCGTCTGGACCGGGACGCAGATGATCGTCTGGGGCGGCGTCCTTGCCTCGACGCTCTCCACCGGCGCGCGCTACGACCCGGGCACCGACACCTGGATGCCGACCCGCGACGACGTCACCACGCCGGCCGCGCGCAGCGGACACTCCGCGATCTGGACGGGCACCGAGATGATCGTCTGGGGTGGAAGCGGGCTGAACACCGGGGCCCGCTACAATCCGATCAGCGACACTTGGATCCCCACACCCGTGGACGCCGGGACTCCGTCCGCGCGCAACCACTTCGGAGCGGTCTGGACCGGCAGGGAGATGATCATCTGGGGCGGGTTCGTCAATTTGAACAGCGAGGTTCCTCCGTTCCAGATCTTCTTGAACACCGGCGCCCGGTTCGACCCGGTGGCGAACCGATGGACGCCGACCTCGGTGGTGCACGCGCCGACTCTCCGGGCGGTGATCGCCGCGGCATGGACCGGAAGCCGGATGCTCGTCTGGGGGTACGGAGACGGAGCTCTGTACGACCCGGCGACGGACGGCTGGTCGGCCACGGCGACCTACCCGGCCGCCTTCGGAACTCCTCCCCTGGAGGGGGTCTGGACCGACAGCGAGATGATCGTCTGGGGGGGCCCGAGGGACGGTGGCGGCTACCACAACCACGGCGGTCGATACTCGCCGGCGACCGACACCTGGATTCCGACTCCGTTCGAGGAAATCCCCGCGGGTCGCGCCTTCCACAGCGCCGTCTGGACCGGCAGCGAGATGATCGTCTGGGGCGGATTCTACGGCACCAACCGCAACGACGGCGGGCGCTACGACCCCGCGACCGACACGTGGACGAGCATGCGGCTCGACGGCACGACCCCTTCGGCCCGCAACAAGCATACGGCGGTCTGGACGGGCCGCGAGATGATCGTCTGGGGCGGCAGCGCGAGCGCGTGGACGAAGACCGGTGGCGCCTACGATCCGGCGACGGACACCTGGAGGGCGACGCGCGCCGACGCGACCGCCCCCGAACCACGGTACGACCACACGGCGGTCTGGACGGGGACACGCATGATCGTCTGGGGCGGCTATGGGCCCGGCACCTGGACGAACACCGGCGGCGTCTACGACCCGGCGGCGGACACCTGGACAGCGACGCGCGCCGACGCGACCGCTCCCGAAGCACGGTCCATCCACACCGCGGTCTGGACCGGCCGCGAGATGATCATCTGGGGAGGGCAGGTGATCACTCCTCCCGTCAGGTCGATGAACTCGGGGGGCCGGTATGACCCCGCGACGGATACGTGGACCCCGACACCGGTCGACGGCGCCACACCCGCAGGCCGCAGCCGCCATACCGCCGTCTGGACCGGGGACGCGATGATCGTCTGGGGCGGCTCGATCGCGAACGTCGCCAACATCAGCAACTCCGGTGGGGTTTACGACCCGGTGAGCAATGCCTGGCGGGCGACGTCCACGCTGCTCGCGCCGGCGCCCCGCTACGATCACACCGCCGTCTGGACGGGAGGGGAAATGATCGCCTGGGGTGGTGGGACCGACGTTCCCTTGTCGGGGACACATCTCTCCTCCGGCGGCCGCTACGATCCGTTCCTCGATTCCTGGAGGGCGACCCGCGATGACGTCACCACGCCCCGTCCCCGCAGCGGACACAGCGTGGTCTGGACGGGCCGCCGGATGATCGTCTGGGGCGGCTCCGAGGGCGACGACACCGGAGGCGCATACTGCGTCGCGTTGTCGGACTCGGACGGAGACGACATTCCGGACGCGATCGACAATTGCCCGAACGTCCCGAACCCCGATCAGACGGATACCGACCGCGACTCCGTTGGTGACGCGTGCGACAACTGCGCGTCGACCGCCAATCCCGATCAGGCCGATGCGGACGGGGACGGTGTCGGCGACGCCTGCGACAATTGCGTCGTCGTCGCGAATGCGGCTCAGGCCGATGCCGACGGAGACAAGGTCGGAAACGCCTGCGACGACTGCCCCACCGTCGTGAACACGGATCAGACCGACAGCGATCGCGACGGCTTAGGCGACGCGTGTGACAACTGCCCTCTGACGGTGAACCCGCTCCAGCAGGACTGCGACGGCGACGGCCTCGGCAACGCCTGCGACAGCACCCCCTGCGGCTTCGAGGGTCCCGTCGGGGATTTCTTCCTCACCTTTTCGAGCGAGCTCGGGAAGGGATCCGGCACACTGACCTGGAAAACGAACCCCGAGATCAATCTGCTGGGCTTCAACATCGTCACCCTCGATCGACGGGGGAACCGGACACAACTCAACACGGTGCGCATTCCCTGCGAGGAGTGCGTGACCGGGCTCGGGCATTCCTATACGTACATCCTCCCGAAGCACAAGAGCGGCCGGGACATCTTTCTCGAGTTCCTGTTTGTGAACGGCACGTCCGCCGTATTCGGGCCTGCGCAAAAGTTGTAGGCGCCCACCGGCGGCCCGGCGGGACGCGCCGCGCCATCGAAGCCTTCCCGTTAAGCTTCCATTCAGGCGCGACCATTACCTTCATCCCTGCTGCCAGGCGACGCGCGGCCCGCGTGACGACCGCGCCACAGTCGAAAGGAGTCCACCCTGAGCGACAGGCGACCTGCACGATCCGGCAGAACGCTTCCGATGATCGCCCTCCTTCTGCTCGGAGGGTCCGCGGCTGCGGCGGCCGAGCCGGACACGGCCGCCCGTGCCGTCACCCTCGAGGAAGCCGTCGCGAGCGCCGATGCCGCGCCCGAGATCATCGCGGCGCGCGCCGGTGAGATGGCCGCCGCGGCGGCGGTCCGGGTGGCGCGCACGATTCCCGATCTCGAGGTTTCGATGACCACCAACTCGGTGACCGCGCGGGAATCGGCCTCAGTCCTGGTGCCGCTCCCCTGGCCGGGCAGGGGGCCGCGGGTCGAGGTGGCGACCGCTCACCTGTCGACCGCGGCGCGCACCCGCGAGGAGGCGATCGCTTCCGCCCGTCAGGCTCTGCGGACGGCGTGGTTCGCCCTCGCGGCGGCGCGCGAGCGGGGGGCGGCCGCGGCCGACAGGGAGACCCGCGCCCGGCGCAATGCCGAGGCGGTCGCGGCGCTGTTCTCGGAGGGACGCGTGGCGCGTCTCGAGCAGGTCCGCTCGGACGCGGAGGCGGCGTTCGCGGTGTCCGAACGCGCGTCCGCCGAAGAAAAAGCG
>CAYLND010000034.1:0-28743 GCA_964384905.1 uncultured Acidobacteriota bacterium
TTCTCCAGGGCACGGAGCACACCCAGGTCTAGGGACCCGCAGATGCTGGCTGCGGGGACGTAGGGATCCATTCACGCCTGCCGTGCAGTACGGAGGGTAGAGCGTGTCCGGTAATAAGTGTGTCTTCCTCACCGGCGCGATGCCGGCCGCCAAGCTCCACGCGATTCTTGTAGAACCTCCAGGTCTCGATCCACCGCACCAACCTCAGGGGTCCTCCAGTGGTCTCTCCAGGCTCTCGCTCCGCCCGAGAAGAAAGGGTCCATCATGACTAATCCAACTGCACGCGCCGTAGGGCGACTCGTCTTCATCCTCTGCTCGCTGAGCGTATCAACTGCCCTTTGGGCCCAGAACGAGAACGAGAACGTCGGGTTCCGCCCCGGCCACGTCTTCGAGAGCGGCCATTTCGGCGAGGACCTCGACACGTTGAACGGAGGGATCAACCTGAGCGTGCCTATCGGGCAGCGCTTCCTGATCAACTCGCGCCTGGGATACGGCCTGACGTTGTCCTACAACTCGAAGGTATGGGACGCGACCTACTACCAGAATAACCTCATCAGCTCCGACCAGCGGGTCGTGCCCAGCACCGAGAGCCCGTTCGGCATCGGGTTCAACATGACGCTGGGCCGTATCTTCGAGGACTTCCTGTTCATTCAGGACTGCGGCTCGATCCCGCATAACACCTGTTTCACGAGGACCTGGACGTGGATCTCGCCCGATGGGGCTCACCACGAGTTCTTCTTCGACAGCGACGAGCACTCCAGGGGAGCGGAGGACGGAGTTCTCTTCGATTCAAACGGCGTGTTCCAGTCGTTCACCAATCGGGTGACCACGGATCTCAGCTACGCGGTCATCAGGGGCCCCGGGGATCAATATTGCGTCGGCGCCAAGGACGACGGCACGCCGGAGACCGGCTGCATGCGGGTGGAGACGCCGGACGGGCTCGTGTACACGCTCGCGAAGCGGGTAGATTGCGTCCAGCCCCCCCTCGATGGATTCGGGTTTCCGACGTCGGCCTACCAGCAGATTCGGACGAACAATCGGAGCTTCTGCGGCTGGTACACGAAGTACATCGAGGATCCGAGTCTCGGATCGCGTGGATCGAGTGGTACTCCCCCACTGACAACTCCCTATCCGAACAATGTCCAAGTGGCCTACGACACGCGTCCTAACTTCCAGCACGCCATCGCGAGCATCACCGACAGCGCCACCCGCACCCTCTCCTTCCACAACTGCGAGTGGTGGTCGGGGGGACATTGCAGCGGTGCGACCACGCAGGCGTGCAACGGTGACAGTCAGTGTACTTCGCCGCAGGTTTGCTACACCGGCGCCTGCCAGACCCATCCCGCGCAGAACTGCAGCACGTCTGCCCAGTGCCCCGGTGGCGAGGCGTGCGTGCCGATCCAGACAACAAGCATCGCGGATATGTGCATGGCGGGATCGAAGGATCCTGCGTCCTGGACGGCATCGGACCGATCGGCGGTCGCGACCTACGCCGTCGACGTCCCGTCGTTCGCCAACAGCACAACGCTCAGCCCGGCCACGAAGGCGACGTTCGGGTTCATGTACGAGTACACGCGGATTCGCCGGGCCGACTACGATCTTGAGAGCACTGTTGTCTACACCCCTACGCCGGTCCTGAAACTTCTCCGTCTGGATTACCCTGGATACACACGCCCGGGACAGAGCAATCCTGACCTCTACAGTCTGTACTACGGCTATTACAACAATGCGCCTCCGATCGAGCTGGCGTCTGGCGGATCCGGTGATTATGGCGAAGTCACCTGTCGCACGCTGCCGCTCCTAAGGAAGGCGGGGACCGATCCGACCGGGATCACCGGAAACGCCTGCGCTCAGACTGGCTCCTGGGCTTCGTTCAAGTATTCGTATGGATACTACTTCTACGTAGGCAAGTTCATGCAAGCCTCGCAGCATGGCTCCTCCCCGAACATTACCGGAATGAGCCGGCAGATGGTCACCAAGGAGTTGCAGCTTCCATCGGGGTCGAGCTCCGGACAGACTTGGCGCTATAAGCGTGACTTCACGTCATTCACGAACCCGATTCAAGTGACCGTCAGCGACCCGCTCGGGAATGACACCGTGTATCACTACCACGCCTCCCAGTCGAGCGACAATCCAAACATCGGTCCAGGTCCCAGCGATGGTTATGCGCCGGAGTGGAATGACGGATCGAACTCCGAGATCGATTACTACCGCGGGACCTTGGCGACGGGCGCACTGCTGCGGTCGGAAAGCCAGGAGCAGGACTCCGACCTTGATCCGCTGACGCGCGTGCACTCTAAGTCCAACGTGCGAGTCAAGCACTCAACAAGGCGGTACGTGGACGCGGGAAGCGCCGAGTCGATCGTGTCGCGCGATCAATGGGATGGCTACGGGCACTGGCAGAGTGAGGTGGAATCGGGATTCGGCATCGACGTACCAAGGCGCACAACCAGCACGTATCAGAACGGCGCGCAATACGTCTACATCACCGGTCTTCTGCGCTCGAAAGAGGTGACCGATGGACAGCGCGTTCTGTCGCGCTCCGAGAACGAGTACGACGCGTACGGCAGGTTGACGACGAGCATCGCGCGTCTGAATCTTCCGGCGAGCATCGGGACGCCTGTCACGTCGAGCAACCTGAGCGCGACAGCTGCTCCCGGGGATGTGCTGACTTTATTCAGCTCCAGCACGGCATCAGGGAACATCCTCTCAAAAACCATGTCCACAGGACGGCTCGACGATCCGACTTACGATCTCGTGTACAAATACGCGCCGTCAGCAGGCAACTGCACCGCCGCCGGCGAGTGTGGAGGTTACCTGGCGAACAAGACGTCTAGCGACCCCGGCACCGGGGCTGTGCTCAAGACGATTGACCGGGACCGCGACGCCAACACCGGCCTGATCCTGGCGACCCGCGACCCGGCTGGAGTCCAGACCAACTACACCTACGACGCCCTGGGACGCCTAACCCAGATCTTGCCGGCCGGCGAGGAGTCTACCCAGATCGCATACGAGTCGCTCACGAGGACGACCGTGACCCAGGGGACGCCTGGGGCGTCGGACCTCGATCCCGCGACCAATTTCATTTTCACCCGGTACATTTACGACGGTCTCGGCCGCCAGGTCGCGATACAGAAGCGGCCTGCGAACCCGAATGGTCTTTTCGCCTGCCAGAAAACTCAGTACGACGTCTCGGGCCAAGTCGTGTACAAGACCGAGTGGACGTTCCAGTCGCCCACTGCGTGCGATGCCCTCCCCATGCCTCCGCAGAATCAATGCACGGCCTACTCAATCAATAGCTCCGTGGATCCGGGAACCGAGTTCGATTACAGCGAGCCGGGCGCCGTCCCGTCCGGGACGGCGAGCTGCGATCCCTTCGGCCGGGTGAGGCTCGAGATCCCCGCGGACGGCGATCGCACCACGGGCGCGAACGTGACGCGCACCGATTACTCCGGGCTGAGACAGGACGTGACCGTCAGCACCATCCACGACGCCGGAGGCACGGCGACGTATTCGGCCAAGACATCCTTCATCAAGGATGCCTTCGACCGCCTGATTACCGTCGACTCACCCCCCGAGCGTCGCTGTATTCAGAACGACATCGCCTGTACGAGCGACGCGCAGTGTGGAGGCGGACCCGGCTCCTGTGCGGTGACTGGCGGCGCGGACGCCTACTACACCTATGATTTGCTCGATCGTCTGACCCAGGCCAAGCTGAGCAACAACCTGTCGCAGACACAGATCCGTCGGTTCGACTACGACAGCCTCGGGAGGGTGATCTGGGCCGACAACCCTGAGAGCGGCACGACTGTCTATGAGAGGTACGACGCCCTAGGGAACCCCATGTGGGTGCAATATCCCAACGGCAACGGGGCCAGATTTCGGTACGACTTCGCCAGCCGCATCTCGGAGCAGGATTTCTGGTTCGCCGGTGGTGACGGCAGTTCGGTGTCCGGGATCGCCACTTATGCCTACGACCACGTCGACGCCGCGAGCCCCTACGGTAACGGCAAGCTCTACTCCATCACCCGATACAAGGGGGCTCCCAGCCTCTACCAGTTCTTTCAGGAGAAGCGCTCTTACGGCGGCATCGGCGGGCGACTCTCATCGACCACCCACTCGTTTTACGACTGGTATCTCATCCCCAACGAAACGACGAACTACACCTACGACACACGCGGGCAGCTAACATCCATTCAGTATCCCCAGGAGACACCCCCCAACAGGAGCATCCTGACAGTCAATTATGCCTACTCGAATGGCATGGTGGTGACGGCGACCGAGGGGGGAACCGGGACGGTTCTTGGCAGCGTGGCCTACAACGCCGCCGGAGGCGTAGCAACGGTCCTGACTCCTGGAGGCGGCGCATCGCAGATCGCCTTCGATACCCGGAATCGCCCATCCAAGATCACAATCGGCAAGGGAACCTACGATTCGTTGCACGACACTTTTTCAGGCGGCACTTATTATCAGAGCGGGGCATACGGCTACGATGGAGCCGGGAACATCTTTCAGATCGGCGCGAATCGGTATGGGTATGATGCGGTGAATCGCCTGATCACCGCCCACACTGAATTCCAGGGGAACATCTTCGACGAGACGTTCTTCTACGATCCCTTTGGCAACATGGATTCGCGGATTCTGGCGACTCTCGGCGGCTCGACGGAGACCGAGCTTTTCACATACAGCAATCCCCGCAACAACCGCATCATGACCCGGCAGACGAGCATCGGCTCGAGTACGGCCAGCGCCGTGAATTTCGTCTACGACGCCACCGGCAATCTCCTCCAGGGAGGCCGGCGATGGATGCCAACGCCCACGACCACGGTCGATGATGTCAAGAAGTATCAGTACGATCCCCTCAACCATCTGACGCGTATCCAGCAGATCGGCAACACGTCGGACGGCAGCGGTCTGGGGGAAGTGAACAGTTTCGAGTACGACGCGTCCGGGAACAGACTCTGGAAGGTCGAGAAGGAGTCGGGGATCAAGACGTACTACCTGCGGGACCCCTCGGGTCAAGTACTATCGGAGTTCAGAACGCCGGCCTTCGACACGAGCAGTCCTGAGTGGGCAAGCGATTACGTTTATCTCGCCGGTCGACTGATGGCGCTTAAGGAGAACCTGAAGCCCAGACCTCCTCTCAACCTGAGCGCAACGCAGGCCCCCGGAAGTGGACAGGGCACGTGGCGTGTCACCCTGAGCTGGGACGAGAACGGCGAGGCTGACAAGAGCTACTACAAGGTTTACCGCAAGGTCGACGGCACCGATACGAGCTTCGTCGTAGTCTCTCCGCCCAACCAACCTCCGACGGCGACCTACGCCGACCCGACCGATTTCGCCGCCTCGAAGACGGTGCACTACAAGGTCAGCGCGGTGGACACGAGCGGCTATGAGAGCAATCTCTCGCTGGAGCTGAAGGTGGTGACGGCGGACTCGTCGGGACCGCCAGCCCCCACGCTCAGTGTCGCCGAAGTGGGGGACGGTTTCGTCAGGCTGAGCTGGACCATTCCGACGGACTCGTCTGACATCGTGGGCTACGAAGTGGATCGCCGGCTGTCGACCGGCAACAACGTGCCGTCGCTGCCGATCACGGGCCAGTTGGTCAAATCTCCGATGTTCACAGATTACAACCTGACGAACGGCCAGACCTATTACTACCGGGTGAAAGCCAAGGACGCGGCGGGGAACTGGGGACCGATGAGCTGCCAGCCGGGAAGCATCTGCGATGTCGCAGCTACTCCTGTCGATTTGGTACCACCACCTCCCCCCAAGGGGTTGACGGTCTCCTCGACCTGCGGTTCCACGACCGGGCCGGAGAAGATCAATCTATCCTGGGAGGCGACTCCGCCTTCCGGTAGTTATACCGTCCAGTACGATATATTTAGGGACACGGCGCCCATCTATGACTATCGGGTACCTGCCTTGACACCTATCACCAGCGTAGCGACGACTTCCTACCAGGATCCGGCGACGCTCACACCTGGGACCACCTACTTCTATGCTCTCAAGGCGAACTACCTGAAGAACGGCAGCCAGATCGTCAGCCGGTCACCCTACTCGAAGTGCGTCGCCGGCAAGGTGCGCGACTCGAGCAATACACCCAAGTTGCAGATCTTCGCCAAAGCAACGGATGGCTCCGTCACGGTGTCCTGGCAGCTCCCCAATCCCAGCACACAGCCGAGCCCTCGGCCTTCGCAGTATCTCGTCTACAGGAAATTGAACGCCAGCGCGTCGTGCTCGAGCTACGTGCAGGTGGGAAGCGTGGCGTACTCATCGCCGTGGAGCATCGTTGACTCGGGGGTGCCAAACAATTTCGCCTACGATTACGCCATCAGCGCAGTCATCAGCGGCGTCGAATCCTCGTTCTCCAAGCCGACCCTCGCGATCCCCCTGACCCGACCTTCGGGGTTTTTCCAGTGCGCCGTCCCGGATCCCTGGACAAGCGGCACGGACGACACGGCCGTCCAGTGGCTCGTCCCGACAGACAAATTCTACCAACCGTTCTTGGCGAGCACGGCGGACGGCACCTACTTCTTCCTCAAGGGCTATCATCTGTATCATTACAAGCTCTGCGGCAAGATGCTGGGGGGCAGTCCGCTCAACTACCAGGATAACAGCCCAACGCGGGAGATTGTGACCGACTCCACGAACACGATCGACCCTTACCTGATCTACAGAGGAGCAACGGGCGGGACAAACGGCTACGTCTATCAGGACCCGCGCTATCCGCTCAATTCCAATCAGGTGCTTTCTCCCCAGTTCAACGGGTCCGATACGGATAACAGCGGGGTCTTTCTTTTTGGTGACTGTAATGGCAACGACGAGACCAACTGCGTTATGCCAAAGGCGGTGTACAAGGTCTTCGCAGCAGGGACGTGGCTGTCGGCAGAATCGGATTGGCCGGACTACTTCGATACTCTGGCCACCGACCCCGCCTTGCGTTGCAAGACCATTCTCCACGACGCCGGTATTAGCACCTACCCGAAGTGCGCCGATGGTCGTACCGGCACGGGCATGGGCGACCCGAACTATGTCCCCCCACCTAGGAAGGTGACCGCCACCAGCGCCGGGCCCGGCGCCATCCGATTGGACTGGGTGCCCCCCGTCCTGGCCTCAGGCAGGCCCCCGATCGCGGGCTACTACCTGTATGCGCGACGACCCAACTACAAGATCGACTTCAAGCATCCACTGCCGTTTGCCACTGCAGGGCCAAACGAGACGACGATGACGCTCACCGGGCTTGCGGTCCCAGCAGCCGGCACATCGAATTATGAATTCAGTGTGGCGTCGTTCGATACCTCGGGACGGGTGTCGAACCAGGATTTCATGTGCGAAGAGAGCGGCCAGCAGTGCACGGTGTGGAGCGGTTGCCCCGGTGGCTCAAAGTTCTGCGACAACACCAAGAAGCTGTGCAGCGGGCAGGCGGACTGCTCCTACGGCTTCTGCACGGTCTCCCTGGCCTCGTGCTCGGCGACCGGGACCTGCCCCGTCGGCGTATGCAGCAACAACCATTCCACCGTCTGCACGCCGATTCGGTACATCCGGACTGGATATGGCTCCAACATTAGCTCCAATTCCTTCACTGTCGACATGTACACAGCGCCCGCCAACGGCAACGCACTCATCGCGGTGATCGGCACCCGCAGCACTTCGGCGGCGCCGGTTACTGGGATCAGCCAGCCTGGCGCTAACTGGGGGACCGCGCCTGCCGTGAGAAAGGTCAACGGCAATGGGGTCAGCGTCGAGATCTGGTACGCCTTGAATGTCAGCAACGCCAACAGGTTCCTGACGATCAGCCTCGCTTCAGGGGTCGCGGCCAGCGCGGTGGTGGTGGAGTACAGCGGCATTGTCGCGTCCGGCGCACTGGACGTGAACGGGATTGCGACCAACTCGAACAACAGCAAGAACTCGTCTCCGAGCACGGGCACTTCCGGCATCAACACCTCCCAGGGCAACGAGATCTGGGTCGGCGGGATGGCGAACGTCGACGTGAGCACGTACAGCGCTCAGATCCCTGCCCCTCCCAACGGATTTACCGAACGCCTTCAAATGCAGAGCGGCTGGGTCCCCGACAGCACCACCCGCAACAACACAGTGTTCTATGACTGGATCCAGACCGCCACTGGAACCGCAAGCGTGGCCGCGACCCTCAGCGCCAAACAATTCTGGGCGGGGGCGATCGCAACGTTCAAGACAGTACCGCTCGAGTCCACCCAGTGCGGCGCGGGCTATACCTGCTTGCCTCAGACCTGCGACCCGGACATCTGCACAGGCGAAAGTTGCCAGGAATCAATCGGACGCTGGTGTACTGTGTCGACCAGCCAGTCGTGCAGCGTGTCGAGCGACTGCCCGCTCTACCGTTCGAACGCGAAGTGCAACATCTCCCAGACGGCGTGCGATCCGACAACGACGCCCGACCCATGCGCGGCGCTCACCCCGGCCGGCCAGGTCTGCGCTCCCGGCGAGGTCTGCCGCAACGTGGTCAATTCCGTGCAGGCGTCGCCCGGTGCAGAGACCGCCGTCCCGGCGCCTCCGGCCTCTCTGAAGACCGTCCTCTGGACGCTCAATGACTCGGTGCTCTCGCGCAAGGCGCGCACGGGCGTCAGACTCGCCTGGTCGGCCGTCAGCGGAGCCTCAGGATACAGGGTGTACAGAAGTGCCACACCCGAAGGGCCGTTCTGTGCGCTCCTCCATTCGGGAGCGACGCCGTCTCCAGTGCTCCCCGCCGAGGCGCCGACACGGTGCACGAGCGACGTGACCGGTCGTACGGTCGATGATGACGCAGCGATCAATCTCACCACGACCAATCTCAGCACAACCGGAACCAGCTACTGGGACCAGACGGTCGCGAACGACAAGGTCTACTACTACAAGGTCACGACCGTGAACGGGAGCACCGAGACACCCATGTCGGCGGCGTACGAAATCAAAGGCAGGGAGCTGGCCTTCGACAAGACGAGCCTGCCTCCACCGCAGGGCTTCCGTGCCTGGGCATCCCAGACCGGCGGTCTCGTGGACAAGGGGACGGTCATCCTGAAGTGGTGCTCCATTCCCACCGTGAGCTCTGGGTCGGCCGACGTTTTGCCGAGCGTCGATGAGTACCGTGTCTACCGCACCGGCCAGGCATTGACGGACGGGACTCCGGGGGCATATCGTCTGCTGGCCCGGCTGTCACCCTTGTGTCTGAACGCTGGCTATCGCTGCGAGATTCTCCCCACGAACGCCTGCGTGGATAGCGGCAACCTGCCCAGATTGAACGCGGATGGGACCCCGAATTGTCCAGTCATCGGTTATCCGACTCCGTCGACGGCCTGCAACGACACGACCGGGCCGCGCTGTGCCATTGCCGACCACACCTTCATATCCTGGCCGCGCATCGATCAGACCACGACTGGACAATACCCCTTTAACTACCGCTATTTCGTTACAGCGCTCGGGACATTGGCCCCCAACCCGCAGACCGAGTCGATGCCCTCGGTGGAGAATTCCGCTTGGCTGAACTACTGCGGAACAGTGACTCAGCCCGCCTGTACCTCCCCACCGACGGCTTTTTCGGAGCGTCGCGATCCCGACGGCAACGGCGAGTATCTCGTCTGCGGCAACGAGGACGCGCGTCTCATGAAGCCTGACGGCTGGACCGCCGCGGACGGTGAGACTTCAATGACTGAAATGGCGATCTGTGCAGCCCCGCAGGGCGGGCCTTCAGTAGAGCAGGCCATGGCTCCGCATCGCATCATCGGCCAGAGCAACCCATACACCCCGCCCGCCCGGTTCATCTTCTACCACCTCGATCACCTCGGCAGCCCACGCGTGGAGCTCGACAGCAACGGCAGCGTCGTCGCCCAGCACCACTTCCTGCCCTTCGGCGAGGAGCGCCCGCCGCAGGTCGATCCAACTTTGAGCACGCGTGACTTCACCGGCCATGAGCGCGACAAGGAGAATGGGCTCGACTACATGTTGGCTAGGTACTACTCCTCCTCCCTCGGCAGGTTCTTGGCAGTCGATCCGGGGGACGACACCGATCCCGAGAATCCACAGAGCTGGAACAAATACTCATATGTCCGAAACAATCCAGTCCTCTTTCACGACCCCGATGGTCGCGTCGTTGTAGCCGATGACGTAGCGGCCGCGGCGGCCGTTACTTACGGTGTTGAGGAGGCGGGGTCATTGCTACTCGGTCTATGGGTGTTCATTTCGCGCCCCCCGGATCCTTCTTTATCCAAACCGGCAGATGCTAAGAAGTCCGATGCTGGTACAGACAAGCCAGATGACGCCAAAAAACCTGATACTGGAGCCGACAAGAAGGATGACGGGGAAAAACCTGATGCTGAAGCGGACAAAAATGAAGAGGGGAAACCCACGATCGAGGCGAGTCGCAAGCCGTATGAAGAAGGGAAGCCAGGCCGAAAGAAGCAGAGTAGAGAGCTAAGAGAGAAGAAGAGAAAAAAACCCGGGTGGAAACCCCGTCACCCGCCCAAAGAGCCTAAAAAGCACACACCATCTAAGGAGCATCAGAAATAATCGATGCTTTTGGTGTCAGACCTATCAGGACTGTAAAATGAACCTACAGGGACGTGCTGTCAAGAATCGCAGGTCTCGTAGACGCGGACTACGGATTCGCGGCAATAGGTGTAGCGCGGAGGTTCGGGGGGCAATCATTCGGTTTGCGGTCTGGCTCCGCCGAGAATACGAATTCCCAATAAGGGTCACTGTACACATGAGCCCTCACCCACTGATCAGAACTATCACGGGTACGAAAGGAAGCGCTTCATTCTTCGCACCGTGGGATCATAGCATTGAGCCATTCATTCGTCTCGCGACCGGTGATTACAGGCAACTTAGGCGCGAGATGGGTCGAGATAATGCGCTTGCTTCAGTCTTGTGTTCGTTATGCCATGAACTTATTCACTACCAGCAGTGGGTTAGAAACGACACCTTGACAGAAGACGGGGTTGCCTGGAAGGCTAGAAAGGTGCTCAGGAGGTATGAGGGGTCGACGGCGCATCCGTAGCCGCTGTGGCTGACCTTTGGGCGCGCTTGTGCTCGAGCTTGCCGTCCCGGAGAAATCGATGGGCGCCTGCAGGATCCGATAGCGTGGAGATCGGTCAGCCGGTGCCTATGTCGGGAAGAAAGATGTGCTTACGCGCGCGCCGAGCGGGACTTCGGCCGACGTGGCCCTCCGCGTGGAGCGCTCGGGGCCTCGCAGTAGAGCGGGACGTGGACCCGGGGGGCGTCTAGGCCCGGCCGAAGATCATTGCCATCGGCAGGCCACGCGGAGGCCTCAGGCAGTCACACTCAAAAACTCTCCAGCCCTGCGGAACATATCTCGAGCCCTCGAGAGCTGCATCTTTTCTGCTCACAGCGGGCCCCGATGAAGCGTAAAAGTTATGCGCCGAGGGAGTGGGACAGGGGATTGAGATGAGCCTGGCCAAAGCCCCCAGACGCAGGACCCTCAGGCGGCCTCCTGCCAAGCCTCTTCCGGCAACCAGAACCCGTCCACATTTCTGGACACCATCATCTTTAATAGTTGGTCTCGGGCCCCCGGCACCACCATGGAAGACCTCAATGGAACCGGCAGACGCGGCTGCGCGTGCCTTCAGGGTTGCGGCCGCTTCTGGTAAGCTCGCGGACCATGAGGCTCGAGCCGGGCAGGAACATCGGCCATTTCCGAATCGTCGCCCTCCTTGGAGTCGGGGGAATGGGCGAGGTTTACCGCGCCACCGACACGCGGCTCGGGCGGGACGTCGCCATCAAGGCGCTGCCGGCGGATCTCGCCGACCAGCCCGAGCGACTGGCGCGCTTCCGGCGCGAGGCGCAGCTTCTGGCGTCCCTGAGCCATCCCAACATCGCGGCCATTTACGGGCTCGAGGAGATCGAGGGACGGCCGTTCCTCGCCCTCGAGATGGTGGAGGGTGAGACGCTCGCGAGGCGTCTGGCGCGCGGGAGGATCCCCGTCGACGAGGCGGTGCACCTTGCGCGGCAGGTGGCCGAGGGACTCGAGGAGGCGCACGAGAGAGGGATCGTGCACCGCGATCTGAAGCCTGCCAACATCGTGGTAACAGAGGAGCTCAAGGTCAAGATTCTCGATTTCGGGCTGGCAAAGGCGCGCGCGGAGGACGCCGCAGGCTCCGGCACGCACGCCGACCTCTCTCAGTCACCGACCATGACCGGCCACGCGGGGACGCGTGCCGGGGTGATTCTGGGGACGGCAGCCTACATGTCGCCGGAGCAGGCCCGCGGCAAGACGGTCGACAAGCGATCCGATGTCTGGGCCTTCGGCGTGGTGCTGTTCGAGATGCTGACCGGCCGGCAGGCATTCAGCGGCGAGACGGTCTCGGACATCCTCGCCGCCGTCCTCACCCAGCCGCCACGGTTCGAAGACCTGCCTTCAGGCATCCCGACTGCGCTGCGCCACGTGCTTGAGCGCTGCCTCGACCGGAATCCGAAGACGAGGCTGCGGGACATCGGCGAGGCCCGAGTCGCGCTGCAGGAGGTCACCGCCAGCGGGCCGGGGGGCGAGGCGTCGCGGGAGGGGGAGAGCGCCGCGATGTCCTTCATGCGCCGCCCCGCCGCTCTGGCCGCGGCAGGCCTGCTCATGGCCGCGATCGCGCTGGTCGCAGGCTACTGGCTCGGCGGGCGGCCTGCGGTGAATGAGCCGGCTCCTGGGCCAGGTCGAACCCTCCGGTTCGCCCTGCAACCGCCTCCGGGCATCACGAGCATCTGGGCTCCCGCCGTTGCGCGCGATGGGTCGTTCGCTGTCTACGAAGGAAGGATGAGAGGGAGGTCGCAGCTCTACCTGCATCGATTCGACGAGATGGCTCCGAGGCCGATCGAGGGGAGCGAAGGAGGGTACGGGCCGTTCATCTCTCCCGACGGGCGCTGGATCGGGTTCCGTCAGGGCGCTGAATTGAAGAAGGTCCTCGCCTCCGGCGGGGAGCCGCTGACCATCGGGGTCGCCCGATCGTTTCCCGGGGCGGCCTGGCGACGTGATGGCACGATCGTGTTCGCGCGCGGCTGGCTCGCGGGGCTTTCCACCATTTCCGCGGAAGGAGGTGAGGTGAAGCCCCTGACCTCGCCGGATGCCGCCCGGGGCGAGAAAGGGCACTGGTGGCCGAGGCTCCTGCCGGACGAGCGCCACGCGCTGTTCACGATCTGGCACGCCGGGTCGGGCCTGAACGACGCCGAGGTGGGCCTGATCGATCTGTCCTCGAGAGCCTACCGCGTGCTGTTCGCCGGCGCTGACGCGTGGTACCTGCCGCCCGGGCAGATCCTCTACTATCGGGCCGGCGCCTATCACGTGATTCCTTTCGACGCCACGACGCTCGAAGTCACGGGCGACTCCGTCCCGTTCCTTCGCGATGTGGCCACCCTCAATCCCGTCGGGGACGAATACATGCCGCTCGCCGTCGGTGCGGACGGCACCCTGGTCTACACGTCGAGCGAGCAGAACCCCGAGGCGCGGCTGGCATGGGTCGCGCCGGGCGTCCAGCCGGAGATGCTGTCGACCCCGCCGCGCCGTTACGTCGACGCGGACCTCTCGCCCGACGGTCTGACCTTGGCCGCGTCCAGCCTCGAGGCCGGCCGGTTCGAGATCCGGCTCGTCGACCTGCGCGGCGGGACCGAGCAGCGCCTCGATCTGCCGGGGAGCAACTGGACCGTGAAGTGGAATCCCCGGGGCATGGGATTGGCCTATCGGTCCATGCGCAAGGGGGATTTCGATGCCTACTTGCTTGACGTGGCGGCCGGCGGCTCGGAGCAGGCGCTCCTGACCGGCGACTCGGACACCACCATTCACGCCTGGACCCCCGACGGGCGGCTCCTCCTCTATAAGGACACGAACGAAGAATCGCGTGGCATGAAGACGCTGCGCGTGCCACCCGGAGGCGACGTCAAGTTTCTCGGCGATTGGGGAACCAATGAGGGCGGGACGGCCGTTTCGCCGGACGGAGCATGGGTGGCATACCAGTCGAACGAATCGGGTCGCTTCGAGATTTACGTCCGTCCCTTCCCCGGAGGCGGCGCAACGACGAGGATTACGCGTGATGGAGGCGTCGCCCCCTTGTTCGCGCCCGGCGGGGAGCTCTTCTTCCTGAGAGGTGATCGGATCATGTCGGCATCGTACGGGATCGATGCGAGGCGATTCGTGGTCCGCGGGGAGAGGGTCGTCTTGGAAGCTCCTCTGGCCCTGGGACCAGCCTGGCTCATCACGCACGACGGTCGTCGGTTCCTCGTGCCCTTGCGGGTCGCCGATCCCTCGCCGCCGAAGCTCCAGGTCGTGATGAACGGGACGGCGGAGATCCTCCGGCGCACTGGCATCCGCTGACCGGTGCCGGCCCGGGAACGGACTCCGCCCGGACCCGCTGCGCTCCGGGGCGCCCGATTCCATGGCCGAAGCCAGCAAGCCTCGCTGCGGAGGGAGAGAATCCGAAATTACACTCAACTCGCGCGGCGGTCAGCGTCCCCCAGAAGCTGCTGTTCCCACAGGAACGACGTCCCGGTGCTGCCGTGGTGCTCGGCGACGATCTGGGCGAGCCCCGGCACGGTCTGTTCCCGAGCCCAATCGCGCTGCCACTCGGCGGAGAGCACGCCCCACGTCAGCGGAACGGCGCCGGCCTGGATCATCCGCTGAACTGCGATCTCATGCGCCTCGAGGCTCACTCCGCCGGAGGCGTCCGTGACGAAATAGACGTCGTAACCGTCGCCGAGCGCGTGGATGACCGGGAACGCGAGGCAGATCTCCGTCCAGAGCGCGGCCATGACGAGCCTCTTCCGGCCGGTCTTCTTCGCCCAATCGACGACGCGCGTGTCTTCCCACGCGTTGATGAAGGTGCGATTGATGGGCTTCTGCTCCGGGAAGACGCCCTGGAGCTGCTTGAGGATGTAGCCGCCGCGCTCCTCCGTGACCGTCGTCAGGAGGGTGGGGACTTTATACAGCTTGGCGGTCTTCGCCAGGGCCACGACGTTGTTGATGATCGTCTGCGGATCGTGGCTCTTGAGACCGGCGAACTGAAACGGCTGGTGATCGATCAGGATCAGCGCGCAGTTGTCGGGGGTCAGCAGTGCGTCGAGCCCATTCTTACTTGCTCGAGTGTTCGTGCTCATTCTCGAACCTCCTGTGGTCGTCGACAAGCTCGGCGCTCGCCGACGGTCGTGCGAAAGGTACGCTGCGGGTCGGCGCAAGAAAAATACTTTGTTGGTTCGCTTTCGATACCAAAGAGGTATGCTCGAGCCATGGAGCTCCGTCACCTCCGCTATTTCGTCGCCGTCGCCGAGGAACAGAACATCACCCGGGCGGCGGCGCGCCTGCACGTCTCGCAGCCGCCGCTGAGCCGGCAGATCCGGGACCTGGAGTCAGATCTCGGCGTGGCGCTCTTCGACCGAAGCGCGAAGTCCGTCCGTCTCACCGAAGCGGGGCGGATCTTCCTGCTTGAGGCGCGCAGCGCCCTCGAGCGCGCGAACGAGGCGGTCGAGCTGGTCAAGGCCGTCGGTCTCGGGAAGCGCGGCCGGGTCCGCGTCGGCTACTCTCCCTCCCCAACGGCGGAGCTGTTGCCGCGAACCCTGCGGTCCCTCCTGCGGACTCATCCTCACGTCAAGGTCGATCTCCGCGAGATGTCGACCCAGGGGATGCTGTTCGGGCTGCGCGACCGCACGCTGGACGCCGCGCTGCTCGTTTCGATCTCGCCGAGGGACTTCGAAGGGTTGGACGTGGAGGAGATCGGTCGGTATCCCATTCGAGTCGCCTGTCACAGGAAACACCGATTCGCCCGATTGCGGGAAGTGCGTCTGGAGGACGTCGTCGGTGAGCCCATAGTGACCTTCTCGCGCAAAGAGTACCCGGAGGCTCACGCCGGTCTCGCCAGGATCTTCTCGCCCTACGCGCGTCCACCGAGGATTGTCGAAGAGTACGACAGCGCGATGAGCCTCATCGCGGCCGTCGAAGCCCGGCGAGGGGTGGCATTGGTCCCTCAGAGTCTGTCTCTGCTCGGCGGCGCGCGCCTGGCGCTGCGTCCGCTCAAGCCGGCGCCGCCTCCTCTGCCGGTCGCCGTGGCCTACCGCAAGGATGGAGTCTCAGCCGCGACCGCCGCCTTCGTGGCGGCTGCCAAAGCGTCGAAGCCGATGCGGTCGCGGTCCGCTGACGAGCGCGACACGGCCCTGACGATCTAAGAGAGACTCGCCACTTCGGATGATGCTGCCGGAGCCCTGGGTCCTCGTCCCAGGAACAGGTGTCCATCTGGGTGTCCATAATCCTCGGATTCAACGACCCTCCTCGTACTCCTCGGACACGGAAAAAGGCAACGAATTCCTAAGTTCTTTGTTCGCCGCCCCTTTCCGTGGCCTTAAAATCCCTCGGGCCTCCGGCCCTTCTGGGTTCGACTCACACCCCCGGCACCATCGTTTTTAGCTACTTTGAAGAGCCGCGATGGCGGCCCCCAGAGGGCAACGAGTCACATGTGGCCAGGAGGGACGATGATTCGGCCGAAAAGACACAAATGGGAACCGGCGGCTGTGACACTCGTTCGATGATCCCATTTGCTGGGCCCGTCGACGGATTCAGGACATGGGCGAGTGGATAGTGTGTGTGAGTGTGGGTGCTGACAGCATTCTTTCAATTGCGCTCGGGGTTTACTCTTTGCTGCGTCGACGGCCGTCCGAGGAAGAGATTAAAGGTTATTTCCCATGGGCATGGCGGCTTATCATCGCCGGCGCCGGTGGCCTAATGCTCACAGCTCAGATGCTCAGGGATCTGCTTTAGAATTGGCAGCGTGCGCCAATCTTCTCGAGCTACTTGGACAGACGAAGCCTGCATCTTTTCTGCTACAGCGGGTGTCCCCCCGATGAAGCGTAGAAGTTACGCGCCGAGGGAGTGGGACAGGGGATTGAGAGCTTGGCCAAAGCCCCCAGATGTAGACTTGTGGTAAGGGCTCACGTCTAGTGAACCTGGATCGCGTTGTAGGGCAGCTTCACTTCGTCGATCTGAAGGAGAGCCTGGGCGACGCCCAAAAGAGCATACGCTTGATCTTCAGTATCCGCGAGCACCGAAGCCCATCCTTCCACCGGCACCGCCCCAATCTTCTTCGTTTGTAATAGAGCTACCGTGCGCAACGCGTCGCCGCGCTGAACGTCAGCCACCGAGTTGGGGCGCATCCTCAGTGCCAATGAACGCGCATCGTCAAATACGCCCTGGAGCGCCAGGACGAACACTCGCTGCAATTGAGTTTCTGGCTCAATGTTCAGCTTGGACACCTCGTCCAGGTTCTGTTCAACGCCGGCAAGCAGCCGAGACGCCGCCTCAAGCTCGCCAGTGTCGATCAGTGCTGCCGTGACGTTCAGAATCATCAGCTTCGAGTCGAAGTCGGCCTCTTCATCATCCTCATGTCTCGCAACTGAATGCATCTTTTCTAGAGCGGCGTTCACGCCCCGAACATCCTTCGTCTCAGCGCAAGCGACCGCCACGGCGGCGTAACCCTTCAGACGAAGGTCCGATGAGAGGGCACCCGCAGCTCGCATCGCTTGCTTCATCTGACCAAGCTTCACTTGTAAAGGAATCGCGAGATACCGGACGAAATCGTCCCGTGGCCCGACTGGTAGCCCGTGTAAGGCCTCCTGAAGCCACACGTTGGCACCGATCTTGTCCGCCCTTTGAAAGAGTTCTTCCGCGCCAGAAATCAAGGCGGCAGATCTCGTCTCGGCGGATTTCACGAAGGAGATGGTGGTGCGCGCTGCTTGCGTATCGCCACGTGAGAGCTGGCCCTCTGCGATCAGCAACTCCACATCGTTGGGGTCGGAGCGCTCGGCGGGGTATGCGGACTTCGCAGCAGCAAGCGTTTTCCGTGCATTGGGGTAGTCTCCATGCGCCGCTTGTTGCTTGGCAATCGACTCCAGAGCATCGCGGCGAACCTCCGGGGATTGAATATGTTCAGTTGTGCGGAGAGCCTCATCGAAGTTCCCCTGCGCGGCTTGGCGGTCAGCGAGAGAAGCAAGAACAGTGGAAGTGGAACCACTCTTCAGTCTCGTTCCGATCGCTAGTGTCTTGCCGGGGTCGCTCGAGTCGGCAAGCTGCTCGCCGATCGCGGTAAGAGTCAAGCGCGAGTTTGGGTCGGCTCGATTAGCTGTCTCGATTGCCGCATCCAAGTCACCGGCTTTCGCCTCTGCCTCGCCAACCTGATCGAGCGCCAAGCCTTGCTGAAACTCGTTCTTGATGTCTAGTGCGGCCGCTTTGGCACGAGCTAGTATCGAGCGCGCTTCGTCGCTCTTCCCTAACGGCTTGTTGTCGGCGGCCTGGACCGGTGGCTGTCGTCCGGACAGGGCCGCGAACGAAGTGGCAGTCACCACAATCAGGGCGGCAGATGCTGTCAACGTCCGCACGATCGGGGCTCCGGATGATGGGGTTAAGAACGCGCCAGCCAGTGTACTTCCGGTAAAGCCACAAGGTACAGCGCCAACCGTCCTGCAGGCTCAGTCGTTTGGCTCGACGGGAGGTGTCGATTTCCTCCGGCTGGTACTGACCTGATTACCAGCTGATGTGGCTTCAGCAGTGCAGCCTGCGGACACTGCTCCACATCTCCTGGTCGTTAGGATGCGTGTACACCGTCGTCGTCAGCAGGGCTGCTATCGCCAGGGCCAAGGACTTGGCGCGAATGTAGTCCCATGGCGACGCGTGATTGGGGCAAAGGCAGGTTCGCGGCTCGGAATCAAACCGGCCGAGTTGGGTCTCAAATGAAACGAATGCCAGCGAGGGTATTCCAAGTTGCTTTTGGAAAACTCGGGTTATCCCAAAAAGAGCTAGGCAACTTGCCTACGGACTTTGAAGATCTTTACGATGCATCAAGAATTGTGATTGGTCTCTTTGAAGAAACCGAGAAGCAAGCCCGACGCGGACGTCGCGGCGACGTGGCCAAGCTGCTCGCCGACATACAAGTCCAAGTTCACACGCACATTACCTTTCCATCAGCGTTCACTAAAGAGAAAGCTCGATCAAGTTCTCGCAAGATGCTCCGCAAACCATCGAAGAAAATCGAAGCCGAGGTGAGATGTCTAGGGTGCGAATGACCGAATGATTACTACCGCCTGGGCACGTTCGACGCCGATCCCGGAATCCGCCCGTCGTACCGGCAGTTTGTCACCTACGCGGCGCCCTGGGGGCCTATCCCGGACGACGGGCTGCCGCGCTTTCCCGAAAGGCGCAAAGTCTGAGATTAGGGTCCAGACCCCTATTGACGCAGTGCTGATTTGAGCGTACATAGCTCGAAAGCTGCCATCGATCCATAGAAGTGACTCGGTGTCCTGACGATGGGCATGGAGTTCAACGTGCGTTCGTCGGCCCGTCTTCTGATCTCCGCCCTCGGTTTCTTCCTGTCCTCGTCGGCGCTCGCCCAGAACCATGGGTTCACGATCGAGTCGATCGAACCGTTCGTGCATGAGCCGCGCATCGCCCCGGCGGCCCTGGATGTGCCCAGGAACGTGACGATCACGTTCCGTGCCGCCTATCCGACCCGCGGCAGCATTCCTGGCACAGTCCATTCCTTCCAGTGGACGGGCGCAACGGAGATCATGAGCGGCAGCACGAGCTCGGTCGCCCGCCGCCAGTTCTCCACCAGCGGAACCTACGTCGTCAGGGTGAGCGGCGACGGGGGGACCCTGCAGGGGTCGATCACCATCCAGGTCGGAGCTCTTCGAGCCAGGAGCCTCAAGATCGGCATGATCGATCCGTCCCCAGGCAGCCGCGAGGTCGGGCATATCAAGACGCCCTGGCCCTGCAAGGCGAGAATCAATCACCCCGAATACGAACACCTCATCGAGTGGCGCGCCTCGGGGAATCAACCGATCGTCGCGGATGGAGCAGTCTTCACCCCGACGTTCCGCGCCCCCGGGAAATACGAGCTGAGCGTCGGCCCCGATCCGACGCAAAGCGCCACGTTCGACATCTACGAGGTCACGCGCGCGACCTGGAACAGCCCTTGGGGCGAGGCGATCTGGTACGGGCTGCCGATCACGTTCATCGCGACCACGAACCCGCCCGGATACGAGAGTTACGTCACCTGGAACGTGGACACGATGCACGACATGCACACGCGCGCCGACCCGCCGACCGGCCTGGGAGCCCGGTTCACCACCACGCTCTGGCCGACCGCAGGCGATCAGCTCTTCTGGGCCCAGATCTATTCGAGCAACCTCGCCGTCCTGGCCCAGACGGATGTCAAGCCGCCGGCGTCCGGCCCTCTCGGCGGAAACGACGGGCTCGAATCGCCGGGTCGCGGCTGTCAGATGCTCGACGACGGTAATCTCCCGCGCGGTCCGACGACCAAGAACACCGGGGACGTCTACCTGCATTCGGGAGAGTATTTCCTGGAGCAAGTCGATCTGCGGATCAAGGGCAGGGGCTTCGACTTCGTGTGGAAGCGGAAGTACCGCTCGCGCGAGGGCCGCAACACGGTCATGGGCTGGAACTGGGATTTCTCCTACAACATCCGTGTCCAGACCAGCGCGGACAATCCCGCCGATCGCTGGGTCTATTCGGGCGACTCACGGCGGGACACGTACAAGCCCACCGGGACCGGCTGCTGGAACGCGGAAGGTCTGTTCAGCGAATTGTGTCAGGACGTGGGCGGCTCTTACGTCCTCACCTTCCCGAACATGACGAAATGGAAGCTCCAGGCGCTCGATGGCTCGTTGACAGCAGGCGCCATCCTGGCGATCACCGACCGCAACCAGAACACGATGACCTTCGCCTACGACCCGGCCGGCAGGCTGGCGACGATCACCGACACCGTCGGACATTCGATCCAGATCACCTACACCCCGGACGGGCACATCGCGGCGGTCTCGGGACCGCTTGGGCACCAGGTGACGTACGCCTATTACGCCGCCGGGGCAGCGGGCGGTTCCGCCGGCGATCTCATGTCGTGGACATCGGCGCCCGTCGTCGGAACGGTCACGCAGAACGACTTCACTGCGGGCAAGACGATCACCTACACCTACTCGGTCGGACTCCCTCAGGTCGCACTCCTGCACAACCTGACGTCGATCACGGACGCGCTCCACCAGGTGTTCCTGGTGAACGTCTACACCACGACCACCGATCCGGCGGCCAAGAATTTCGATCGTCTCGATCACCAGATCTTCACGGACGGTCCCATCTACTACTGGTACGGGTTGCAGACGCCGACGGCTGCGAACGGGATGGCCACGACGCGCACCATCATTCGCGACCGGGCCCTGAACGTCCGCGAGGCCTTCTTCAACGCCCGGAACCAGATGGTGATCCAGCGTGAGTACACAGGTCGGGCCCTCGACGCGTCGAGAGGCACGACCGACTTGGACAATCGCCCGATCGGCCAGTTGCGCGCCGGCGATCCTCCGTATTACGAGACGCGGGGCGTCTGTAGCGCCGACTCCCTGCGCACGAGCATCACCTTGCCGTGCGGCAACGAGGTCGACCTGACCTACACCCAGGATCTGTCCCCCACGGCCAGTCGGCGCGAGCAAGCCAACCTGCGCACGTTCCAGCAGCTTCCGGGCCCGCGGGGCGGCGACCAGGCCCAGATCTCCCGGACCTTCGACCACCTTCCCGGGTTTGGCTCCTGCTGTGGGGAGAGTTTTGTCACGCGCGAAGTCGATGGACGCACTCACGAAACGCTTCACACATACGATTCCGCCGGCAACCGTCTGCACACGCAGCACCGGATCGCCGGGATCGTCGAGGACTTCGAATACAACACCTACGGCCAGTTGACGGCGTACGTCCATTCCGACAATGGCAGCGGCATCAGGCGCCGAGACGTCCAGATCTATAACGCTACCGGGCCATCCACCGGATATCTGCAGGAACGCCACACGGACGTCCTCGGTCGTGACTTGCGCGTTCAACTCGAGACCGATGCCGTCGGCAACGTCACGCGTGTGATCGACGCCAGTAACCAGGACACGTCCTACTCCGTCAATGCGCTCGATCAGGTCGTTCGGCAGACGTCGCGGGAACCCACGCCGGGCAGCGGCATCCGATATCAGCACGACACTATTTACGACGCCGAGAACCACGTCGTGCGCCTCGACGTGCAGAACCGCGACGAGACCGGCGCGATCCAGCCGAACGCCGCCTTCTCGACGTCGTTCGTCTACGACATCCTGGGGCGGATGACGCAGAAACGCGAAGAGGTGGACGCGACGCACGAGGTCGCCAGGAATTATTCCTACGATGCCAACGGGAATCCTCGGGAGGAGCAGGAGGGAGAGAGCGTCGCGGGCCGCCAGCCTGCGAACAGGGTCAGCGTCTCGTTCGATGAGCGGGACCTGGCCTACCGGGAAACGGTGGCTCCCGGCGATCCTCTTCAGTCGACGTCCCAGTACGACTACGACTGCAACAGGAATCTCGCCCGCGTCCTCGATGGAATCGAGGCGACGCCGCGCGTTTCGCAGTTCGCGTACGACGGATACGATCGACTCGCGTCGGCGAGCGACCCGCTGCAGAACCAGGAAGGCTACCACTACGACGCCAACCACAACGTCTCATCCATCCGCGTGGACGGAGAGGTCACGGATGTCCCGGGCTCGACCGGAAATGTCCGACTGTTCGAAGTCGCCAACCTCTACGACGACATGGATCGGCCCACCAGCGAGGACGTGGGCTTCTTCGATCCCGCCACGCAATCCCCCTTCGGCGACGGGCACTCGATCACCACGTATGAATACAGCCCCGCCTCACAGGTCACACGCGTGACGGACGACCGGGGGAGCGCAACCCAGACCGTCTACGACTCCACCCTGGAGGTCAGCGGGACCATCGATCCGAAAGGGAACCGGATCGATTACACCTACGACAGGAACCAGAACGTCACCAGCATGCTGGAGACGGAGCGCTCCGACGACGGCGGCCCCGATCAGGTCTTCAGGACCGATTACGTCTACGACGGCCTCGACCGGCTGACTCGCATCACCGACAGCAGCCAGAACATCATCGTCCGGGCTTACGACTCTCGCCACAACATGACGCGTCTGACCGACGCCCTGGGGAACATCACGCGCTTCACATTCGACGGATTGAGCCGACTGCTTACGACTACTCTCACGCTGACGGACACCGGCGACGGGAGCGGAGTCGCGGTAGGAACGATCGCGCAGACGCAGACATGGGACGACGACTCGAGGCTTCTGCGGGAGTGCGACGGCCTCGGACACTGCACGGGATATACCTACAATCCATCGAACCGCGTCATCCGTACCGATTACGCGGACGGACGTTTCGAGACGCGCGAGTACGACGTCTACGGCAATGCCGTCCGCGTCGTCGACCCCAACGGGACAGTCGTCGTGTCCGACTACGACGGTCTCGATGGCCTGCTCGACCGGACGATCACTCCGGGGGCCGGGGTCGCCAGCGACACAACCTTCGAGACGTACGAGTACGACGGCTTGTCGAGGCTCATCCGGGCGACGAACGATCGAACGGTCGTCACCCGGACCTATGACTCGCTCTCGAACGTGACCCAGGAAACCGCCAACGGGCTCAGCGTCTCGTGGGTGCACGACTCCGAGGGGAACGAGACGCAGACCAACTATCCGGGCGGCCGGAACGTCCAGGCGACGTACGACGGTCTCGACAGGAAGCTCTCCGTGACCGATCAGGCGGGGACCGTCGCCTCCTATGCGTACGTCGGACCGGGCGGGCGCGTCCTGAGGCGCGACCTCGGGAACGGCACTCGAAGCATCTATGCGTACGACGGACTGACGGGAGTCCCGAATCCGGCCGGCGACCACGGGGTCAAGCGACTCGTGCGCCTGACCTCGTCGTCGATCGCCACCGGCGTCGCCTTCGACGACCGAACGTTCGCGTGGGACGGAATGGGGGACCGGCTCCGCCAGGACAATGCCCTCGTCACCCTCGCCGGCCAGCCCAGGCGTCGCGATCTGGCCTACGACTCGTCGTACAGGTTGCGTCGGACGACGTCGCTCGACGGCACGCTCTCCGTCCTGTCGGTGTCCGACTACACCCTGGACTCGGCCGGGAACAGGACGACCGTAAGCGGACCGGACGGCGGGGCCTACACCATGAGCCCGACCCTGCCGGAGCCGGGCGACGCGCAGATGAACCAGTACAGCAGCACTCCTTTCGATACGCGAGGATACGATGCCGACGGCAACCTGATCTCGACTCAAACGGGCGCCACGACGCGCACCTTGAAATTCGACTATCGCAACCTGCTCGTTGCGGTGAGCGAGCCCGCGACCGGACTGGCCGTCCAGTACGTGTACGACGTGTTCGGCCGGCGACTCGAGAAACGCGAGGGAGCGGTGACCCCGGTGACCACCGCGCGCTATGTCTACGACGAGGCCCAGGAGATCGTCGAAGCGGATGCCGCCGGTGTCCCGCAGGCGACCTTCGTCTACGGGAACGATGGCGACGAGCTCCTGAGCATGCGGAGGGGCGGCGCCGATTACTACTATCACAGCGACGACCAGAACGACGTGCTCGCCCTGACCAACGCCGCCGGGAGTGTCGTCGAACGTTACGAGTACGGCGATTTCGGCAGGCCCACGGCGCCCTCCGTCGTGGGCAACCCGTACCTCTTCAGCGGACGCCGCTACGACGCGGACACCGGGCTCTACTACTATCGCGCACGCTACTTCGATCCTTCCGTGGGACGGTTCATCAGCAGAGACCCCCGCGGCATCTGGAGCGATTCGGAAAACATCGGCAATCCCCTGACCTACGCGGCCAACAACCCGTGGTCGCGAACGGATCCGACCGGCGAGGCGACCGTGACGTTCAACGGGTGCGCAGGCCAGGAGGAGATGATCAAGAATCGCATCGATGAGGCCGAGGCTCTGGCGCGCCGCTCGTACGATCACCTGGCGCGACGATCAGGGTTCGGCCAGCTCTGCGACTCGAGGTACATCACCTGGTTCGGTCTCCCCATCCCCTCACTCTACAAGGACGTGGAACGCATATTCTCCGGAATACGAGACCGCCTGTCCGGCTCGATGAGCGTGGATTGCAGCAATACAGGTTGTCGGCAGAAGGTCTGGGGAGTCTTTACGACGGCCGCCTTTGTCGGCGGATCCTGCAATTCCACCGTGTGCGTCTGCGGCAAGTGGTTTCATCCCGGGATTGTGGGCGCCCTGACGGAGGCGGAAGGAGTCCCTACCACTCCCGAGATACAGGCCGGCATTCTCGTACATGAGTTCAGCCATCTCGAAGGAACTATGGACTATGCCTATTCCGGGCTCATGTGCTACCCGTTGGCGAGGATCAACCCTTGGGGCGCCGTCCATAATGCGGACAACTACAGACTGTTTGCGACCGGGTGGTCCGGCGTGGACGCGTGCCTGGGTCTGCGTACCTTCGGCCGCTTCCTCATCCGGGCCGCCAGGGAGGCCGTCGATCGCGCCGGACGGTTCGGTCAGCGGGCTGAGCGCAAGGCGAAGCAGGCCGCAAAGACAGCGATACACAAGGCCGAGGACGCCGTCAAGCAGGCCGTCAACAAAGTCAAAAAGCTGTTCCGTCGCTGAGACAACCGTCGCTCGACCTACGCCGCTCACGGTCGAGCCGGGAGAGCAGGCTCGGCGGCACCCGCCTGTGAGTGGCAGCCTCCCTCCACCCCACGCACGACGCCAATCCTCCGACCGTCCGAGTCGAGTGCTGCAGGCACAGCGAAGGAGTGGCACAACTCGTATATGCCGATGACGACGCGGTTCTTCACGTCGGCCATTGGAGTGTGCTCACCGGTCACGACACGGACGCCGCCTTCGCGCAGAACCGTTCGAGCAATTTCCGCCAAGATGGCATCGTCTTGGACTCCTCGGACACAGATGGAGAGTCCCTCGCGAGCTCGGTGTCCATCTGCGTGTCCAGGTGCTCACCGGTGGGGCGGCGCTTGCCGGGACCACTGGAATCCGTAACGTTTCTCTCGGAGGGTTCGACTCCCGCCGCCTCCATCGAAGAATCCCCTTCAGTCTCCATCCTATGGTTGGCGGAGCGCGTTTGCCTGGCGAGGTGTATCTCGGCGTCGTCCTTGACTCTGCACCTAGGTGCAGGGTAGACACTTCCTACCGTGAAGATTGGAGAGGTCGCTCGACCAGCGAAGGTCAACATCCCGACCCTCCGCTATTACGAACGCCGGGGGCTGGTCCCCGAGCCGGACCGACGCAGGTCAGGGTATCGGGACTATCCCTCTGAGGCCGTGCGCATGGTGCGGTTCATCAAGCAGGCGCAGGCCCTTGGCTTCACCTTGGAAGAGATCGCGCAATTGCTCCGGCTTGCGGCCGGAAGGCCCAGGAATTGCCGCACGGTGCGCGCTCTTGCCACCGCCAGGATTGAAGAAATGACCCGGAAGATCTCCATGCTCCTGGCAATGCGCAAATCGCTCAAGCGCCTAGTGAGAACCTGTCACCGCATTCCAGGGAAGCGCGACTGCCCGCTCCTCGAAGCGCTCGAAGAGGCCGTGAAATGATGTCGAACCACCGGACGAGTCTCCTGAATGCCGGGGCGATTGGTTCTGCGATCGCGGCTTCCATCTGTTGTCTGGGGCCGCTCCTGCTCGCGGTTTCCGGCCTCGGTGGCGGTGCGCTGCTGCTGGCATTCGAACCCTATCGCCCCTACCTCCTGGCAGGGACTGCCCTTCTGCTCGGCGCGAGCTTTTATCTGACCTACAGGAGACCTCGGACGGAAGACTGCCAGCCAGGTGGGATATGTGCTCGCCCGTCGAATCGAATCAGACAGAAGGTCATTCTCTGGATCATGACTCTGGTCGTCCTCCTCATCGCCGCGTTCCCGTATTACGCGAAGTTCGTTTTCGAATGACCTACAAGGAGACCGACTCATGAAGAAGATCGGCGTTTTTCTCATAGCGGCTGTCATCGCGTTGCCGGCGATCGCCGCGATGAAGACGGTGTCTCTTGATGTCAAGGGTTGGACGTGCGGCTCGTGCGCGGTCTCGACCCGAATCGCGCTGAAGAAGCTCGAGGGCGTTGAGAGTGTCAAGACGGATAGTGACAAGGGGGAAGCCGTGGTGACCTACGATGACTCCAAGGTCACTCCTCAACGCATGATCGAGGGAATTGCGAGAATCGGCTATTCCGCCACAGTCAAGGCAGTCGTGGATGGCACCCCGGCGCCCGGCACAAGCAACGAAAAGACGGAGCCCGCAGAGGCGGCGATTCTTTTTCCCGAGGATGTCAGCTTCTTCAAAGTTCCGCTGGAGTGTAGTGCCGCGGCGGATCTTGGGTGTGGCTCCGCCGCCAAGCCTATCCTTAGACAGTTGGAGCAGGACGACAGGGTTGCGAGCGCGAAGATCAATCACCCAGGCACGGTTCTCGCCGTTGCCTGGAAGGAGGCGAAGCAGGCCCGCTCGGGCATCCCATTCGTCATGAGTGCCTTTGAGAAGAACGATTCCGAAGCGTTGACCTTGCAAGGTCCTGCCCGTGAAAAGGCTCTGAAGGACTACAGGGGTGGACAGTGGTACGGCCCCGCGGAGGTTGACCGCCTGAGCGAACATGAAGCTGAAGTGATCGCATCGAGACTCGTCACCCGCGCCCGCCTCGGACTGGCGTCCGAAGTTGAAAGCGCACTGACGCGCGACCTTTCCTCTGTCTTCGCGAGGCACCTGACGAGCGACTCTCCGTCAGACCGTGCCATCGTGGAGGACGAGCTCGCCAAGGCCTCGGGCAAGTACTTGAATCCAACGCAAATGGATCAACTGCGAAAAGCAGGAGAACAGGGAGTCCGAGCGCTACCGGGCGAGGCCAAGTGAGCAGGGTCCCGTCATCTGAGGGCGCGACTTCAGCCTGCTCAGAGCAAAGACCTGAGAGTGACGCGCCGATCTGCCCGGAGTCCCGGACAGCTAGCCGAAGGGTTGACCTCATCACCGTGAAGGCACTTCTCAAGCCGGGCGCAGTGCGACGCCTCCTAGGCAGGAACTACCACTTCTGTCCCGCGCCCGACTGTGACGTTGTGTATTTTGACAGAGGTGCCGGCTCGCTGTTTCGAACGGCCGATCTGCTTGTCAGAGTCAGCCAGAAGGTGTCGGAAGATCCCATCCCGGTCTGCTACTGCTTCGATTTACCGTCAAGGATCTACGCCGGGATCTCGCGGCCCGAGGCGAGAGCGATATTCCGGAGACCATCACCCAGGAGATCCGGGCGGGCCATTGCGCATGCGAGGTGAAGAACCCTGAAGGCATCTGCTGCCTGGGCCACGTGCGGGAGGTTGTGAAGCGGATCAAATCGCACCTTGGTCAAGCGCCCCGGCAGTCTGAGTCGGGCAGGTAAGCCCAGTATCTGGATCCTGGAAGGTGGATCGCCGAGGAGGTACCATCGTCGCCGCCTGGCCGCTACCCGCAAGGAGTTCGACCACAAGGCAACCGGTTTCCAACCGGTTCCGACGAAAAGTCGCGCGCCATCAGCCTGTTGGTGTTTTCGGGAGAGCGGGTTCGACTCTCGCCGCTGATAGGCTGGAATCTTAGTCAGCAAACATTCTTCTCTTAAACATGGGTCCCGAGGAGTAGGTCCAGTAGACGGTTCAGAGACCTCGGCGGAAAGGGCTTCCGTCCACCGCCAGCGAATGTGCCAAGGTGTGACACTTACGGGCCGCGGGAAGGCAACTGCGGAGAGTCTCCATATATGCTGACGAACGCGGGTTCCTACCACGAAGCGGTCTGGTCTCCCGACCATCAGTGTCTCGCCTGAGAACTCACGCTAGCCCGGATTTCTCACCATAGACGTTGAAAGGGCTGTTCCCTTTCAGGC
>CAYLND010000035.1:0-27274 GCA_964384905.1 uncultured Acidobacteriota bacterium
CCGTATATAATTCGCGTCCCATGCACAACCCGCGTCGTGCCATCGTCGCGCTCGCCGTCCTTCTCGGGACCGCCGCCACGGCCGCGGCGGCTCCCGGCGCCACGCCGGGCGCGAGCGCCGGCCAGCCGACGCCCTCCGTCGAGATCACAGTCTACGCCGCCACCAGCCTGAAGGATGCGCTGACCGCGATCCAGCCGATCTGCGAGCGCCAGACCGGCGCGCGTCTGGTCTTCAATTTCGGGGCGTCGAACGATCTGGCCCGGCAGATCGTCGCCGCCAACAAGGCCGATGTCTTCTTTTCCGCCGACGAGGGTTGGATGAACCGGGTCGCCGACGCAGGTCTCGTCGATGCCACGAGCCGCAGGAACCTGCTGACGAACCGTCTCGTGGTCGTCGTGCCCGATGACTCGACCCTTTCCGTTAATTCAGCCGCCGACCTGACGAAGCCCGAAGTCAAGCGGCTGTCGCTGGCGAACCCGGAGGCGGTGCCGGCGGGCCGCTACGCCAAGGCCTGGCTCGAGAAGGCGGGCGTGTGGGACAAGGTGAGCGAGAAAGTGATTCCGGCGGTGGATGTGCGCGCCGCCCTGGCCGCCGTCGAGGCGGGCGCGGTGGAGGCCGGGGTCGTCTATCGGACCGACGCGGCGATCGCCCGCCGCGTCCGGGTCGCCCTCGTCGTTCCTGAGGATGAAGGGCCACCTATCACCTACCCGGTGGCCGCGCTCGGCGACCGCCCTCACCTCGATCGGGCCCGCCTCCTCACCGCCTGTTTCGCGGGGCATGAGTCCGGAGACGTCTTCGGGCGCTTCGGGTTCGTCGTTCTCCCGACCGAGGCGTCCGACGCGCCCGGGCGATGACGCCCGATGTCGCTCAGCCGCTCCTCCTGACCCTCCGGGTGGCGTTCGTCACGACGCTCGTCATCCTCCCGGTGGGCGGTCTGGCCGGGCTCGTGCTGGCACGGCGCCGCTTCCCGGGACAGAGCGCCGTCGAGACGGTGCTGGCCCTGCCGCTGGTCCTGCCGCCGACCGCCGTCGGATACCTGCTGCTGCGGCTCCTGGCGCGCGACGGGCCCCTCGGGGTCCATCACACCGGATTCGATCTCGATCTCCTGCTGACCTGGAAGGGGGCGGTCGCCGCGTCGGCGGTGATGTCGCTGCCGCTCGTGGCCCGCACGGCCCGGGTGGCCTTCGAGGAGGTCGATCCGAGGCTCGAGGCGATGGCGCGCACCCTCGGTCTCGGTCCTTTGCGCACATTCCTGGGAGTCACCCTGCCGCTGGCGCGGCGTGGCCTGCTGGCGGCCGCCCTGCTCGGCTTCGCCAGGGCCCTGGGGGAGTTCGGCGCCACCGTGATCGTCGCCGGCAACATTCCTGGGAGGACCCAGACCCTCGCCCTGGCGATCTTCAGCGATTTGCAGGCCGGAGACGACCACCGCGCCCTGTGGCTGGTCGGGGTGACGGTGGCGCTGGCGTTCGCCGCGGTGTTCGTGGTGGAGCGTCTCGCGCGGCATCCGGAGAGGCGCGCGTGAGCCCTGGGCTCGATCTCGAGATTACCCTGCCGCTCGACCGGTTCGCGCTCGAGGTCACGTGGCGCACCGACGAGCGGGCGCTCGGCGTGTTCGGACCGTCGGGAGCGGGAAAGACCTCCCTGCTCGAGGCGATCGCCGGGCTTCGGCACGAGACCCGCGGGCGGGTGCGGGTCGGCGGGATGACCTGGCTCGAGAGCGATCGCGGCGTCCGCCTCCCTCCCGAGAAGCGCGGAGTCGGATACGTGCCGCAGGACGCCCGTCTTTTTCCGCATCGCAACGTGCGCGACAACATCCTGGCGGGCCGCCGCCGCGCCGATCGCGGGCGCGGCGTCCGGCTCGATCCCGAGCGCGTGCTCGAAGTTCTCGAGCTGCGCGGCCGGGAGACGGCCTCGATCGCCTCCCTCAGCGGCGGCGAGCGCCAGCGCGTCGCCCTGGGCCGGGCGCTGTGCGCCGGTCCGGAGCTGCTCCTGCTCGACGAACCGCTCGGGGCGCTCGATCGGCCGCTGCGCCGCCGCATCCTGCCGTACCTGGTGCGCGTCGATCGAGAGTTCGGCGTACCGTCGATCCTGGTGACCCACGACGCCGCCGAGGTGTGCCTGCTGAGCCGCGAAGCGATCGTGCTGATCGACGGCCGGGTGGCGGGGTGCGGCCGGCCCGACGAGCTGTTCTCCGGAGCCGAACTCCTGACCCGGCTCGGCGCCGCCGGGCACACGAACATCCTGCGCGGCCGCGTCACCTCGATCGTCGGAGGGACGGTCACCGTCGACGTCGGCTCCGGCCGGCTGGTGACCGGCACCGCCGGGGGTGGCGCCCGCAGCGGTGACGAGGCCGCGGTCCTGGTCCGCGCCGAAGAACTGATCGTCGCGACCGAATCGCCGCAGGGACTGTCGGCCCAGAACGTGCTGGCGGGGACCGTGCGCGCCTTGATCCCGTCGGAGCGCGGGCCGGAGGAGGGCGGGGTCGCCGTGACCGTCGACGTCCCGGGGGCGCCGGCTCCTCTGGTCGCCGTGGTGACGCCGCAGGCCAGCCAGCGGCTCGGGCTCGGCGCCGGCCGCCCGGTGTATCTCGTCTGGAAAACTCACGCCTGCCGGGCTCTCACGGCCGGGCCGGCCTCAAATCAGGAGACGGCATGACACGCATGCGACGGTCGATTCGAGTCCTCACGTTCCTCGCCATCGCCGCCCTCGTCGGGCCTGCGGCGGCTCCGGCCCGCGCGGCCGTGACCCTCGTCGAAGGCGAGAAGGGGAAGCTCGACGTGGAGATCCGGTTCATGTCGTGGGCGGAATACAGCGGCCCCGATCTGCCGCGGCTTTCGGGCGTCAACAGCGCTCCTCCCCCGGTGCAGGTCGAGGATATCCAGGACCTCTTCGTCCGCCGGCTGCGCCTCATCTTCCGGGCGCAGCTCTCCCCGTCTCTCGATCTCGTCCTGCAGGTCGGACAGGACAATCTCGGCAGCAGGATCCTGCGCGATGACGCCGGCTTCCGGGTGAAGGATGCCGCCCTCAACTACAAGAAGAGCGACGCCCTCCAGATCCTGGTCGGCCAGTTCAAGGTGCCGTTCCTGCGCCAGAACCTGGCCTCGGGGTTCAACCAGCTCCTGGTCGATCGCACGCTGGTGGCGGCGCTGCGCCCGGCGATCGAGGGGTCACGCGACGAAGGCGGTATGGTGTGGGGAAATCTGCGGGGGTTCCAGTACCGCGCCGCGCTCTTCGACGGCTCCGATCAGGAGGACAACAACACCCGCAGCAGCCTGCGCGGCACGGCTCGGGTCTCGTGGAACTGGTTCACGACCGAGACCGGTCTCGGCTACCCCGGGACCACGCTCGGGCAGAAGCGCATTCTGCAGATCGGGGCGCAGGCCGACGTGCAGAACAGCCGTCTCGACGCGCGCGACGATGCCGGGTTTACCGCGGAGCTTCGCAACTACAGCTCCTGGGCCGCCGACATCTATTACGACCAGCCGATCGGCAAGCGCTGGGCGTTCACCGGCGAAGGGGCGTGGCTCGAGCGGCGCGACGACTACCGCACCGCGGGGCTGGCGACCCGCTCGATCGACGGCGCGTACGCGCAGAGCGGGCTCCTCCTCCCCTGGGCGGTCGGCCCGGGGCGTCTCCAGGTCGCCGGCCGCTGGGAGAAGATCGAGTCCTATCGCGGCCCCCTCGACACGTCGATCCGCGCGCGCACGTTCGGCCTGACCTGGTTCACCAAAGGACACGACCGGAAGATCCAGTTCGATCACGGCGAGGTGCACGAGCGACCGATCGACCTGGACGACAATTTCTACCGGCTCTCCGTCGTCGCGGTGTTCTGAACGGGATCCGGAGGCATAACCCTTTCCCGTTGCGGCAAATCGGCGATCGGGGTACATTCCAGGGACCGGATGCTGGTTCCGTGCCCTGGGAGGACGTTGACGGCCTGACGCGTTCGCCGATTCGATGCCAGCGGAAACCGCACCGCCGAGCCCCGGCCCCAACCTGACGGGACGTTGCTTCGTCCATCCGGCGTTCGACTACCTCTTGATCGGCGGCGGGCTGAGCCTGCTGGTGACGGCGATCGTCGTCCTGTCCCCCGCCCGAGGCGACCTGCTGGCGACCGGCGCGATGACCTTCATCGTGCTGTTCAGCAACGGCGCCCACTTCGCCGCGTCCACGGTACGTCTCTACACCAAGCCCGGCGCCGCCCGCTCGATGCCGTTCCTGTCCAAGGCGGTGCCGCCGATCGCCATCCTCCTCATGACCCTCTGCCTGGTGTACGCCGGACGGGTCGGCCGGTTCCTGGACATGCTCTATCTGACCTGGTCTCCGTACCACTACGCCGCCCAGACCTACGGGCTGGCCGTCATGTACAGCTACCGTTCGGGGTGCCAGCTCGCGGTCCTGGACAAGAAGCTGCTGCGGGGCGTGAGCATGATCCCGTTCCTCTACATGGCCGCCCACCTGATCCAGTCCCGGCTCCCGCCCTCGATCGAATCGATCCTCCCCGGCCTGACGGCGCAGCTCGGCTGGGCCAAGACCGCTCTCGTGGTGCTGGGCGTCGTCACCCCGCCGCTCCTGTACGCGAAGGTCTGGCGCGGCCCGAGCGGACCGATGCCGCTCATCAGCCTGCTGACGGTGATCACGAACGCCGTCTGGTTCTTCGTCCTGAACCCGATGGACGCGTTCGTCTGGGCGACCATCTTCCACGGACTTCAGTACCTGGCGATCGTGATCGTGTTCGACGTCAAGGATCGAGCGGGCCTGGCCGCGGGCGGGCGCGGGCGGGCCAGGATGCTCTGGTTCTACGGAATGTGCCTGGGACTGGGCTGCGTGCTGTTCGTGCTGCTGCCGCGCGCCTACGCCGCCATGGGGTTCGACTACTTCGACGGGCGGCTGGTGTCGGTCGCCGTGATCAACATCCACCACTTCATCGTCGACGCCTACATCTGGCGTCTGGGCCGAAGCGACAGCAACCGCAAGGTCGTCGATGGCGCCTACTGACCCGACCCGCCCGCCGGCCTCCGGGCGACGAGCCGCACGATCAGCGGGCGAACCGCCAGCCCCAGCAGGAACAGAACGACGATCAACGGGCTCATGAGGTCCTTGACCGGGATGCGCCGGTTCTGCGTGGTCGCCGCCGGGGCGTCGACCGCGACCCCGTAGCGCTGCGACGCCGCCGCGACCAGGGCGGCGCTCGCCTGCAGCATCGCCTGCGAGACGTCCTTGCGCAGCAGGCGCGGAATGATGAACTGCCGGACGATCATGTCGCGACGGTCCTGCGGCAGAAAATCCTCCACTCCCTGGCCGGTGGCGATGAGGACCTGGCGCTCTTCGATGGCGAGACCGACCACGATGCCGCGATCCTCCGCCTGCTCCCCCAGACCCCAGGCGGGTCCGGCCCGCGCCAGCACGGCCGCCAGCGCCTCGCCGTCGAGACGCGGAAACGTGACGACCGAGAGCGTCACCCCGGTCCTGGCGAGCAGGTCCTTGTGCGTGCGTTCCATGATCTCCCGATGCCCGGGAGAGATCACGCCGGCGATGTCATATACGGAGCGCTCGTCGCGCGCGGGAAGATCGACCGCGGCCACCACCCGCGTGGAGATGGAGACCAGGAGGCCCGCCGCGGCGAAGATTGGTCGTCGTACGGAATGTGTCATTAGCATTGGCACGGCGCATATAAGATACGCGCTTTCTTTCAGGTTCTCATGATCATTAAGCCCCGAGCTCGCCGGCTGTTCCGATGGTACGCCTGCGGTAGCGCCTCTAGGTCTTCGGATTCAGCCAACTTCGGAAAGGTGCCGGCCCGCCGGCCTGGACGAGAAGCCTGGCGCGTATCTTGCTTCGCACCGTGCTTCGAATGACATGCGACCCAGGACGTGAGCGACGGATGATGGCGCGAGGATGGATGCCGCTGGCGGCGCTCCTCGCTCTGGGGACGGCGGCGCCTCCGGCGCCCGCGACGATGCCCGCTTCGGGGCCCGCGCAGGCCGGAGCGAAGCGCTGGACCGATGATCAGCTGGTCGCCTCGTATCGCGAACTCTCCGCCGGAGGAGGCCTCGAGGCGGCGGTGCGCACCCCCGCTCTCCCGAAGGACCCTCTGCAGCCCCGCTTCCTGGAGGCGCTCGCCTGGTACGCGGCGGGGACACCGGTTCAGGCGGGGGAGCTGACGCTGCAGCAGGTCGACGGGCGGATCCAGGACGACGTCCACTCGTATCTCGGTCTCCTCGAGGCGAAGGTGAAGCGCGGCGAGGACAACGACTACGCGCGCACGCGCACGTGGAAGCTCGTCCAGAAGCTCACGGTGCTCCGTGACGAGATGGCGAAGCAGCCGCGCGACGGGCGGTATCCCTACTCTTCGCTGAAGAAAGAGGCGGGAGCCCCCGAGGTGGATGCCTGGGACCGGGACCACACGCTGCGCTCGCCGGCCGAGTTCGTCGAGAAGGTCTGCCGCGCCTCGCACGAGCGACCGGTCCTGGTGAAATTCGGCAACACGAACTGCACCCAGTGCATGCTGTTCGAGATGCTCGGCTCGGTGCGGACCCTGGCCGAGAATCCTTCCTACAAGGGCACGATCGACGTCTACAAGGTCTGGTGGGGCTACCGGCCCGACGCGGGCTTCGCGGGTCGGATCCGTGATCCCGAACGCCTCGACGATCTGGTCAAGGCGGAGGGCGTGAAGTCGAGCCCGACTTTCGTCGTCTACCGGAACGGCCGCGCCGCTCCGTGCGGCGATGCCTTCCCGGACGACCGCGGGTCGGACGAGCGGATCGCAGCCTGCCTGAAGCGGGATCCGGACGCGGCTCCCGAGTCGAACACCTGCGCGTCCGTCGGCGCGCGCCGCTGAGGCGACGGATCGTGGGCGAGCGGGGGCCGCGCGTGACGGAAGGAGGGGCGCGCCCGGGCGCCGCCTCGGGTCAGCCGTGTTTCGCCAGCAGCTTCTGGAAGCGCGGGAAGCTACGGAGTGGAGCCCAGGAAGGATCGAGCCTGAGCATGCCGACCGAAGAGCCCGAGGGGGTCGCGAGGAGCTTCTCGAGGATGTCGCACGCCGCGTCGCGCTCTCCGACCATCGCGTAGACCATCGCCAGATTCTCCAGGTAGATGGGTCCGTCCAACGCGTCGCTCGACACCGGCATGATGTCCGCCGCCAGTCGCGCCTCCCGCACCGCGTCGTCCTTCCGGCCGAGACAGGCGAGCGTCAACCCGAGCGCCGCGCGCATCCGCGCGTCCCTCGGGTTCTTGCCAATCTCCTTCTCCAGAATCTGACGGGCCGTCTCGCAGGAGGCGCTCGCCCTGGCGCGATCGTTCGTCGCCAGGTAGCCGAGTCCCACCACCAGGGACTTCGGCTGATAGGAGACCGGGGTCTCGATCGCCTCGCGCGGGTACTCGGCCAGTCGCTCCAGCGCCTCGCTCTCATGACCATCCAGATGATCCAGGAAACTCTCGATGGCCGGAAGATCCGGGAAATGCTTGCGGTCGATCTTCTTCAAAGTCACCCAGGCCGCCCGCGTGTTGCCATCGACTTCGAGCTGCAGGATCGCCTTGCCCACGTACAAATCGGGCGCGTCGGGAGCCAGGGAGAGCGCGAGGTCGGCGAACCTGAGCGCCTCGGGATATCGTCGCAGTTTCTGATAAGTCCCACTGATGTTGCTCACCAGCTCGACGTCCCTCGGGTTCAAGGCGTACGCTCGCTCCATCGCCGCAAGCGATTCGTCCCAGCGGCCCTGACGTCGCATCACGTAGGCCATGGCCTGCAGCGCCTCGGGATCGTCCTCGCGGTTGCCCGCCGCCGCCTGGAACTCCTCGCGGGCCTGCGCGTAGTCCCCGCGTCCCCAGTAGTAGTAATAGCCGAGCGCCAGATGCGCCTCGCGCAGATCCGGCTTCAGGGCCAGCGCCTTGTCGGCGCATTCGCGGGCCCTGGCCAGCCGCTCCTCGGTGAAGTCGAACCGGTAGTGGTACACGTACGAATGACCGTAGGAAAGCATCGCCCAGCTCTGCGCGAAGCGTGGATCGAGCCGGACCGACTGCTCCAGCAGGTCGACGCCTTGCAACACCGATTCGCGAGTGGCGCTGGGCGATCTGATCCGGTCCTGACCCTGCAGGAACAGCTGGTACGCGTCCAGGTTCTGCGTCGGCGGCGCGCCGGTCGTCCGACCTCCCGACTGCTTCACGGCGAGCCCGAGCTTGTCCACGACCTGCTGGGCGATCTCCGACTGGACCGTGAAGATGTCCTTCATCTCGCGGTCGTACTGGTCGCCCCAGAGCTGCGTGTCGTCGGCGACGCGCACGAGCTGCGGCGTCACCCGCACCCGGCTCGTCCGCCCGGCGCCGCGCTGCCAGCGGACCGTCCCGGCGAGAACGTAGTCCACCCCCAGCTCGGCGCCGATCTGCTTCGTCGTCTTGCTGGTCTTCGCGTACTGCACCGCGCTGGTGCGCGAGATCACCCCCAGGCCGCTCGCCGACGCCAGCCGGCTGGTGATCTCCTCGGTCACGCCGTCGGCGAAGTAGGCGTCGCCTGGAGCCCCGAGGTTTTCGAACGGCAGGACGACGATCCGGTGCCGCGACTCCTCGGCGGGCCCGCCGGCCCCCGAGCCGCCGCCGGGGGCGACCGACGGCCCGACCGGCTCCGCCACGGCCGACTGTTCCCTCGACGCCCCGGCGCGTCGCCCCCGCAGAGCCAGCCCACCCGCGACGGCGAGGATCGCGATCGCCACGGTCACCGCCGCATAGATCGCACGCCGCGACGCCGCTTTGCGGCGCGCCGTGGCGACACCGGAGCGCATCGCGGCCGACGCGACCGGCTCCAGCTCCCCCGAGTCGGACTGCCGTTTCAGCTCGGTCAGCTCCGCGGACAGCTCCTGGGCGCTCTGGAACCGCCGCGCCGGATCCTTCATCAGGCAGCGATTGACGATCCGCGCCACGTCGCGCGGCAGGCTCGCGTTGACCTGGGTCACCGGCGGCGGGGTGTCCTTCAGGATCGAGGAGATGATCGAGATCGCCGTGTCCCCCCGGAACGGTCGCTCGCCCGTGCTCATCTCGTACAGGATGATGCCGAGGGCGAAGACGTCGGAGCGCGGGTCGACCGGCTTGCCTTCCGCCTGCTCGGGCGACATGTAGGCGACCGTCCCGACGATGCGCCCCTCCTCGGTGAGCGCCCGGGTCGGCAGACGCGAGGCCCCGACCTCGTCCCCGAACGCAGCTTCCACCTTCGCCAGGCCGAAGTCGAGGACTTTGACCTTGCCGTCCCGGCCGACGAGGATGTTCTCCGGTTTCAGGTCGCGATGGGTGATCCCCTGCTGGTGCGCCGCCGCGACGGCGTCGGCGAGCGGGACCGCCACCTTCAGGATCGCCTCGAGCGAAAGCCCGCCCCGGGGCACGGCCTGGCGGAGCGTCTGGCCCTCGACCAGCTCCATGGTGATGAAATCGATCCCCTCCGCCTCCTCGACGGAGTAGATGGTCACGATGTTCGGATGGTTCAGCGCCGCGATCGCCTTCGCCTCGCGCTCGAACCGCTCGCGTCTTCGCGGGTCGCGCGCCGTCAGATCCGGGAGCAGCTTCAGGGCGACCTTCCGCCCCAGCTTGGTATCCTCGGCCTCGTACACCTCCCCCATGCCACCCGCGCCGAGGGGGCGGAGGATGCGGTAGTGCCCGAGCACCTGGCCAGTACGGATCGACACGGAGTCCTCAGGTCGGACGGGCGGACATTCTATCCCGTTGGAGTGCCGGGCGCGCAGGGAGCGCCGACCGGCGCCACACGATCGGCTACTCGGCGCGCAGGGCGATCATCGGGTCGACGCGCGTGGCGCGCCGGGCGGGAACGAGCGAGGCCACGGTGGAGACGATCGCCACCAGGGCGACGACGGTGGCGTAGATGAGCGGGTCGCGCGGGCTGACGCCGAACAGGACGCTCTGGATGCCGTCGCCCGCGACCCCGACCAGCGCCAGCGTCATCAGAAGCCCGAGGGAGAGGCCCACCACGGCCAGGACCGACCCCTGGCGCAGCACCATCCGGAGGATGCGCCGGCTGTCCGCGCCCAGGGCCATGCGCACCCCCAGCTCCTGGGTCCGCTGGCTGACCGAGAACGACATGACGCCGTAGATGCCGACTCCCGCGATCACCGTGGCGACCAGACCGAAGATGCTGAACATGGCGGCGACGATGCGGTTCGCGCTCACGAACCCGTCGATATTGCGCTTCGGCGTGTCGACGAAGTAGAGAGGCAGGTTCGGGTCCACCTTGGCGACCTCGCGGCGCAGGGGATTGGCCAGGCCGGCCGCGCCCAGCCCCCCTCGCGGCTTGACGATGACCGTGGCGAACTGGATGACGCCCGCCTCCGGCTTCGCCGGTCCGACCGCGACCGAATAGAACGGCACGTAGAAGCCCGTGTCGTCCACGTTGGGAATGTTGAACGGCGGCATCATCCGGACCGTCCTCACGACTCCGACGATGGTGCGCCAGTCACCGGGCTGCTGGTTGGGGTCCAGGGCGCGGAAGCGCCGACCCAGCGGACTCTCGTTGCCGAAGTGCTTGTGCGCGAAAGCCGCGTTCACGATCGCCACGGGCAGCTTGGTGTCGAGGTCGTCGTCGTCGAAATTGCGTCCTTCGATCAGCTTCTGTCCGATGACCTCGAAATAGCCCGGGGTCACCTGCTCGAAGTTGGCATTCGGCCGGTCGCTCTTCTCCCTGTACGTCCGTCCTTCGATCTCGATCGGTCCGCTCCCCGAGAAGACCATCCGGAACCGGTTCGTCAGCGCCACCGCCTCGAACTCCGGCTGCGCGCGCAGCTCGCGCACCAGACGATCGAAGAACTGCTTGCGCAGATCCTGCGACGGATAGGCCCCGTCCATCAGCCCCATCCGGGCCGTCATCACGCCTTCCGTGTCGTAGCCATAGTCGATCGTCTGCTGCTTGACGATCGATTGCATCTGCAGGAGAGAGCCGATGAGCAGGATGCACGTCACCACCACCTGGAGCACGACCAGGCCGCGCATGAGCAGCCTGGTTCCGCGGCTGGTGCCTCCCCGGCCGCCTTCCTTGAGCACCGTGACCACGTTGGAGCGCGAGGCCATCCACGCGGGTGGCAGGCCGGAGACGAGGGTGGCGGCGAGCATCGCGGCCACGGTGAAGGCCAGCACGCCGCCGTCGATATCGAACGTAATCCAGGAGGGCGGCGGGGTGTCGAAGCTGCGCACCGTGGCCGTGAGCAGGTCGGTGCAGTAATAAGCGAGACCGACGCCGAGCGCGGTGCCGACGACGATGACCAGCAGGCTCTCGGTGAGCATCTGCACGATCAGGCGGCCCCGGGTGGCGCCCAGCGACGAGCGGATGGCCAGCTCGCGCGCGCGCAGCGTCGCGCGGGCGAACTGCATGTTCATCACGTTGACGCATCCGATCAGGAGGAGGCCCACGCAGAAGGCCAGCATCGTGAGCAGCGTGCCGCGCAGCGGCAGCGGCGTGAACGTCTTGAGCAGGGGCTCGACCTGGGCGGTATTGAACTGCTTGTTGGTGTCCGGATAAGCCTCGGCGAAGTGCTTCGCCAAGGTCGACACCTCGGCGTTGGCCTGGTCCAGCGACACGCCCGGCTTGAGCAGCGCCAGCACCGCTGGATTGATGGCGCGCTGGTCGCTGCGCTCGCGCACCGGGAACTCGCTGTAGAGCGGGACCCAGAGCTCTTCGTTTGTGGGAAACGCGAAGCCCTTGGGCATGACGCCGACGATCGTCGCCGGCGTCCCGTTGATGCGCAGGCCCCTGCCGACGATGTCGGCCGCGCCGCCGAAGTCGCGCTGCCAGAGCCCGTAGCCGATGAGCGCGACCTTGGCGGCGCCGGGCACGTTGTCTTCCGGTCTCAGGTCGCGTCCGAGGCTCGGCGCCACGCCCAGGATGCGGAGAAAGGCGTCCGTCACGTAGGCGCCGGTGTAGCGCCGGGGAACGCCGTCGATCGTCACGTTGACCGTGGAGCCGTTCAGATAGGCCGCCATCAGCTCGAAGGATTGCTGCTGCGGTCGCATCGTCTCGAAGTCCATCGACGACACCTGACCGTTCGCGCCGAAGATGGTCCTGCTGGTCGGATCGATGAAATTGACGCTGACCAGCCGGGCGGCGTTCGGAAACGCGAACCCTCGCAGCATGACGCCGTTCACCACGCTGAACGTCGTGGTAACGCCGCAGATGCCGAGAGCCAGCACGATGACGGCGACCGCGCAGAAACCCTTCTCCCTGCGGAGCACGCGCAGGCCAACGCGGAGATCCTGGATGAAAAGGCTGGCGCCCATCGGGATGTCTCGGCGTGATTATACGATGATCCCCGCCCGAAGGTTCTCAGTAATCGTAGAGATGCTCGACCTCGAGGTTCCGGTCTTCGAGCGCCAGCAGGATCCCGTGCAGCGACGCGACCGGCGCCCGGACCGCGATGCGCTTGTGCCCGGGATCGGTGAGCATCGGTCTCTCGATGACCACGCTGCCGGCCTCCAGGTCGTAGCTCCAGGCGGCCGGGACGATCGCGGTCATCAGGATCTCGCCGTTGCCGGCGATCTCTCTGAAACGGACGCCTCGGGAGGCCAGACGCCGGACGGCGTCGCGGAACTCGTCGTAGCGCGGCAGCGACAGGAGCGCCGAGCCGTTGGCGAAGCGCCGGCGCACCTCGACCCGGGCCTCGTGCTCGAGCGCGCCGGCCGGGGCGTTGTCGGCGAGCGCCAGGATCCCGGTCGCCTCGTTGCCGTAGGCGGCCTTGCTGGCGATCTTGATCAGCAGGCCGTATTGCGCTTTGACGAGATACTCGGCGCTCAGGGCCAGCTTGCGCTCCCATTTCCGGAGAAGATGGGGGCCGAAGAGATCGGTCTCGGCCCACAGCTGCTTCAGCGACCGCAGGAACGAGAATTCGTACCACGGCTCGGTCCGGATGAAGTCGACGTATTCCTGCGCCACGTCGGCCGCGAAGACGTCCTCCTGGGTCATCGCGGCGCCGGCGAGCCGCTCCGCCATCCGCCCGACGGTGCTCTCGTAGGCGCCTTTGAGGCAGCTCTCGGCGGTGTAGCTCGAGCCGATGACCAGCACCATGAGGTGGTAGCCCCAGTTGAATGGATACTTCCCGGTCGTGATGCGGCAGACGTCCCGGTCATAGTCCCAGAACTGGCGGACCGATGCGAAATACGGAAACTGGCTCGCCGGCCGGCTCTTGAGGAAGCGGGCATACTCCGCGGGGTAGAAGACCAGAAGCCACTCGGGCAATGTCAGGTAGGTCTGCGCTTCATCGCGCCTGTAGCCGGCCACTCCGCCCAGAAATGCCTCGATCTGCTCCCTGACTGCTGGATCCGCTGGAGCGATCGCGGACGCCGTCCGCAGCAACCTCGGCGCGGCCGGACGCGCCGGAGAGGGACCGGGGACGTGCCGGTCGTAAGCGTCCCATAGCTTGTTGCGGAATTTGTCGGTCGGATCGAGCCTTCGCTTGAGCGCGAAGTACTCGTCGGCGCGCGGATAGGCGGCGCGAAACTGCGCCTCGGTGGCGTGGATCTGGTACGGGAGGTAGTACGCGCCGCCGAGCGCCGTGGCGGCGTCGATCAGCTCGCGGGTCCAGACGCCGACCTCCCGGCGCTCGGCGTCGCTCGTGCCCTGCTTGTAGTAGTGCACGAAGGCGAAGACCTCGGTCCGCGCCCAGGCGAGCAGGGTCCCGGGATCCGGCGTCGCGTGGCGGATCGAGACGTTGATCGTGTCGACCCGGTGACGGTTCAGGATCTCCTGCATGGCGCGCACGAACTCCTCCAGACGGTCCACCGGCACGAAGTACTCCTGCAGCACGTAGGTGGAGGTGCGGCGCGAGACCGGCTCGAGCTCCTTGACGTCGTAGCTCGCCTCGTAGTTGCGCCATTCGACGCGCTCGCCGTGGAACAGGATCGGATCGAGCACGTACCTCCGCAGCGCCCGCCCGCCGGGCCAGTCCGAGACGACGCGCATTCCCAGGCGATCGCCCCAGTAGGTTCTGCCCTCCGGGATCAGGCGGTCCTCGATCGTGACCGGCTTGTCGGTCCTGACGTAGGACGTGGCGCGGACGGTGTCGAACGCCCCGGGATAGATGTCGGCGTTGTGGAAGATGACGTCGTGATGGCCGCGGATGCTGGCCCTGAAATACTCGCGGTAGGCGCTCAAGGGCATGACCTCGCTCCGCCGCTCGACGCGCACGTTGTCGGCCAGGGCGAAGGTGGCTTCCACGATCACGCCGAGCCCGCCGTAGCCGCCGATGGCGCCGTAGAAGATCTCCGCGTTCTCCTTCGGGCTGGCCCTGACCAGCCTCCCGTCGGCCAGGACGACGCGGATCGACCGGACCGACTGGACCAGCGGCCCCTGGCCTATGTAGCGCCCGTGCACGTTGACGCTCAACGATCCGCCGGCGGTGAAGTTCGCGTAGCTCTGCATGATCTGCACCGAGAGATCGTACGGATCGATGGTGCTCTGGATCTTGCGCCACGTGATGCCGGCCTGCACCGTGATCTCCTTGCGCTCCTCCGAGAACGCCACGACGCCGTCGAGCCGTCGCATGTCGATCTGCAGGGCGCCCTCGGTCGCGGTCTGTCCGCCCTGGCTGAAGCGCCCGCCGCCGATCGACACGGGTCCCGGATGCAATCGCACCGCCTCCACGACCTCGTCGATCGTGGTCGGAACGAGCACCCGATCGACCACGATCGGGTTGATCCGCGTGACGTCGTCGACCACCATCGCGGAGCGGGCGAGCGCCGCCCACTGGAGAAGACCCGCGGCGAGCAGGAAGGCGAAGCGCGCGTTACCCAAAGAGCGATCCCAGGTGGTACGCGATCATGGTCCCGGCGAAGACCGCGACGGAGAGCGCCAGGGCCCTGAAACCACCGGCGAGCCCGCGCGATCGGAACAGGTAATACGGCAGGGCGACGACCGTGAGAACGATCAGGGCTGTCTGGAGGACGATCGATGCCCGGTAGCCGCGCTCGCGCGCGTCGAGCAGGAACCAGACGAAGACCAGCGCGAGCGACGTCAGCGCATGCAGGATCTGCAGCACGGAGCCCGACTCCGGGCCGCGGGCCGGGCCGTACTCCAGGCAGCCGAAGACCAGCGCCACGACCGGGAGCAGGGCCAGGGGGTACCGGCGGGGCGGCGCCATCGCTCAGACTTTGTCGAATCGCATCAGGGTGTTGCGGGTGGGATCTCCCTCCTGAAGGAGGCGCCCTCCGTGCGGGCTGAACCCCACACCTTCCAGCAGACCCTGGAGCTCCCGCAAAGAAAGGAAGTGCCGGACCTCCGCCGCGTTCGTGCTCCACGGGAGCTCGAGCCCGCAGTTGAACACGTCGTGCGCGAGCGCCACGAGATGGACCATCGACGCGTCGGTCACGTCGTGGTCCCGGACGATCAACGTTCCGCCGCGCCTGAGGGTCGCGTGGATCGACCGCATGAAGTCGACGCGTCGCTCCAGAGGTGCGTGATGGAACCCGATGTAGACCGTCAGGAGATCGATGCTCTCCTCCGGGAGCGCCAGCGCGTCGTAGACGCCCAGCGGCAGGAAGCTCCCGACCTTGCTCAGGCGGCCGCGCTCCACGATGTCCTGCGGCTGGTACGAGGGCTTGCTGGTGTGGATGAAGACCGGCGGCGCGGAAAACGACAGGCTCCTGCTCAGCCGATCGTAGTAGCGCCCGGTCGAGCCGACCTCCGCGTAGCGGTCGAAGCGCGTCTGGCCCTCCAGCAGGGCCAGCGTCTGATCGCACATCACCTTTTTCTGCTTGCGGAGCGCCGGCAGGGCGTAGCGCACCTCGCGCAGGTACGGCTTGATCGACGGGAGCTCGGCGAGGATCGCCTCGTAGATCTCCCGATCGCCGGGCTTGTCCCGCGCGATCCGCGCGATCAGATCGTGGAAGTGCCGCTCCGGATAGAGATGAAAGACGTTCTGCAGGAACAGGAAGAAGCGCTCGCGGAGCCGTGGATCGAGATAGATCGCCCGGAAATTGCCGTCCTCGGCGGCGAAGCCGAGGCGCGGGTATCCGGCCGAGAACGTCGCCATCGCCCCGGCGACGAGAAACAGCAGCATCTCACGCCGTGTCACGGGTCCCTGCATGGCCCGTTCCCTGCGAAATGGCCTGGAGTCTATGCCGGGCCCCCGCCCGGACACAAGCCCGCCGGACTCGGCCGTGGATCGGATCCTCGACTGCGTTTCCGCGGCGCGCGCGTTGGAGGTAGGATCACACCTTTCGGACGGTGGTCACTCGTGGCTCGACGCGGTTCCTGCACGTGACCCTGGCGGCCGGCTCCCGCCTGGGACCCTACGCCATCCTTTCGCCGCTCGGCGCCGGCGGGATGGGAGAGGTGTACCGCGCCCGCGACACCCGGCTGGAGCGGACCGTCGCCATCAAGATCCTTCCTTCGCACCTGTCGGAGAGACTGACGGCCCGGGAGCGGTTCGAGCGGGAGGCGCGGGCCATCTCCGCCCTCAGTCATCCGAACGTCTGCCATCTCTACGACGTCGGCTCGCAGGACGACGTGCGCTACCTGGTCATGGAATACCTCGAGGGGGAAACGCTCGCCGACCGGCTGAGGAAAGGACCCCTGCCGCCGGATCAATTCCGGAAATGCGCCCTGGAGCTGTGCGAAGGACTCGATGCGGCGCACCGCAGTGGCGTGGTGCACCGCGATCTCAAGCCCGGCAACATCATGCTGACGAAGTCGGGCGTCAAGCTGCTGGACTTCGGACTGGCGAAACCGGCCGTCGAAGCCGCCGGCCCCGGATCCTCCCGGCTGGAGACCCTGGCTCGTCCGCTGACGGCCGAGGGCTCGTGGGTGGGGACGTTCCAGTACATGTCGCCGGAGCAGGTGGAAGGGAAGGAGGTCGACGAGCGCAGCGACATTTTCTCGATGGGCGCCGTGCTGTACGAGATGCTGACCGGCAGGCGCGCCTTCGAGGGAAAGAGCCAGCTGAGCGTGGCCTCGGCGATCCTGGAGAAGGATCCCGCGCCGATCAGCGACGTGAAGCCGATGACGCCGAAGGCTCTGGACTTCACGATCCAGACCTGTCTGGCGAAGGATCCGGAGAAGCGCTGGCAGAGCGTCCGGGATCTGGCGCATGCCCTGGCGTCGGTCGCCCACAGCGGCGCGCTGGCGGGTCCGGCCGACCCACGGGGCGCTCGCCGCACGATGCGGGAGCGGTGGGTGACGGCGGTCCTGGTCGTCACGACCGCGGCGGCTCTCGTCATCGCGTACCGGGGAGCGCTGCGGACGCCGGTCGAGATGGGGGTCATCCGGAGCTACATCAAGCCGATGCAGGACTCGAGCCTGCTGATCTCCGACGCATCCGGCTTCAGCCTCTCTCCCGATGGCCGGGTCCTGGCGTATGTGGCTTCGACTCCCGACAAGAAATCCGTTCTCTGGATCCGCCCGATCGATTCGTTGCGCGCGGAGCCCCTGGCGGGCACGAGCGGCGGCAAGTATCCCTTCTGGTCCCCCGACAGCCGATTTCTCGGCTTCTTTGCCGGAGGCAAGCTCAAAATCATGGACTCCTCCGGCGGCCCGGCCCTGACGCTCTGCGACGCCCCCGACGGTCGCGGCGGCACGTGGAGCCGCGACGGGGTGATTCTTTTCGCTCCAAGCGTCAACTCACCGATCCACCGCATCTCCTCCTCGGGCGGGGCTTCGGCTCCGGTGACCACGCTCGATGCCCCGAAGAACGAGATCTCGCACCGCTGGCCGAGCTTCCTGCCGGATGGTCGTCATTTCCTCTACCTGGCGGGCAGCGTGTTCACATCGACGGAGAATCCCACCAACGAGATTCTCCTCGGCTCGCTCGATTCGCGCGAGACCCGGACGCTGATGCGCACGCACGCCGGAGCCCTCTACGCCTCGGGGTGCATCCTGTTCATGCGACAGAACACGCTCATGGCCCAGCCGCTGGATCTCGCGCGTCTCGAGCTCGCGGGAAGCGCCGTGCCCGTCGCGGACCCGGTGCAGGAGGCGGAGATCTTCTCGAGAGGCCTGTTCTCGGCCTCCGAGAACGGCCGGCTCGCCTACATCCAGGGGCGAGGCAGCTCGGAACGGCAGCTCCTCTGGTACGACCGGAGCGGCAAGCAGATCGGGGCCGTTCCCGGAAACGGCGCCTACGCCAGCCCCCGCATCTCCCCGGACGGCAGGAAACTCCTCTATTACCTCGATTCCGGGGAGTACAATGTCTGGAGCTACGACCTGACGCGCGGCGTGAAAACGCCTCAGACCTTCGTCTCGGACTCGGCGCAGGGAAACATCTTCCCCTCGTGGTCGCCCGACGGCAATCGGATCGCCTTCACCTCCTATCATGAAGGCAAGTATTACCTCTCCCAGAAGAGCGCGGACGGCTCGAGCGACACCGAGGTTCTTCTCGACGGCGTCAATTACTACAGGTTCCCCTCCGACTGGTCTCCGGACGGGAAGACCCTCGCCTATCACCAGGGGTCGCAGGGCGGATGGTCGATCTGGATGCTGCCGCTCACCGGCGACCGCAAACCGTATCCGTTCCTCAAGAGTCCGCTCAGCGCGCGCGACGCCGCCTTCTCACCCGACGGAAAGTGGATCGCTTACTGCTCCAGCGAATCGGGAGAGTACAAGGTGTACATCGCGCCGTTCCCCGGTCCCGGCGGGAAGTGGCTCGCCTCTTCCGGAGCCGGGTGTTCCCCGCGCTGGCGGCGGGACGGCCGCGAGCTGTTCTATTTCTCACCCGACAACGAGCTGATGGCCGTCGAAGTGAGAGCCGCGACGAATCGCGTCGAGCTCGGGGTTCCCAAGGCGCTCTTCGAGACCTTCTCCTACGGCGTCTTCGGCCGCTTCGACGTCAGTCCCGATGGCCAGCGGTTCATCGTCCCGTTCGAGCCGGGGGAGCTGACCACGTCGATCACCCTGGTCGTGAACTGGCCGGCCGACCTGAAGCGTTGACGGCTCCCCCGGCCCCGTCACCGCACGAACCGGGTCCGCTTTCTCCGTGACTGACGGTATACTTGCGCCCGACGCGGGCTCGAACCGCCGTCACCTTCCGGAGGAGGATCGAGAATGCATCGACCTGCACGACCGCTCGTTGTCGCCGCCCTCGTCGTGGGTGCCACCCTGTCGCTGGCGCAGACCGGCAACCAGGCACCACAGATGACGCCGGAGCAGAAGGCCGAGATGGAGGCCTTCATGAAGGCCAGCACGCCGGGCCCCCAGCATCAGGCGCTGGCGGCCGCCGCCGGGAGCTACGACATGAAGGTCAAGAGCTGGCACGAGGCGGGCCAGCCGCCGATGGAGGACACGGGCACCGCCACGCGGGCCATGACGCTCGACGGGCGCGTGCTCGTCGAGGACGTCAGTTCCTCGATGATGGGCCGGCCCTTCTCCGGTCACGGCTCGATGGGCTTCGACAACGTGACCGGGAAGTACTGGTCGACCTGGAACGACTCGATGTCGACCGGCCTGATGGTCAGCGAGGGGACGTGCGACGCGGCGGGCAAGGCCTGCTCCTTCATCGGTCACTGGAACGACCCGATCAAGAAGACGCCGGTCAAGGCGCGCATGACGACCAAGTGGACCAGCCCGACGACCCAGATCTTCGAGATGTACGCGCCCGGCAAGGACGGCAAGGAAATGAAGATGATGGAGATCACCTACACGAAGAAGTAGCCGGACGGATCGGCACGCCACGGGCGGCGGCCCGCCAGGGCCGCCGCGTCGATTCACCACGAGGGGCAGCCCCGCTGCGATCAATAAAAGAGGATAGAGGCTCCCGCCAAAGGATCCCGCCCGGCGCCTTCTTGCGTCGTCCGGCGCGGATGGCGGCGGTCGCCGCCCTGATCGGCTCGCTCGGGCCCGCGGCCGCGCAAGCGGGCGTGCCGCTGATGCACGCCGGTCAGGCCCGTCTCCGCGGCCCGGACCTGAAGTCGCACGTGGCGCTGGTGCTCGATGAAGCGCAGGGGGAGCCTCTCTACGCGAAGCATCCGGATCAGGTGGCCCCGATCGCTTCGATCACCAAGCTGATGACCGCCATGGTCGTCCTGGACGCGCAGCTCCCGCTGGACGAGGCGATCGAGATCAGCTCCGCGGACGTGGACCCGGTCAAGAGGACACGCTCGCGGCTCCCGGTGGGCGCGTTCCTTCCCCGCGGCGAGCTCCTGCGGATCGCGCTGATGTCCTCGGTCAACCGGGCCGCCGCGGCCCTCGCCCGGACCTACCCGGGCGGCACCGAGGAGTGCGTCGACGCGATGAACCGCAAGGCGAACGAGCTCGGGATGACCCGGACGCGGTTCGCCGACCCGACCGGCCTCTCGAGCAAGAACGTGTCCAGCGCGGAGGACCTCTCCCGCATGGTGCTGGCCGCCGCGGAGTATCCGGCCATCCGCGAGGCCACCACGACGGCGCTCCACCAGGTGACGCTCTCCGACGGCCGCGTGGTCGAGTTCCACAATTCCAACGGCCTGATCAGGAACAAGAGCTGGAGCATCGGGCTGTCGAAGACCGGCTACATCAACGCGGCGGGCCGCTGCCTGGTGATGCAGGCGGAGATCGCCGCGCGACAGGTCGTCATCGTCCTTCTCGATTCCTGGGGCAAGTACACGCGTCTCGGCGACGCCAACCGCATCCGTCGGTGGATCGAATCGGCGCTCCCCCCGCCCGGAGCCGCCGAGGGGGCGATCCCCTAGGCAGCGCATCGGCTTCGACACTCCGCGCCTGCCGTCGAGTCCTGGCATATCATCGGGTCGAGGAGGGATCGATCAATGCGGTGTCCGGGACAACGAACCCGGCCGGCCCGGCTCGGGCAGGCCGCCTTGACGCTTCTGGTGATGTTCACGACGGTCCTCGCGAGCGCGGGCGCGGAGGCGCGGACCGCGGAGACTCCGGCCCCTGCGCAGCCTGCGGCCACGCCCCCCGCGCCGGCGCCGCCGGCGGAGTCTCTGTTCGATCCGCACCGGCCTCCCGAGCGGGAGCTCGATCTGAGCGTCGCGGACGGCTTCACGCTCGCCGCGGTCGGCGACCTGATCATCTCGCGCCCGCTGTCGCAGATGCTGGCGCGTGACGCGGGGTTCGCGGCGGTCGACACGATCATCCGCGACGCCGACGCAGCGTTCGGCAACTTCGAGACCACGGCGTTCGACATGCGCGGCTTCAAGGGGTATCCGGGCGGCGCCGGCGACGACTGGTCGATCGTCGCCCTGCCCGGCGTGCCCCGGGATGTCAAGACGCTCGGCTTCGATCTCGTGTCGCGCGCCAACAACCACGCCCTCGACTGGGGCATCGAGGGGATGCGCGAGACCAGCCGGCTGCTCGACGAGGCCTGGCTGGTGCACGCCGGGTCCGGCGCAACGCGCCCCGAGGCCCGCGGCCCGCGCTACTTCGAGACCGCGCTGGGACGGGTCGGCCTCGTCTCGATCGCCTCCACCTTCCGCGAGCCGAACGCGGCCCTGCCGCCGCACGGCGAGGCGCCGGGCCGCCCGGGGATCAGCACGCTGCGCTGGACACGCACGACCGTCGTAACCGCCGCGATGATGGCGTCGCTGCGGGCGCTCGACCAGGCGCTGAAGGAGCCCGGGAAGGAATGCTACAAGCCCTGGAGGGAGGACAGGAACCGACCGCCCGATCGACTCAAGGTCTTCGACACGCTGTTCCGGGTCGGCGAGCGCCCCGGCGCCCACTACGAGATGAACCCGATCGATCTGGCCGAGTTCCTGAAGGCCGTGCGCCAGGGGAAGCAGCACGCGGACCTCTTGATCGCCACGATCCACGCCCACGAGATCGGTCTCGGCTGCCACGAGCCGGGCGATTTCCTCCCGGTGCTGGCGCACGCCGCGATCGACGCCGGGGCCGACGTGTTCATCGGCCACGGCGAGCATCGTCTGATGCCGATCGAGATCTACAAAGGACGGCCGATCTTCTACAGCCTGTCGAATTTCTTCTGGAGCGACATGATGGAGCCGAACCCGGCCGACCTGTTCGAGGCGAATCGAGACCTGCTCTCGGCCGCCTTCCCCGATCCCTCGCAGGCGACCGACCCGGACCTCAACGCGATCCTGAACGCCGACGAGTTCCTGGACGACGAGGTGTTCCAGACCGCGGTGGCCACCTGCCGCTTCGAGTCGGGGCGTCTGGCGGAGGTGAAGATCCATCCCCTCGACCTGCGCTACGGCGAGCGTCTCGAAAAGAGCGGCGTGCCGCGCCCGGCCCCCCCGGCGATGGCGCGCGCGATCCTCGCCCGATTGCAGAAGATCTCCCAGCCGTTCGGAACGACGATCACCGTCGAGCAGAACGTCGGAGTGATCCGGCCGCACTGAGCGTGAGCGGCGTCCTGACGGTTCCGAAGCGCCCTATTACTGCTCGACGCGCTTCACGTCGTCGACGAAATACTGCGTGTCGCCGAAGCACGAGGTCGGCAGCCCCAGGTGCTGCTTGTAGTGGAGGGTGACGCGTTCGCCCATCGCCTGGTTGATTCGAGCGGCGGCCGCGTCGTCGTGGACGGTGAAGTAGAAGATCTGCGGCATGGCGCCGGGCAGGTTGGCCATCGCCAGCTCGCCTTCCCACGTCTTGCAGAGCCACCCCTTCTTCGAGAACTTCTGCACGTAGCCGGCGCGCTCCCCTTCCGAGTAGGTGAAGCTCCAGGCCGCCCAGGTGTACAGGGCGAGGACGGTGACTCCAACGAGAACAACGATCAGGAAGAAGCGGCGCATTCTGTGTCGGATTTAACCACACGCGCCGATGATGTGGCAATGGCCTTGCGAGGGGCGCCGATGATCTGCCATCGTATGATGCCCGACCTCTCCTGTCTGACTCATCGCTGCGTCATGATCGTGACCTGTCTCGGCCTGATCCTCCTTCCATCGATTTCGGCCGGCATGCCTCGGGCCGTCGGGGTGACGGCCGTCTGTGACCCGCCGGGCCCGCCGCCGCGGTTCGGATGTCAATGGTCGACCGACGCGTGCGGCTGGTTCTGCCCGATCTGCGATCCGTTCGGCGCGCTTCTCGGACCTCGTGCAGCTGGGATGGAAAGATCTGCAACTGGATCTGCCCCGGCTACACCGGAGTGGAGGTGACGGTCGACACGCTGCAGTCTCCTCTTCGGGACGCGACCGTGTACGTGCGCCTGTCGTCCCTGTGCACCTCGACCGGCGCGCTCGCCTCATGCAACGGCAGCTTTCCCGTGCATCCCGGCATGCCGGTCTCCCAGAAGTGCCAGGCGATCGCCGACGCGATCGCGAACGACTGCTCGGCGGCGGGATACGTGGTGAGCGTGAACGACTGCCGGCTGGAGGCGAGCCTCACGGCGAGCAACGTCGGCTGTCCGGCGACGCCGTTCGCGCTGGGTGTGTCGAACGATCCGACTGCCTTCGATCAGAGCGGACTGGGAGCGATGCCGGACGGCGAATCCGACCGCATCACCGGCACGACGGCGTCCTGCTCTCCGATGCCGGGATCCCCGGAGAATCTGCGCCTGACCCCGCTCGATGGCGGTGTCGACTTTCAGCTCACCTGGGACGATGCCGTGAACGCCGACGATTACGTGGTCTTCAGCGACGCGGCGCCGAACGGAGCCTTCGACACCGTGGTGGGAATCGCGCCGAGCGGCGCGACGGGATTGACGGTCGGCATGCCGCAGGGCGATGCGTTCTACCTCGTCGCCGGAAGGAACTCGGCCTGCGGAGTCGGGCCCAGGCGCTGATCGTCGCCAGTGGAAGAGCGCGCGAAGCCCGCCGAGAGACGCCCTTCCGCAGTCATGGCGACCTGTCCTCAGCCGACCAGATCGAGCCTCACGCCGGCGCCGGCCTCGCTGGCCCGCTCGAAGAGCGCCACGGCGGCGGCGACGTCCTGGAGGGCGGTGCCGGTGCTGTCGAAGACGAAGACCTCTTCGCGTCCTGCGCGCCCCGGCTTGCGGCCGGCCACGAGATCCGCCAGCTCGGCGTGAACGCTTTCGCGCGTCATCAGGCCGGCCGCCAGCGCGTGGTGCAGCTCGCCGATGGTCGCGCACTGTTCGAGGATGTCGACGACCACACGGCTGCACGCCAGGACGCGCGGATCGATCTCCTGCTTGTCGTCATTGTCGGCGCCGACCGCGGCGAGGAAGAGACCCGGCGGAACGTCCTCGAGCATCAGATAAGCGCTTCGTGACGGCGTGCAGGTGACGCAGACGTCGCTGGCGCGCACCGCGGCGGGGAGGTCCTCGGTGGCGCGCACGTCGAGCCCCGTCTCTGTGGCGAGGTCGCGGGCGAACCGGCGCGCGCGGGCGGCGTCGATGTCGAACGCCAGTACGCGCTCGATCGGACGGACGCGCGACAGGGCGCGCACGTGCGCGCGCCCCTGATTGCCGCACCCTGCGACCGCGAGGACCTTCGAGTCGGCGCGCGCGAGGCGACGGGCCGCCACCGCGGTGGCGGCCGCCGTGCGCAGCGTCGTGATCTCGATGGAGTCGATCACGGCGAGCGGGTAGCCGTTGTCCCCGTCGCACAGCAGGATCAGACCCTGGATCCCCGGCATCCCGAACCGTTCGGCGTTGTGACGGAAATTCCCGTTGCACTTCGCCGCGAACCAGGTGCGGGAGAGCCGGAGACCGGCGGCCTTGATGTGAAAGCCGCCGTCGTCGGACGGGACGCCGAGAACCCCCGGCGGCAGCGTCCGGCCTTCCGCGTGCAGCCGGAACGCGGCCTCCACGGCGGCGATGCAGTCGTCGAGAGGCAGCAGCGCCGCCGCGTCGGCGCGCGTCAGCAGCAGCGTCCCTTCCGGTCGCGCTTCAGCGGAGGAGGCGGTCAAGGCTCGCCCCCGGCTGGACCTCGACCGGCGCGCGGTCCCTCTCGAAGATGCGGGCGGCCGTGCGGCCCGCGAGGCGGATGCTGTCTCCTTCGACGCGCAGCATCGACCCCTCGCGCAGCCCGACGACCGGAGCGCCGTTCTCCTCGAGGTACTGAAGGATCCGCTCTTCCTGTGTCTCACCCATATGAGTCGAGGCCGGGTCGGGATCGAGATAGTGCGGACTGATCTGGAACGGCACCAGGTCGAGCGCGTCGAAGCAGGGCGGCTGAACGATCGGCATGTCCTTCGTGGTCCTGAGCGTGGGACAGGCGACGATGGCGCCGGCGCTCGACCCGATGTACGGCTTCCCCTGCTCGACCCTGCGGCGGATCGGGGCGACCAGCCCGAGACGGTGCAGGCAGTCGAGCAGGCGGAAGGTGTTCCCGCCTCCGACGAAGAAGACGTCGGCGCGGTCGAGCGCCTCGGTGATCGACCCGGATGCCGCGGCCTCCTCGGCGTCGTGCATCGACTCCAGCACGCAGCCGATGGCGCCGAGCCGCGCGCGCGCCCGCGCCGCGTAGCCGTCACGGTCCTTCAGCGCGTAAGGGAAAAACAGGACGCGCTTGCCACCCCCTCCGCGATCGAGGAACGCGCGGATCTCCGACTCGGCGTGGTCGAGATACCCGCTGCCATGAAGTGTCGAGTTGCTGATCAGGAGCAGACGCTTCTTCGCATTCATCACGCCACCTCATCCGAATAGGAGGACCCGGGCGAGCCCGGCCAGGCCGCCGCCGAGAACCACCCAGTGCACCTGCAGGTCGAAGCGATGCAGCGCCGCGAACGCCGCGGCGGTCACCGCCGCCGGGAACCAATCGATCCCGCCCGCGAGACCGCGGGGACAGATCACCGCCGCGGCGAACACCAGCGCGAGGTTCAGGATGATGCCGACGACCGACGCGGTCACCCCCGACAGGGCGCTCGCCAGCCCCCGGTGGCCGCGCAGCACCTCGATCCAGGGCGCGCCGAGAAAGATGAAGATGAAGCAGGGAAGAAAGGTCGTCCAGGTCGTCACCAGGGCGCCGAGCACCGCCGCGGCTATCCGGGAGTCATTTCCCGGGTGATTCCACGCCGCCATGAAGCCGATGAACTGCAGCACCATGATCAACGGGCCGGGAGTGGTTTCGGCCAGCGCCAGGCCGTCGATCGCCTGCGCGTGCGTGATCCAGCCGTACGATCCGACCGCCGCCTGGATCACATACGCCAGCACCGAGTAGGCGCCGCCGAAGGTCACCAGGGCGGCCCGGGTAAAGAAGAAGTACTCCCGCGCGGGCAGGCTGCCCCATCCCCGCGCCGCCGCGACGAGCGCCAGCGGCGCGAGCCACAGCGTCAGCCCTGCCGCCAGCGTGCGGACCGCGCGCCCGCGCGACGGCAGCGTGTGGGGCGGTGAAGGGGTCTCGTCGCCGATCACATACGGTCTGCCGGCAGCATCCCCCGCGACGGCGGACGGAGAGGACGCATGCCCTCCCTCAGGACCGCTGCGTCCGGTCGGGTCCGGCCGCAGCCTCCCGACCGCGAGCCCCGTCGCCGCCGCCCCGAGGACGATCAGCGGGAAGGGAACGTGCAGGACGTAGATCGCGACGAAGGCGAGGGCGGCGATGGCGACATGCGCCCCGCGACGCAGCGCCCTCCGGCCGATCCGCAGGACCGCCTCGACCACGATCGCCACGACCACCGGCTTGACGCCCGCGAAGATGGCCGCCACGAACGGCACGCTCCCGAAGGCCGCGTACACGAGGGAGAGCGCCAGGAGCACGAACACGGACGGCAGCACGAACAGCGCGCCCGCCGCGAGCCCGCCCGGCAGACGGTGCAGGAGCCAGCCGATGTAGATGGCGAGCTGCTGCGCCTCGGGACCGGGCAACAGCATGCAGTAGTTCAGCGCGTGCAGGAACCGCTGCTCGCCGATCCAGCGCCGGCGCTCCACCAGCTCGGCATGCATGATCGCGATCTGACCCGCCGGTCCGCCGAACGAGATGAAGCCGAGCTTCAGCCAGAAGCGAAGCGCCTCGCTGAAGCTCACGTGACGCGCCGCCGCCGCGGTCACGCGAGCTTCCGCCGGAAATACTCGTACAGATCGTCGAACAGCGCGGCGCCACGCTCGAGCCGCCGCTCGTCCTCGCGGTGGCTCATGGCGATGCCGGCGATGACGCGGGCGATTCCGGCCGTCTCCTCCCGGCCGAAGCACGTATCTTTCAGGTCGATGTCGTGGACGATCTCCGCGACGGGCCGCAGCGCGGCGTCCTTGAGCGAGAGCCTGTCGAGGAGCACCTCGAACGTGCAGCGATGTCCTTCGTGGGTGAACTCGGCGTCGAACATGTCGAACCGGATTTCGCGCGGGGCGGGGCGATAACCGCTCGGCGGTACGAACTTGAAGCGCGCCGCCGGGTCGACGAACCGGCGGATCAACCAGGCGCTCGCGATCCGGTCGACGTGGATCCCCTTGCGCGTGACCCAGACGCGGCTCCTGTAATCGATGCGTGCGGCGCGGCCCGCCGCGCGCGA
>CAYLND010000036.1:0-27139 GCA_964384905.1 uncultured Acidobacteriota bacterium
CGATCCGCAGCTTCAGCGAGGCGAACAGACCCGCGGTGAGAAATCCGGGCTAGCGCTCACGTTCGCGGGCCGCTGACGACCTCGTCCGGCCCCGTTGCAGGCTCCACAGTCCGCGCGCCGAGAGGATGACGGAGAAGAGCGCGGTCGCGCCGAGCACCATGAGCGTCCAGACCCAGAAGAAGATTCCGCCGGTGTTGATGATCGACCGGCCGACGAGTCCCGACCCCATCATGTGCAGGACGGGGACGACCGACCCGAGGAGCGACCCCAGGAGCATGATGACGTATCCCGATCGCCGTTCCGGGAGCGCCAGCGTTCCGTACAGCCAGACGAACAGGATGAGCACTCCCGTGACGTTCTTGAGCCCTCCCGGCTCGATCCCGCGGGCGATTTCGTCCGACAGGTGAAACGTGACCAGGAGGATCGAGAGCAGTGAGGTGATGACCAGGATGGTGTTCAGCTTCACACGGGCTCCCCAGACCTGCAGCCGGACCAGGATCGCGCCAGCATGATGGACGGCTTACGGGCGCGCGAGCCACCGGATTGCGACGAAGCGGGGATTCCGGCGGACGAACGGCGGCTACATCTGCCTGAACAGAGGCATGTAGCTGCGGCTCACGGGCAGGACCTCGTCGCGGCTCTTCAGGTGAATCTCCGCGGTTTCATTGTCGTGTCGCCTCACATGGCTGACGGCGCGCAGATTCACCACGACCGATCGATGGACCTGCGCGAATTGCTCCGGGTCGAGCTGCTCGAGCAGGTCCTTGAGCGGAATCCGGACCACCGCCTCGGCGGGCTTGCCGCCGTCGCGCCAGGCGACGAGCGTGTACTTCGCGTCGGACCGGAAATAATCGACGTCGCCGATCGCGATCAGGCGCACGGTCTTTCCCGCCTGCGCGCGAATCCATCGCAGCGGCTCGCCCCTGCCGCCTCCCTGCAGCTTCGCGAGCTGGGCGCTGAGCTGCCGCAGGAGCTGTTCGGTGTTGATCGCGGGCCTCGATGACTGCAGACGCTCCTTGAGGCGGCTCACGGTCTCCGCGAGCCGCGCCTGTTCGACCGGCTTCAGAAGGTAATCGAGCGCCCCCTGCGCGAAGGCGTGCACCGCGTAGTGATCGTACGCCGTGACGAACACGAGATGCGCGCGGCGGCCGATGTGGTTCGCGGCATCGACGCCGGAGAGACCCGGCATGTGGACGTCGAGGAAGCAGATGTCGGGATGCCGCTCGTCGAACAACCGCACCGCCTCCCGCCCGTTCCGGGCCTCGGCCACAATCTCGAGCTCCGGCCAGACGTTCGCGAGCTGGCGCCGCAGCGCCTCGCGCAGCAGCGGCTCATCGTCCGCGATCAGCGCGGTCGCGCGGGCGCTCACGTGCGTGCCGGCATGTCGACTTCGACCGCGACGCCGCGGGGGGTGCCGGAGATCAGGCGCAGATGCGCCGCGTCTCCGAAGATGAGCTGCAGCCGCTCGCGCAGGGTCGTCAGCCCGGTCCCGAGACCGCCCGCCGAGGGATGGAGTCCGGCGCCCGTGTCGGTGACGCGGACCACGCAGCGTTCACCGAGCCGCTGGACGTCGATGTCGATCCGCCCTCCTTCCTCGCTGGGGTCGATCCCGTGTCGCACGGCATTCTCGACCAGTGTCAAGAGCGTGGTCGGAGGACAGCGCACCTTGAGAGCCGACGAGTCGACGTTCATCGCGTACTGCAGGCGATCGGGCATGCGCATCTGCATCAGCTCGAGATAAGGCCGGACGAGCTGCAGCTCGCGCTCGATAGTCGCCGCCGGCTCGTGGAGCAGCGGCACCGCCGCGCGCAGGTACTCGACGAGGCTGCGGAGGAGCGCCGACGCGTTCGGCGAGCCTGCGTCGACGAGCGCCTGCACGTTCGCGAGCGTGTTGAACAGGAAGTGCGGGGCGACCTGCGCCTGCAGCAGATGCAGGCGCGCGTCGAGCGCCTGCCTCTCCAGCTCGCTGCGCTCGAGCGCGAACGTCAGCTTCTGATGGCGCGCGAAGGCCTCCTTCTGCCGCACGATCGCCGCCAGCGCCGCCCACGGCGCGAGCAATACGGCGAGGAACGCGATGAGCATCCGGTCGTGGTCCGCCCAAAAGGACGGCGCACCCCGGGGGACGTACAGAACGTTCAGCAGCCACGTCGTCAGCGGCCCGCAGGCGCCGATCGCGACGACTTGCAGGACCCAGCGCTCCAGCCAGCGCGGCAGCCTCCGGGGCCACGCTTCGAATATGGCGAACGCGGCCGTCGCCGTCAGCCCGTGGAGGATGGTGCGGAAGAAGATGGAAGACGGAGGACTCTTCTTTCCGATCATCACCACGAGTCCGACGCCGATGGCAATCGCCATCGCGACGGCAGCGCGCCGCGCCGTCTTCGCGATGATGCCGACCGGTCTCGCGCCCGTCGCCAATTCGGCCGGCCTCCGGTTCTGGTCGCGACCCGCGTCCATCGCGTCACCACCTCGCCGGAACGAACCTCCTGCCCTTGAGGGTCGCCTGGTCGTCGTAGGCCCCCTTCATCGAGCGCTTCGGGAGGCTGACCTTCTCACGCGGCACCTTCTTGTAGGGGATGAGCGCGAGGAACTGGCTGATGCAGTTGAGGCGCGCCCGCCGCTTGTCGTCCGAGGGGAGGATGTACCAGGGGGCGTGCCGGGTGTCGGTGGCCTCGAGCATCGAATCGCGCGCCCGCGAGTACTCGAACCATCGGCCCCGCGAGGGGAGGTCCATCGGGCTGAGCTTCCACTGGCGTAGCGGATCGTCGATGCGGGCCTCGAAGCGGCGCTTCTGCTCTTTGTCGCTGACCTCCAGCCAGAACTTGATCAGAATGACGCCGCCCTCGACGATATAGCGCTCGAACTCGGGGCAGAGCTCCAGGAAGCGCCGGTTCTCCTTCTTCGAGCAGAAGCCCATGACGTATTCGACACCGGCCCGGTTGTACCAGCTGCGGTCGAAGATCACGATCTCGCCGGCCGCCGGAAAGTGCGTCATGTAGCGCTGCAGATACAGCTGCGATTTCTCGCGATCGGACGGGGCGGGAAGCGCCACCAGACGGAACACGCGCGGGCTGACGCGCTCGGTGATCGCTTTGATCGTCCCCCCCTTGCCGGCGGCGTCGCGCCCCTCGAAGATCACGATCACACGCAGGCCCTCGTGCCTGACCCATTCCTGCAGGGCGCACAGCTTCGACTGCAGCTTGTGCAGCGCCTTTTCGTACGGTTTCCGCTTCATCGGCCCGCGGTTTTCGGTCATGAGTCTGCGATTGTAGAACCGGCGAGGGTCCCTCCGTCAACCCGGAGGCTGCCGGCGGCGGCTCGGAGGTGCGCGAGGGTGCGGGGACCGCCGCCGGCCGTCTCGTCGTAAACTCCCCGAACATGAGCGCCATGCGGGCGCGGCCCGCTCGTCGCGTCGGCGCCCCGGTCCTCGGCTGGCTCTCCGGGTACCGGGGGAGCTGGCTGAGCGCGGACATCGTCGCCGGCCTGACCGCGGCGGCCGTCGTGATCCCCAAGGCGATGGCCTACGCCACGATCGCGGGGCTGCCCGTGCAGGTCGGCCTCTACACCTCCTTCGCGCCGATGCTGATTTACGCGCTCGTCGGGACCTCGCGGCCCCTCAGCGTGAGCACCACCACGACCCTGGCGATCCTGAGCGGCGCCAGCCTCTCCCAGGTCGCGGGCAAGGGGGATCCGTCGTCCTTGCTGCGTGCCTCGGCCACGCTGACGCTCCTGGTGGGAGGGATCCTGATCCTGTCCTCCGTCCTGAGGCTGGGGTTCGTCGCCAGCTTCATCTCCGAGCCGGTCCTGGTCGGTTTCAAGGCGGGGATCGGGCTGGTCATCGTGGTGGACCAGGTTCCGAAGATCCTGGGAATTCATTTTCCGAAGGGCCTCTTCGGACACAACCTCGCGGCCATCTTCAAGGGACTGCCAGGCGCCTCGCCGGCGACGCTGGCGATCGGAATCGCCATGATCGCGATCCTGGCCGGCCTGGAGCATTTCTACCCGCGCGCGCCGGCGCCCCTGATCGCCGTCGCGCTCGGGATCGCGGGCATGGGGCTGCTCGACCTCCAGGCGCATGGCGTGCACGCCGTCGGCGCGCTCCCGCGCTCGCTTCCATCCTTCATTCTCCCGGACCCATCGTTGATCGCGCCCCTGTGGGCCGGCGCCCTGGGAATCGCGCTGATGAGCTTCACGGAAACGATCGCCGCCGGTCGGGCGTTCGCCAGGGAGGACGAGCCCCGTCCGAACGCCAACCGGGAGCTGCTGGCGAGCGGACTCGCGAACGCGGGCGGAGCGCTTCTCGGGAGCATGCCCGCGGGAGGGGGGACGTCGCAGACCGCAGTCAACCGGCACGCCGGGGCGCGCACCCAGCTCGCCGGGATCCTGACGGCCGGCGCGGCCCTCCTGACCATGCTCGTGCTCGCCCCGCTGATCGGGATGATGCCCGAGGCGATCCTGGCCGCGGTCGTGATCGTCTATTCGATCGGTCTCATCCGGCCGGCGGAGTTCAGCGCCATCCTCAGGATCCGGCGCATGGAGTTCCTGTGGGCCCTCGCCGCGCTGGCCGGCGTCGTGCTCCTCGGAACGCTGAAGGGGATTCTCGTCGCCATCGTGATGTCGGTTCTCGCCCTCGCCCATCAGGCGGCCAATCCCTCGATCCACGTCATCGGACGCAAGCGCGGCACGAACGTGTTCCGGCCGATCTCGAAGGATCATCCCGACGACGAAATGTTCCCGGGTCTGCTCATGCTGAGGATCGAGGGCCGGATCTTCTTCGCCAATGTCGGACCTCTGGAGGAACGCCTGCGGACGCTGGTCGACAGGGAAAAACCCGGGATCGTGGCGCTCGAGCTGAGCGGCGTGCCCGACCTCGAGTACACGGCCCTCAAGTTCCTGATCGAAGCGGAGAAGCGCGCCCGCGCGAACGGCGTGACGCTCTGGCTCGTGCGGCTCACCCCCGAGGTGCTGGTGAGCGTTCAGCGGTCGGCGCTCGGCCCCACGCTCGGACGCGAGCGGATGCACTTCAATCTGGAGACCGCGGTCGCGACTTACCTGACCGGAACCGCGACACAAAGGAGGTCCCATTGAACTGGAACACCTGGATCCGACAGATCCACCGCTGGGTGTCGATCGCCTTCACGGTGACCGTCATCGCCAACTTCATCGCCCTGGCACGGGGGGGTGGGATGCCTCCGCCCTGGGTGACCTACTCACCGCTGCTCCCGCTGGCTCTGCTCCTGGTCACCGGTCTGTATCTGTTCGTGCTGCCGTACGCCGCCAGGCGGCGCGACGCGAGGAGGACATGAAAAAGTCAGCCGCGAGCCAGGGCCCGTCGGCATCGGAGCTCATCTCGAAAAAAATGGCCGCCCTCGCGGACTGGCGCGGGGAAACCCTCGGCAGAATGCGCAGGCTCATCAAGGAAGCAGCCCCGGACGTCATCGAGGAATGGAAGTGGGTCAAACCAACCAACCCCGGCACGCCGGTGTGGTCGCGCGACGGCATCATCTGCACCCGCGAATCCTACAAGAGCGTCGTGAAGCTCACGTTCGCCAGGGGCGCGTCTCTGAACGATCCGGCCCGTCTCTTCAACTCGAGTCTCGAGGGAGGCGTCCGCCGCGCGATCGACATCCACGAAGGAGAGCGCGTCGACGAGTCCGCCTTCAAGGCGCTGGTTCGCCAGGCGGTCGCCCTCAACAGCTCCGGCAAGTCGAAGCCTGCGAAGAAAGGGACGTCTTAACGTCCGCTCGATTCCAGGAACAGCTCCTGGAGCACCGGCGCAATGACTCCGGCCGCGCGCGCCCGCTCGAACAGGAGCGCGACCGCCCGCCGGCCTTCACCCCCCAGGTCGACCGAGTACTCGTTGACGTAGAGGTCGATGTGCCTGTCCATGACCTCTTCGCTCATCTCCTGCGCGTGGGCGCGGACGTACGGCAGGCTCGCGGCTCGATGGGAGAGCGCGTACTCGACGCTGCGGCGCAGGACGCGATTCACGCGCTGCTTCACGTCGTCGGGGAGCGATCGCCTGATGACGATGCCGCCGAGTGGAATCGGCGCGCCGGTCGCTGCTTCCCAGAATTCCCCGAGATCGACGACCTTCTTCAGCCCCTTCGCTTCGTACGTGAAGCGGTTCTCGTGGATGATGACGCCGGCGTCGAAGTCGCCGCGCAGCAGCGCGGCCTCGATCTCCGAAAACACGACCTCGATCTTCTGCCGAGCCTTCGGGAGCGCAAGCCCGCACAGCAGGTTCGCGGTCGTATATCGGCCCGGTATCGCGATTCGCAGCGCGCCCGTCGCGGCTTCGCCGGGTGAAATCGATCGCCTGGAGATGACGAGCGGACCGCAGTGTCGCCCGAGCGCGCTGCCGGCGTCGAGCAGCACGTACCTGTCCGCGCAATAGGCGTAAGCGTGGTAGCTGAGCTTGGTCACGTCGGACTCGCCGGCGAAGGCCGACCTGTTCAGCGCCTCGACGTCCGCGAGGCGCTCGGAGAACTGCAGGCCCTCGAGGTCGATTCGGCGGTTCACGATCGCGTCGAACATGAAGCAGTCGTTCGGGCACGGCGAGAAACTGAGCGACAGCTTCATACGTGCTCGAGGATCGCCCGCGCGCAGCGATCCAGGTTCGCGATCGCCTCGCGGAGGGCCCACGCCTCGCGGTTCCGGGGCTCGACGGCGTTCGAGACCGCGCGCACGTGGGCGAACGGCACCTGACTGATGAGACAGGCGTGCATGAAGGCCGCGCCCTCCATGCTCTCGACTTGCGGTGAAAACCGGCGCACGACGTCCGCGATCGACCGCTCGTTGCCGTGGACCGTGTTGACGGTGATGCCGCGGACGGCCGGCAGCCTGCCGAGCGGGTCGATCGCGGGCGGGTCGCTGTTGACGAAGACCGGATCGACCGGCAGACCGAGCTCCTCGATCGTGAGGAACGCGTCGCCATCTTCCGCGCCCAGCTCGGCGATGCGATCCGACACGACGTGGACGACGCGTCCCGGCTCGAGGCTCCGGTCGAAGCTGCCGCACACCCCGAAGTTCAGCGCCAGGTCGTAGCGCGTCGACGCCAGCGCCCGCGCCGTGTGCGCGGCGGTCGCAACCATTCCGACGCCGGTCGTCAGCGTCTCGAGGTGCGTTCCCCGCCGCAGGGGCGGTTTCTCCCGCACCAGCGACGCAATCTCGGTCTCCGTCGCCGCGACGATCAGAATGCGCATGAGCCGCATCTTACTCCCGATACGGGGTGACCGCAGTCAGCACACCGACGACCCGTGCTCGACCCGGACGTACACCTTCTGCTCACGCGTGTCGGGGAGTTTTTCGACGAGGAATGGTCAGGAACATCCGGACAATTTAGTGATCGGCTTGCCTGGGAAAGCCCCTCGAACCTAGTTTTCGCAACGGGATGTAGATTCGGGGCGCTCTGGGGGGGACCCGGCGCCGACAGGGCATTTGGGGAGGAACCATGACCCGGCGCGACGGGATCGCGAACACATTCGTCATCGAACCTGCTCGGGGCTTCGCGCACGCTGTGCGCGCCTTCGTCTTCGTCGTCCTGATCGGCCTGGGCAGCGTCTGCGGCTGGGCGGAGCAGGCCGACCAGAAGCAGGCGCAGCAGAAGGACCCGAAGCAGGCGCAGCAAGTCGACCCACGGCAGCAGCAGAAGCAGCAGCAGATGAGGGGCCTCGACGAGCAGATCCAGGAGATCAAATCGGACGTCCTGCGCATCGCGACGGAGCTGAATCAGCTGGAGGAAAAGCTGCTGTATCCGTCGGGGACGCAGGTGGCGATCTTCGTCGCGCTCGCCAAGGGCGACCCGATGCGCCTCGACGCCGTGCGGCTCAAGATCGACGACCAGCTCGTCGCGCACTACATCTACAGCGCCAAAGAGCTGGAGGCCCTGCGGAAGGGGGGCGTGCAGCGGATCTACGTCGGCAACGTGTCGACCGGCGATCACCAGCTCGAGGTGCACGTCGACGGCAAGCTTCAGGGCGGCGCGGACTTCACCCGCACGGATCACTTCGCCTTCCACAAGGACGTGAAGCCGAAGCTGGTGGGACTGACGGTGGCCGGGTCCGGCGCCGGCAACGCTCCGATCACGCTGGGGGAGTGGTAAGCGATGAGGCGAGCGCCGCGCCGGCTCGTTGGACTCGGCCTGGCCCTGGGGCTCGCGATCCCCTCGGTCCCGCGCGCCGAATTGAAGGACCTCTATTTCGGCGAGGCGCTCTATCACGCCTATCAGGGACAGTACTTCGACGCGCTTCAGCGGCTCGACACGGAGGTCGCCCAGTACCGCGCCCTGGACGAGCCCCGGCTCGACACGCTTCACTATCACATCAACGACGCCGAATTCTCGGTCGGCGACTTCGAGCTCGATTACCGCATGCACCAGCGCGCCGGGCGCGCCATCAAGGCGGTGCTCGAAGGGGCCGTCGATGCGGCGGTCCGCAACGAGGCCGCCTTCCGGCTCGCCCGCATCCTCTTTCAGAAGGATGAGCTCGACGATGCGCAGCAGGCGCTGGGGCGGATCGCGGGCCCCGTGCCCCCCGCGATCCGGGACGACGTCGAGTTCCTGCGGGCGAACATCGACATGGCGACCAGCCGGCCGAGCGAGGCCGTCAAGGTGCTCGAGCCGTTGCGGAGCGATGCGGGCATGGCCGGGTTCGTCGGCTACAACCTCGGCATCGCGCTGTACCAGGACGGTCGATCCAAGGATGCGATGGAGCAGCTCGACAAGGCCGGGCGGCTGGCGGCCGGGGATCGCGCCTCCGTGGCGATCCGTGACAAGACCAACCTGGTGCTCGGCACGATGCTGTTCGAATCGGGCGACTTCGAGCGGGCCAGGCAGTCGCTGGACCGCGTCAGCCTCGAAGGACCGTTCTCGAATCAGGCGCTGCTGCGGGCAGGCTGGGCGGAAGCCACGGCCGAGCGCTACGAGCGCGCGCTCGTTCCGTGGGGCATCCTGGCGGATCGCGAGCCGACGGACGCCGCGGTCCAGGAAGCCATGCTGGCCCTGCCGCACGCCTACGCCAGCCTGAACCTGCACGGCCGCGCCGCCCTCCTGTACGGGCGCGCACTCGAGCTGTACACCCATCAGATCGAGCGGGTGGACGCCTCGATCGCCAGCATCAGGGAAGGACGCTTTCTCGATGCGCTGATCCGCGAGGAGAGCCGCGAGGACGCGACCTGGGTCATCCGCCTGCGCAGTCTGCCCGGGGCGCCGGAAACGTACTACCTGATGGAGCTGATGGCATCCCACGACTTCCAGACCGCGCTGCAGAACTACCTCGATCTCGAAGATCTCAAGACGAAGCTCATCGGCTGGAAGATGGGCCTCGAGGCGTTCGCCGATCTCGTCCGGCTGCGCAAGCAGAACTACGACCCGCTGCTGCCGGAGATCGACGCGCAGTTCCGGGAGCTGGACTCGCGAATCCGCCTGCGGCTCGAGCAGCGCAAGCACCTGGGCGAGCGCCTGCAGGCGATGCTGACCGCGGCGCGGCCGGGCGATCTGGCGACCGCGGACGAGCGGATCGCCGGCGAGAGCATCGCGCTCATCGAAAAGCAGCTCGGCGGCTCCCGCCGTCCCGAAGCGCTCGCGCTCCGCCAGCGCGCGGCCCGCCTGCGGGGCCTGCTCACGTGGCGGCTGGAAACCGAGTACCAGGACCGGCTGACCGCGGCCTACGTGCACCTGAATGAATTGAATGCGCATGTCGACGCTCTCACGCGGCAGTACGACGCCTTCGTCAGGACGAGGCAGGCGGCCACGCACAGCTATGCCGGCTACGACGCCCGGATCGAAGGACTCCGCGAGCGCGTCGGCGGCGCGCTGCAGCGCGTCGATGACGTGATGGCCCGGCAGGGACACCTGATCGAGACCGTCGCCATCGACCAGCTCGTGGCCCGTCGGGAGCGCCTGGTGGCCCAGCAGACCGAGGCGCGCTTCGGCGTCGCCGACAGCTACGACCGGGCCGTGCGCGCCCAGTCCGGCGCGGAGAAAAAACAGTGATGCGTCGCCTCGTCCTTCCGGTGGCGCTCGCGCCGGCTCTCGCCGTCGGATGCGCCGCGCACCACCCGACGCAGGGGACGCTGGCGGATCTGCACGCGGTGCGGCCGGACGTGCAGGAGGTGACGATCGATCAGGGTCTCGATCAGGCCATGCAGGCCTACCGGCGCTTCCTCCAGGAGACGCCCCAGACGGCGATGACTCCCGAGGCCATGCGTCGTCTCGCCGACCTGCAGATCGAGAAGCAGTTCGGCATCCGCGCGGGCGACGGCAAGACGCGCCAGCTGGCCGCCCCGCTGCTCGCCGAGACGCCCGGGGGAGCGCGGGCGGGCACGCCGCCACCGGCCACGGCGACCGCCGGCGCCGGAAAGGGGGAATCCGATCAGGATTTCGAGAAACGCACGACCGCGGAGGGTGAGATCCCGCCGGATGCCGGCGCAGCCTCGGCGTCGGGCGCGCTGCCGGCGGAGGCCGATCCCAAGGGTCCGCTCGAGGCGATCGCCCTGTACGAGCGGCTGCTCAAGGAATACCCGAATTACGAGCAGAGCGACGCGGTCCTGTATCAGATGGCGCGGGCCTACGACGAGCTCGGACGCACCGAAGAGGCCATGGCGATGATGGATCGCCTGATCCGCGCCAATCCGCACTCGGAGCATTTCGACGAAGTGAATTTCAGGAAGGGAGAATACTTCTTCACGCGCCACCGCTATCGCGACGCCGAGAGCGCCTACGCGACGATCATCGGCCTGGGCCCCGCCTCCTCGTATTACGAGCTCGCTCTCTACAAGCTCGGGTGGGCGCTCTACAAGCAGGACATGTACGAGGAGGCCCTGCAGAAGTACGCGGCGCTGCTCGACTACAAGGTGTCGATCGGCTACGACTTCGATCAGAAGCACGAGGAGGACGACGACCGCCGCGTCGAGGACACCTTCCGGGTCATCAGCCTGGGCTTCAGCAACCTCGGCGGACCGGACGCCGTCCGGGAGTTCTTCACCCGGTTCGGGAATCGGTCCTACGAGGACCGCGTCTACGGCAATCTCGGCGAGCACTACCTGGCCAAGCTCCGTTATGACGACGCGGCGAAGACGTTCAACGCGTTCGTCGCGCTCTATCCGTTCCACCGGTCCGCGCCGCATTTCAGCATGCGCGTCATCGAGACGTTCACCCAGGGAGGGTTCCCCAGGCTCGTGCTGGAGTCGAAGCGGGAGTTCGCGTCCCGGTATGGACTGCAGGCCGAATACTGGCGACACGTCAGGCTGGAAGAGTCGCAGGACGTCGTGGCCTTTCTGAAGGCGAATCTGAAGGATCTCGCGACCCATTACCACGCCGAGTATCAGGACACCCGGAAAGAGGACGAGAAGCAGACGAATTATCGCGAGGCCCTCCGATGGTACGGCGAGTACCTCCAGTCCTTCCCGAAGGACGCGGACACGCCGCCGATCAACTACCGGCTCGCGGACCTTCTCCTCGAGCACAAGGATTTCGTCGAGGCGGCCGGACAGTACGAGCGCACGGCCTACGAATACCCGCAGCACGCCCAGTCGGCGGCGGCGGGCTACGCCGCCGTCTACGCCTACCGGGAGCAGATGAAGGTCGTGGACCCGAAACAGCGGGAGGCCGTCACGCGCGGGATGGTCGCGAGCTCGCTGCGATTCGCCGACGCGTTCCCGCAGCACGAGAAGGCCGCGGTGGTCCTGGGTGCGGCCGCGGACGATCTCTACGAGCTGAAGGACTACCGCCCCGCCGTCACGACCGCGCGGCGCGTCATCGACACCTATCCGGCCGCGGAGGCGGCCGTCCGGCGCTCCGCCTGGCTGGTCGTCGCCCACGGGTCGTTCGAGCTCGCGGAATACCCGGAGGCCGAGAAGGGCTACACCCAGGTCCTCGCAGCCACGCCGGAGGGCGACGCGTCGCGCGCGGCGCTGTTCGACAACCTCGCCGCCTCGATCTACAAGCAGGGCGAGGCCGCCAACGCCGCCCAGGACTATCGCGCCGCCGCCAACCACTTCCTGAGGATTCGCTCCGTGGCGCCGACGTCCAAGATCCGCCCGACGGCCGAGTACGACGCCGGCGCCGCGCTGATCCGGCTCAAGGACTGGACCGCGGCCGCGGGCGTGCTCGAGGCGTTTCGCACCGCCTTCCCCGGGCACGAATTGCACCTCGAGGCCACCCGGCAGATCGCCCTGGCGTACCGGGAGAGCGGCCAGCTGTCCCGCGCCGCCGAGGAGTACGACCGTCTGGCGTCCGAGTCCAAGGATCCGTCGATGCGGGGCGAAGCGCTGCTCGTCGCGGGGGATCTCTACGAGCAGTCCAAGGCCCCGGATCGCGCGCTGGACGCGTACGGGCGCTACGTCAAGGAGTTCCCGCGTCCGGTCGAGACCGCTCTCGAGACGCGCTTCAAGATGGCCGAGATCCACAAGGCGGCGCACGACGAGTCGCTCTATCAGCGGGAGCTGAAGGACATCATCCGCATCGACGCGGACGCCGGGCCTCAGAGAACCGCCCGGACCCGGACGGTCGCCGGACGCGCCGCGCTGGTTCTCGCGGAGCGGGTCTATCAGGAGTTCACGGCGGTGAAGCTGCGGCAGCCGTTCGAGTCCAGCCTGCAGGAAAAGAAGCAGCGCATGGACGCCACGATCGAGGCCATGGATCGCCTGGTGTCGTATGAAATCGCCGAGGTGACGGCGGCCGCCACCTATTACATGGCGGAGACCTCCTTCGATTTCAGTCGCTCGCTGGCGGAGTCGGAGCGGCCGACCGACCTGAAGCCCGCGGAGCTGCAGGAGTACGAGCAGGCCCTCGACGAGGAAGCATTTCCGTTCGAGGAGAAGGCCATTCACCTGCACGAGAAGAACGTGGAACTGCTCCACAAGGGGGTCTTCAACGCGTGGATCGAGAAGAGTCTCGGCCGGCTCGCCGAGCTGATGCCGGGCCGCTACGCCAAGCAGGAAATCAGCATCGGTTTCCTCGGCGCGATCGACCGTTACGTGTACCGATCGCCGGTGCCGCCCAAGCCGGCGTCGGGCAGTGCCGGAAGCCCCAAGCCGGACGCGCCGGCCCCGGCCAGGCCCGCGGCGCCCCGACCCGCGGGCGATTCACAGGTGGACCATGAGACCCCGCCATAAGACCCGTCTCATCCTTCCGCTGGTGCTCGCGCCGGCTCTCGCCGTCGGCTGCGCCTCGAATCCGGACAAGCCGACGCTGACGGAGCCGGGGAACGCGCGCCCGGGCGCGTCGGAGGCGAAAGTCGAGCGGGACGCGGGCGGCTTCACGATCACGCAGCCCGTGCAGGTCGCGGGCGACGTGCGCGGCGACTACGAGTCGGCGATGCGCATGCTGGAGGAGGAGCGCTACGAGCCGGGCATCGCCTTGATGCTCAAGGTGACCGAGCGCGCGCCCGAGGTGACGGCGGCGCACATCGCTCTGGGCGTCGCGTACGCGCGCACCGGGGATCTGGACCGCGCCGAGGCCAGCCTGCAGAAGGCGCTGGAATTGAGTCCGCACCATCCCGCCGTCTACAACGAGCTCGGTCTGGTGCAGCGGCGCAAGGGGGAGTTCGCGAAGTCGCGCGCGAGCTACGAGGCCGCCCTGGCGGACTTCCCCGACTTTCATTATGCGCACCGGAACCTCGCCATTCTCTGCGATCTGTACATGGGAGATGACGCCTGCGCGCTGAAGCACTACGAGGCGTACAGCCGGATCGTCCCCGAAGATGCCGTGGTCCTCAAATGGATTGCGGACCTTCGCAATCGCGGAAGCAAGCAGGAGAAGCCATGAGCCGGACGATGCTGCTGGTGCTGCTGCTGGCGACGGGGGTGGCGCTGGCCGAAGACGCGCCCGATACCAGGCGCGAAGCCGACGCCAAGAAGAAGCCGCCCGCGAAAGAGGACGCGGGTCTGGGCATGTCCATTCTGGGCAACCAGGAGGCGCCCAAGGCGCTGGTCATCGTCCCCTGGAAAAGCTCGGTCCTCGGACCATCGCTCGGCTCCTCGACACTGCTCGACGACTCCAGGCAACCGGTCGACAGGGACGTGTTCATGCGCATGCTCAGCTACTACGAGATCCGGTCGGAAACGACGCACCATGACGGTGCGCCGGCCGCCGGCCCACAAACCGCGCCGGCGGATGGGGCCGCGGCGAAGCCCGCGGCTCCGGCGCACAGGAGGAAGTCATGACCTTCACGGAACTGATCGGAAACGTCGGCCTCTTCGGGGCCGCGGTGATGTGCTGCCTCGCCGCGCTGTCCGTCTTTTCGGTGGGGCTGATCGTGGACAAGCACCGCCGCTTCCGCGCGGCCTCGCGCCAGACGCAGGCGTTCAAGCCGGTGCTCAAGAAGTTCATTCATGGGGGAGAGATCCAGCAGCTGATCGACGCCGTGCGGCTGCACCAGGATTCCTACGTGGCGCAGGTGGTTTCCGCCGGCATCCTCGAGTACGACGGCGTGCGCCAGGCCGGAAGCGATCCGAACGGCTCTCTCGAGCTCGTCACGAGCGCGCTCAGGGACTCGAGAGCCGAGACGCTGATCCAGTTGAAGGGGGGGCTCGGGTTCCTGGCCACGATCGGATCCACGGCTCCGTTCATCGGCCTCTTCGGCACCGTGGTCGGGATCATCAATGCCTTCCGGGGCATCGCCGCCACGGGGTCCGGCGGGATGGCGGCGGTCTCGGGCGGCATCGCCGAGGCCCTGGTCGCGACGGCCCTGGGCATCTTCGTCGCGATCCCGGCCGTCGTCGCCTTCAACCACTTCACGGGCAAGCTCGAGAATTTCCAGGTCGAGATGAACCGGGCTTCGTCCCAGCTCGTGAACTGCCTGTTCAAGGTGCCGGAGGTCGTGGAGCGGGAGATCAAGGTGGCGGGCCATGCGTCTCGGTGAGCCGGCCCGGATGCAGGCGGCTATCAACATCACGCCGCTGGTCGACGTGGTGCTGGTGCTGCTGATCATCTTCATGGTGATGGCGCCGCGGATGATGCGCAAGGGACCGGAGGTCGATCTGCCGCACACGGCGAAGCCCCACGAGCAGGGCGACGAGAGAGGCCGGATCCTGGTCACGATCGACGAGAACGGCGGACTGTGGATCGACGAGCAACAGGTCGACCCCGCGCATTTTGGCGAAGGACTCCGCGCGGCGATCGGTGCCGACCCGGACCCCAAGGTCGTGATCCGCGGCGACGCACGGCTCCGCTTCGGCGAGATCCGGCAGGCCATGGTCGCGGTCGTGGACTCCGGCTTCCAGGGCGTGGGACTGATCGCCAAGCGCACCGGCGAAAAGGCGGGGGGAGAGTGACATCATGCAGCTCAACGGCGACACCCTGGGCTCCGACCTGCAATCCGAGATCAACATCACGCCGCTGGTCGACGTGGTGCTGGTGCTGCTGATCATCTTCATGGTCGTCGTTCCCCTCATGTTGAAGGGCTACGACGTCGACATCCCCCGCGCGTCCGCCGACGCGGCGCCCGCGCAGGACGAATCGCAGGTGATCCTGAGCATCAAGCCCACGGCCTGCCGCATCCTCGGCCCGCCGGCAGGGGAGGGGCTTCCCGACGACTGTCGCGTGAGCCTGGACCAGCGCGAGATCCCCGTGGCCGATCTGCCCGCACGCGTGGCGGAGATCCTGGGGGGACGCCCCGCGGACCGGCACGTGCTGTTCCTCGCGGTCGACGACCGAATGAACTACGAGGGCGTCCTGCGCATCGTCGATCTCGCGAAGTCGCGCGTCGACGATTTGAAGATCGAATTCGTCGCGAGCGAGTGAGGTGATGGCTTGGTGACGACGGTGGAACCCGAAAGGAGCATGACGGTCCGAGCCGGGGCTCCGTCCTCCCGCAGCCTGCTGACGAGCCTCTCGCTCCATCTCGTCGCGCTGATCGTGCTGATGCTGATTCCGGCGGAGGCCCTGCGCCGCACCGAGCGCGCCAGGGAGGTCGACGTGGTCTTCCATCGCCCCCGGCCGCCGGTCGCGGTCCCCGCGGCCGCGGCCCTGCCTCCCGGGCACATTGCGGCCGGGCCCCGACCGGAGCCGAAACCCGCGCGACCGTCCCCGCCCCCGGCCCCACAGGGCGTGCCCAAAGGCCCGGCGGGCACTCCCGAGGCGGAGGTCCAGCCCCAGCAGAAGGTCGGAAACGCCGGCATCCTGGCGTTCCGGGAGAAGCTGGCGAGCATCGCGCAGGACAAGGTCGCGACGCGTCTCGGAGCCGATGCGCGCCTGAGCGATGCCGATGCCGTGGGCAAGCCATCGCCACGCTCCATGTTGACGACGAATGCGCCGGGGTCGAGCGGGGGCATCAACGTCGCGTCGCTGAGCCGTGGCGTGGGCGGTGCCGGCGGCGCCGGTGGGGGCGGTGGGAGCGGTGGGATCCAGGGCCTGCCGGTCGGCCACGCGACCAGCTCGATCGCCTCGATCGGCGGGGGCGACCGGCCCCTGGCGCACGGCGGGCCGGGACCTTCGCGGACCGACGAAGAGATCCAGATCGTGTTCGACCGCTACAAGGCGTCGTTCTACCGCCTTTACAACCGGGCGTTGCGCAACGATCCGACCTTGAAGGGCCAGATGGTGCTGCGCCTGACGATCGAGCCGGACGGCAGCGTGTCGATGTGCGCGCTGCAGTCGACTGACATGGATGCGCCGGATCTCGCCACGCAGGTCGTTGGCCGCGTCCGGACGATCAATTTCGGCGCGAAGGATGGTGTACCGGCCGTGACGATCGTGTACCCGATCGACTTCCTGCCGGCAGCGTGAAGCCGGCGGCCGAAGCGAATGGCACTGACGCCAGGAGTTTGTAGAAGCTGCGAATCTGATCAGTTAAGTTCGACGCGATTTTGACAAAGGCAAAGCCATCGAAAGATGGCGACGCAAAGTCACCGGTCTAACGGGCCCGGGAGGGGCCTCAGGACGGCGGGACCGCCGGAATCCAGTCCACAGCATGGGCGGCCTCGGCCCCTCCCCCAGCAGAGAAATCGCCGGGCGAGTAGAGCGAGGGCGACCATGAAGTTCAGCAATTCGATCGGCGCGAAGGCGTCCGGCAGAACGATTTTCCTGCTGCTGTTCTTCGCCCTGTCGGTGGGTGCGTCCTCCGACGCGCTGGCGCAGTCGATCGATTGCACCCTCAATGCCGGCGGCATCGTCGACGGCTTCGTCAATTACCCCACCCCTCCCTCCCAGATCAACATCGACGGCAACTGCACGATCCGGAACTACCCGGCGTCCAACCCGCTGACCTCCAACATCAGCTTCTTCGGCCCCCCCAGAGGCCTGCTGGTCGTCTTCGACAACGTCGTTTACACGGGCAACATGTCGTGCGACGCGTCCCACAATAACAAGATCTGGTTCGTCAACGGCTCGACCAGCACGCTGAAACCGACCTGCCAGAACCAGCTGATCCCCGTCGAGAAGATCGACAAGAAGAACCCCCCCGGCCCGCCCGTGGCCACCATCGGCGTCCCCTTCACCTGGTCGCTGATCATCCCGGTCCTGTTCGATCCGGCCACCGGCACCATCATCGACTTCCAGGGGTCGGCGAACGACCTGCACAGCATCAAGATCACGGACGACCTCAACCTCGCCGCCACGGGCGCCGATCTCACCTTCCTGAGCCACACCGCCACCTGGCTCGACGACGGCACGCCGGTGACGCACAGGTTCACCAACGTCGGCAACGTGCTGACCTTCGACCAGATCCCGATCGTCAACGCCGGCCGGCAGTTCGTCATCACGCTCACGGTCGTCCTGAACAACACGCCGGCGAACGTCATCGGGAACCAGTTCATCAACACCGCCAAGTGGGAGTTCGGCCGGCTGATCGGCGGCATCTTCTACCAGCCGCTGCCGGGAGAGGACGGCATCACGCCGCCGATGACCATCGCGGCGCCGGCGCTCACGGTCACCAAGTCCGGCCCGGCGACGATGAACCTCGGACAGTTCGGCGACTTCGCGCTCGACGTCCAGAACACCGGGCTCGTGGACGCCTGGGACGTGTCCCTTCGCGACCTGCTCCCGGACGGGCCGACGGGCGGCATGTGCGACGTGACGCCCCGGATCACCAGCGCCCAGGTGTTCGCGGCCGACGGCGTCACGCCGGTCCCGGGAAAGGGTCCGCTCGTCGCCGGCACCGACTACACGCTGAGCTACGCCGGCCCGCCCGCCTGCCGCCTCGACATGACGATGCTGACGGCCAGGGCGGCGATCGCGCCGACCCAGCGGCTGATCGTCCACTACCAGACCCAGCTCGACGCCAACACCCAGAACGGCGTCGCGCTCACCAACGTCGCCGGCGCCATCCAGTGGTTCAACGACGGCAGCGGCAACCCCAACCGCGTGACGTTCACCGGTCCGTTGACCAACGGCACGCCGGGGATCGCGGACAACCAGGACGCCCACACCGTGACCACGGCGCTCACCGGCTTCATCTTCGAGAAGACGGTCGCCGACCTCACCAGCGGAGCGAACCCCGCGACCACGGCCGCGCCCGGCGACACGCTGCGCTACACGCTGCGCTTCCAGACCACCGACACGGCGGTCAACAACCTCCGGATGTTCGACGACCTGGACGTCATGAACGCCACGGCGGCGTTCGCGCCCGGCACGCTGACGCTCGTCACGGTCCCCCCCGGCGCCGACACCAGCAACACCAGCGCTGTGGGCGGCACCAAGGGAACCGGCGTCCTCGACATCCGGCAGCTGAGCCTGCCGGCCAGCGGCCAGCTGATCGTCCAGTTCGACATCCGCCTGAAGCCGGCCCTCCCCAACGGCATGGTCGTCAGCGACCAGGCGATTCTGAGGCGCGGCAACGGCACGACGCTGGCGGTGAGCGACGACCCGAACGTCAACGGCCAGGCCGATCCGAACGTGGTCGGCGACGAGGATCCGACGCGGGTCAGGATCGTGTCCGCCCCCGCTTTCCGGGTGCAGAAGATCTCCACCGACCTCACCGGCGATCCGAACGTCCTGCTCGCCGGCGAGACCCTGCGCTACACCATCACGGTCAAGAACGTCGGCAACGAAGATGCCGTGAACGTGGTGCTGCGCGACGCGGTGCCGGTGAACACCACCTACGTCGCGGGCAGCACCACCCTCAACGGCACGGTGGTCGCGGACGTCGGCGGCCTGTCCCCGCTCGTGAACGGCATGCTGATCAACTCGCCGGCCGATCCGACGCCGGGCTCGATGCCGGCCGACGCCACGGCCAATCCCGCGAACGTGGCCACCATCACGTTCGACGTGGTCGTGAGTCCGACGGCCCCGGACGGCACGGTGATCTCGAACCAGGGCTTCGTCAGCGCCGTCTCGAACGGCATCGTCGACGTGCCCTCCGACGACCCGCGCACGCCGATCCCGAACGATCCGACGCGCAACGTCGTCGGCAACCGCCCCCTGCTCTATGCCGTGAAGCAGGCCGCGCTGCTCGTGGATCTGGGCACGCCGGGCGTCGTCGATCCGGGCGATACGCTGCGCTACACGATCACGGTGCAGAACTCCGCCGCGATTCCCGCCACCGGCGTCGTCCTGACCGACGCGGTGCCCGCGAACACGACCTACGTCGCGAATACCACCCTGCTGAACGGTCTGCCGGTCGGTCAGCCGGATGGCGGCGTCGCGCCGCTCGCCTCGGGCATCAACATCAGCTCATCCAACCTGACGCCGCCGCTGCCCGGTCCGGGCGCCGGCACGATCTCGCCTGGCGCCACGGCGGTCCTTCAGTACGACCTGCGCGTCAACGCCGGCACCCCGGCCGGCACCCTGATCAGCAACCAGGCCGTGGCGACGAGCACGGGGCAGCCGAGCCTGCTCACCGACGGCGACGGCAATCCCGCGAACGGCGCCCAGCCGACGGTCGTCGTGGTGGGCGCGGTCCAGCAGCTTGCGATCACCAAGCAGGTCACCGTGGTCGGCGGCGGCCCCGCCCTCCCCGGCGCGACGCTCGAGTACCTCGTGAGCGCGGTGAATATCGGCCCGGTGCCGGCCCTCAACGTGGTGCTGACCGACACGCTGCCGCCCGGCCAGCTCGCCTATGTGGCCGGCACCGCCACGATGAACGGCTCGGCGTCGGGCGTCGTCTTCGCCGGCTCGACGATCACCGCGGACTACGCGGCGACCTACGGCCCGCTGGCGCCGGGCGGGACCGTGACGCTCCGGTTCCGGGCCATTCTCAACGCCGGTCTCGCGCTGGGCACGGCGGTCACGAACACCGGCGTGGTCGCCTGGAGCAATCCCATCCGGACGGCGAGCGCCAGTGTCTCGATCGTCGTCGGCGGCGTCCCCGGCGCGGCCGTCCTGAGCGGGTTGGTCTGGCACGACGCCGACTTCGACGCCGTCCGGGACCCCGGAGAGCGGGCGCTGGCCGGCTGGGCGGTGGACCTGTACCGCGACGGCCTGCTGTGGCAGTCCGTCCTGACGGACGCGAACGGCGCGTATCTCATCGTCGGCGTCGACCCGAACGACGTGACCGGCGTGCGCTACGAGCTGCGGTTCCGCGCGCCCGGCGCGGGGGCGAACACGGCGATGCTCGGCCGGGCGTCCTCGCCGTTCACGAACGGACTGCAGCGGATCAGCGACATCATCGCGCTGTCCGGCGCCACTCTGCAGAACCTGAACCTGCCGATCACTCCGAACGGCGTCGTCTACAACTCGATGGCGCGCACGCCGATCGCCGGCGCGACCCTCAGGCTTCTGAATGCCGGCAGCGGCTCTCCCTTGCCGGCGACCTGCTTCGACGACGCGGCCCAGCAGGGGCAGATCACGCTCGCGGACGGCTACTACAAGTTCGACGTCAATTTCAGCGGCCCGTCCTGCCCGAGCGGCGGTGATTACCTCATCGAAGTGGCGGCGCCCCCGGGAAATACCTACGTCGCGGGCTATTCGCAGATCATCCCGCCGCCGCTTGCCGACGCCGCGACGGCGTTCTCGGTGCCGAGTTGTCCGAGCAGCCCCGCCGACGCCGTTCCGGCCACGCCTCTGTTCTGCGAGGCGCAGCCTTCGGAGTTCGCGCCGGCGCCATCGGTTCCGCCGCGCGACCCGCTCACGATCTACCACGTGCACCTGAGGCTGAACCAGCTGGGCGGCGCTCAGCCACCCGGCTCGAACCAGATCTTCAACAACCACATCCCGCTCGATCCGGTCCTCAGCGGCGCGGTCGCGATCTCCAAGTCGACGCCGCTGCTCAACGTGACCCGAGGACAGCTGGTCCCCTACGTCATCACCGTGAGCAACGTGTCCGGCCTGCTGCTGGCGAGCGTGACCCTGGTGGACCGCATCCCGGCGGGATTCGGCTACATCGCGGGCTCCGCGCTGGTCGACGGCGTGCCGACCGAGCCGTCGGTCACGGGTCTCGAGCTCCGGTGGAACGGGCTCGGGTTCGCGGGCACGCAGGTGCGCACGGTGAAGCTGCTGCTCGCCGTGGGCGCCGGCGTGAGCGAGGGCGAATACGTGAACCGCGCCCAGGTCGTGAACGGCGTGACCGGCGCCGCGATCTCCGGTGAAGCCTCCGCCACCGTGCGGGTCATGCCCGATCCCACGTTCGACTGCACCGATGTGATCGGCAAGGTCTTCAACGACGCCAATCGCAACGGGCGGCAGGACGACGGCGAAGAGGGCCTCCCCGGCGTGCGTCTGGTGACGCCACGAGGCCTGCAGGCGACGACCGACGCCTACGGGCGGTACCACATCACCTGCGCGATCACGCCCCACGAGAGCCGCGGCAGCAATTTCGTGCTGAAGCTCGACGACCGGACCCTGCCGAGCGGCTTCCGGATGTCGACCGACCCGCTGCAGATCAAGCGCGCCACGCGCGGCAAGGCGCTGCGGATCAATTTCGGGGCGTCGATTCACCGGGTGGTCGCCATCGACCTGTCGGACGCGGTGTTCGAGCCGGGCACGACCGACATCCGCGTTCAGTGGCGGCCGCGCCTCGATCTGCTGCTCCAGGAGCTGCGCAAGGCGCCCTCGGTGCTGCGTCTGTCGTACGTCGCCGACACCGAGGACGCGAGCCTGGTCGCGCGGCGCGTGGACGCGGTCAAGCGGCAGGTGAAGGAAGCCTGGGACGCGGCGAGCGGCGGCTACCGGCTCACCATCGAGCCGGAAATTTTCTGGCGCCGCGGCGCGCCGCCCAAACGACCCGACGCGCCGGCGCGGGACGGCAGGTGAAGGGCATGAGCAGGCACCCTTATCTGCCGCTGATCGCCGCCTTCCTCGTGATCGGCTCCGCGGGCGCCGCCGCGGTCGACGAGGACCCGCCGGCCGAGGAGACCAGGCCGGGCGAGCAGGTCGAGCGGCATCTGTCCGGCGACCAGACCTTCAGGCAATGGTCGCAGAGCCCCGATCAGGCCGACAAGGGCGATCGGCTGGAGACCCGGCAGGTCGTCGGCGAGAAGCTCGAGACCGTCAAGCTGAAGAACGTCGTTCCGCCGATCCACTTCGAATCGGGCGTGGCGAAGATTCCGCCCGACTATGTCGACAAGCTGGCCAGGATCCTGGAGAGCATGCGGTACCGGAAGAACGTTCGCGTCCACTTCGTCGGGCACGCGGACTCGCAGCGGCTTTCCGAGGGGCTGGCGCGCGCCTTCGGGGACAACATGGGGCTCTCCCGGGAGCGCGCGGGCGAGGTGGCCGAGTACTTCAAGAAGACGCTCGGGCTGCCCCCCGAAGCCATCACCTACGAGTGGGCCGGCGACACGCAGCCGATCGCTTCGAACGACACCGAAGAGGGCCGGGCGCTCAACCGTCGCGTCGAGGTCGAGGTCTGGTACGACGAGGTCCGCAAGGCTCCCAAAGAGGAAGAGGTCGTCGTCGCGGAGGACACCCGGCGTATCAAAGTCTGCCGGACGGAGACCGTGTGCAAGCTGCGCTACAAGGAAGGTCAGGAGCGGCGGGCGCGCGTCAGGAACCTGGTCGCGCCGCTGCGCTACGAGGACGAGACCATCCCCATCTCCGAGGACTTCACGAAACAGGTCCGGCAGGCGCTCGAAAACCTCAAGGACAAGCAGGGCGTGACGGTCCGGTTCATCGGCTACACCGACGACGCGCCGCTGACCGATCGCGACGAGCGCATCTACGGCAACCACCTGTCTTTGTCGAAGGCGAGGGCGCACCGCGTGGCGCTGGCCATGCAGGAGGCGCTGAGACTGCCGAGCGCGGCGATCGAGAGCGACGGTCGTGGCGACTCCCAGCCGCTCGCCTCCAACGAAACCGTGCAGGGCCGGGCTCTGAATCGTCGCGTGGAGGTGGAGTTCTGGTACGACGATCCCCTCCAGGAGCTGCCGGACGAGCCGCAGCTCTGTCCCGACGAGGGCGGCGCGGAAATCGTGACCAGGGTCTACGAACCGTCGTGGGGCCGCATCGCGGAGATCGAGCTCGAGAACGGCCAGCCGATCCTGCCGCCGGGCTACGCGGCGGACCTGCATCACGCGCTGACGGACATCGCGGCCAGGACCAACGCCCGACTGCGGTTCATCGGTTACACCAGGAACGAGCGCCTCGAGCGCCGCACGGCGTCCGTGTACGGCGACGACATCGGCCTTTCGGCGGCGCGGGCGCGGCGCGCCATGGACATGGTCCTGCAGGATCCCCTGCTGTCGGGCGCCCGGGCCGAGCACGAAGGGCGCGGCTACGTCCAGTCGGACGACGTCGTGAACGGCGGCTTCCTCCAGGGCGACAGGTCGTTCGTGCGCGTGCAGGTCGTCTATGACGAAAAGATGCCGCTCGACGACTACGAGGGGGTGGACGTCACCCGTCTGACCCGGGAGATCCGTCCGAAGAGCCCCACCGACCTCAACGTGATGCACATCACGGTGGACGGCAAGCCGATCGACGACCCGGACCGCAGCTCGTCCGACCTCCAGCGCTGCACCGACGTCGCGCTCGACAACGCGAAGATCCGGTTCCACTTCGACAATCTCGAGTCGCGGCCGCGCCTGAGCGTCGCGGCCCATCCGGTCGCCGTGTCGGTGAGCGACGCGGGCGACGGCGCGGGCGCGTCGGTCGTACATTTCCGGATGTACAGCAACTATGCGAGCTTCATCCAGCGTGCCGAAATCCGGATTTTCGACCAGCAGGAGTCCGTGCAGGCCGCGCCGCTCGCCGTCATCGCGATCGATGACGCGGGCCGGGCGGAGTGGCGGCCGGCGGCGCCAAGCCTCTCCGGCGGGGCGCGCGAGCTGAAGTACGTTCTGCGCGCCTATGACGCGAAGGGCCGTTTCGACGAAACCGAGGCCCGGCCGCTGTGGCTGGTCCGCGACCCGTCGCCCGGAGAAGCGGAGACCGCGCCGCCGCGCGAGCTGCTGGCCGCCTACGGCGAGAGCGACCTGGCGCGCCACCAGATTCCGCTGGACGGCGGCGCGGTGAGGGTGCAGGGCGGCGGCATACCGGCGGGCCACACGGTCTGGGTGGCGGGCCACCAGGTCCCGGTCGATCCGCAGGGCAATTTCGTGGCGGAAGAGATTTTTCCGGCCGGCGCGCATACGGTCGAGGTCGCGGTGCTCGACGACGCGGGCAGCGGCTCGCTGTACCTTCGCGACCTGGAGTTCAAGCGCAGAGATCTGTTCTACGTCGGCATGGCCGACGTGACCCTGTCGCGGGACCACACGAACGGACCCGCGAAACAGGTGCAGGGCGAGAACGCTCCGCAGCCCTTCGATTCGTCACTGGACGGCCGGCTGGCGTTCTACGTGAACGGCAAGGTCAGCGACCAGTGGCGATTGAAGGCGAGCGCGGACACCCGCGAAGGACCGGTGAAGAGCCTGTTCAGCAACTTCCTCGACAAGTCGCCCGACTCGCTGTTCCGGCGCATCGATCCCGACTACTACTATCCGACGTTCGGCGACGACAGCGTCACGGAAGACATGGCGCCGACCCTGGGCAAGCTCTACGTCAAGGCGAGCCGCGGGGAGAATTACGGGATGTGGGGCAACTTCAAGGTCGACTACATGGGCAACGATCTGGCCCAGGTCGATCGCGGCCTGTACGGAGCCAACGCGCACTTCGGGTCCCAGGCCACCACCGGCTTCGGGGCGCCCCGGGCCGCCGTCGAAGGATTCGCCGCCGAACCCGGAACGATGCCGAGCTACGAGCAATTCCGGGGAACGGGCGGGTCGTTGTACTACCTGCACCACCAGGACATCCTGACGGGCTCCGAGCGCCTGCGCATCGAGATCCGCGACAAGGACTCGCAGATCGTCACCGGGGTGGTCAACCTGCGGCCCGTGATCGACTACGACATCGATTACCTGCAGGGGCGGGTGCTCCTTTCCCAGCCGCTGTCCTCGACCGCCGACGACAATCTGCTGGTGCGCAGCAGCGGCGTGAGCGGCGACGAGGCCTACCTGGTGGCGCGTTACGAGTTCACGCCGGGTCTGGACAAGCTGGACACGCTCGCCGTCGGCGGCCAGGGACATTACTGGTTCGGCGATCACATGCGGCTCGGCCTGACCGGCAACTCCAACGACGATGGGGACGCCAGGAGCAACCTCGGTGGCGCGGACCTGACCTGGAGGATGAGCGCCGATTCCTGGCTCAAGGTGCAGGGGAGCCGGAGCGAGGGTCTCGTCTCCAGCACGCAGAAGTCCACGGACGGCGGATTCGGGTTCGCCAACGATGACCCCCTGTCGTTCACCGACGCGAAGGCGCAGGCCTATCGCACCGATCTGAGCCTCGGGCTCGGCGACCTCTTCAAGGGCCACGACGGTCGCTTCACCTTCTACACGCAGCAGCGCGACGCGGGCTACTCGGCGCCGGGCCAGGAGACGATCAAGAACACCGAGCAATACGGAGGCACGTTCCGAATGCCGGTCACGACCCGCCTGAGCGTGGGGGCCAAGGGCGATCAGAGCACCGAAGAGCAGGGGCTCGAGCACCGGGCGATCGAGGTGGACCTGGGCTACAAGCTGACGGACAGGTGGAGCGTCAGCACCGGCGTGCGCAACGATCGGCGTGAGGACCGTTCGCCGGTCGTTCCGCTGACCCAGGAGCAGGGCGAGCGCACGGACGCCGTCGTGCAGGCGACGTTCGATCCCGGCGCCCTGTGGCGCGCCTATGGCTTCGTCCAGGACACGGCCGCGTCGAGCGGCGACCGCGGGCAGAACGGGCGCGTCGGCGCGGGCGGCTCCTATCGCCCGACGAAACGTTTCAAGATCGACGCGGAGGCTTCCGACGGGGATCTCGGAGCCGGCGGCAAGCTGGGCACCACCTTCCTGCCCTCCGAGCGGACCAACCTTTACCTGAACTATGCGCTGGAGAACGAGCGGACGGACAATGGCCTGCTCGGCCGCCGGAGCACCCTGATCACGGGCGCGAAGCGCAGGCTCTCCGACAGCTCCAGCGTCTACCTCGAGGAGCGCTACCAGGACAGCGACTCGCTGAGCGGCCTCACCCATGCCACCGGAATCAACCTCGTGGAAAGAGAGCGCTGGAATCTGGGCGCCAGCGCCGAGGTGGGCACGCTGCGCGACGTGCGGACGGGCGCCGACACCGATCGCAAGGCGGCCGGCGTGCGCCTGGGTTACGGCCGGGATGCGCTGCAGTTCTCGAGCGGCATCGAGTATCGCCGGGACGGCGCGGAGCAGCTCGACACGACGCATACCGAAAGGACCGTGTGGCTGTTCCGCAACAACATCAAGTACCAGCTGACGCCGGACTGGCGCGTGGTCGGCAAGCTGGACCATTCGTTCAGCGACAGCTCGCTCGGCGACTTCTATGGCGGCGGCTACACCGAGGCCGTGATGGGGTATGCGTACCGTCCGGTGCGCCACGATCGCCTGAACGCCCTGGTCAAGTTCACGTACTTCTACAACCTCCCGACCGCGGGTCAGGTGGGAACGCAGAACACCGCATCCGAGTTCGTCCAGAAGAGCCGCATCGCGGCGATCGATCTCGACTACGACCTCACGGCCGACTGGTCGATCGGCGGCAAGTACGCCTACCGTCTGGGGCAGGTCAGCCTCGATCGGGACCACCCGGTGTTCTTCGACAACACCGCGCACTTCGTGGCGTTGCGCGTCGACTGGCGGTTCCTCAAGGGCTGGGAGGCCCTGGCCGAGGCCCGCATGCTCGACCTGCCGGACGTCAGCCAGCGCCGCCGCGGGGGGCTGGCCGCGATCTATCGTTACCTCGACAAGCACCTGAAGGTGGGCGCCGGCTACAACTTCACCGACTTCTCCGACGATC